>DFYA01000166.1 GCA_002382525.1 Opitutaceae bacterium UBA4094
CGTCGCACCAAGTAAGTTGTAACGAAAAATGGATACGTCTTCCTCCACTTCGGCATCGGCTCCGACCGGGCTCGTGGGAGCGCTCCGAGCGCTGTGCGACGGCCTGCTCGCGAGCGGCGCGCGCCGGATCGAGCTGTTCTCGCTGGAGTTGAAGGAGGAGAAGGTCCGAATGATTCAGATCTTCATCTGGATCAGCGCGGTGGTGGTGAGTGGCGTGATGGCGATCACCTTCACCAGCCTCGCGCTCGTGTATGTGTTTTGGGAAAGCGCCCGACTGGCCGTGCTCGGCGGTCTGGCGCTCTTTTATGTCGCGGCATGCGTGGCGGTGTTGATCGCGTTTCGACGTTATCTGGCGCGTCAGGACGCGCCGTTCGACGCCACGCTCGCAGAACTCCGAAAAGACCGCGCATGTATCCGCACCGAGAACTAAGCGACTTGGGTGCGCGCAAGGCGGCCCTGCGAGTGGAGATCGCGCACCTGCGCACGGAATGCGAGGTCGCTGCCGCGGTCGTCACGCGTCCGCTGGTCTTGGCTGACAAGGCGATCGCTTGGGCAAGGAGCCTGTCACCGCTCGCGGTGATCGCGTCGTTGCCGCTGGGAGCGATAGCGCGGGTGGCGCTGGAGAGAGGCGTCGCGGGTTCGCGCATGAAGTTTTTGGGTCCGCTGGTGAAGTGGGCTCCGGTCGTCTTCACCGCCGTGCGCGGACTGCAGGGACGCTGAGGGATCGACGTGGGAAGCGAGCCTGCTCGCGATGCGTTCGGTTCAATCGCGAGCAAGCTCGCTTCCCACGAGGAGGCCGTTCCCCAAGCGACCGCATCGGGTTAAACCCCATCGTTGCGCCCTAGTATTTCCGGTAAGCTCACCGCTTACCATGAAATCCTATTATCTGCCATTGTCCGTATTTGCCGCCGTCACCGTTTTCGCGGGCGGTTGTTCGACCTCACCGTCGTCGTCGAAGAACTACAACCGTGCCGGCAAGACCTCGACCTCGCTGCAGGACACCGCGGTGAGCATCGACAAAGGCGAGATGCAAATCGACGCCGTGCTGGTGGCGTTGTCTGACTTGGTGAACAACCCGGGCAGCGACCTCAAACCGCAGTTTAAACAATTCGAGGGCTCGGTGGACAAACTGAGTTCGCTTGCGAAGGACGTCCGCGAGCAGGCCGTCGCGATGCAGGAAAAAGGCGCGGCCTACTTCCAGCAATGGGACGCCGATCTCGCGACGATTCAAGACGAGGACATCCGCTCGCGCAGCACGGAGCGCAAGAACACCGTGGCCACGCGTTTTGATCGCGTGCGCTCCAGCTACGCGACAACCAACGCCGCCTTTGTGCCGTTCATGTCGCGCCTCACCGACGTGCGCACGGCGTTGACGACCGACCTGACGAACGGCGGTTTAAACTCGGTCCGTCGCGCCGCCGATCAGGCCGATATCGATGCCGTGCCGCTCCGCGAGGCGCTCCGCCAGTTGTCGTCCGACTTCAAGGTGCTCGGCCTCTCGCTGTCGTCGGGCAGCTGAGCGGCGATACAGCGTATTGGAGCCAGGTAGGCTGCGAGCAGGCGGCCTGCATTCCGCGGCCCAATAAGAATGATCGACGTATTCACCGGAGCCTTACGCGGGCTCCGGTTTTTTGTGTCCCCGCAACGACGCCGAACTTCGGACATAAAAAGGGCGGAGAGCGTAAGCGCCGTGTTTAAACGGACCACTCACGCTCCCCGCCACCCGGGGAACGATGACGCTTACGATGTGTTAGGCGGCCTGGCGGTTTTCGCGACGGCGGGAGGCGACAAGCATCATCGCGGCGGCCGAGACGAGCAGGGCGGCGCTGGCGGGCTCGGGGATGGAGGTGAGCGTGATTTGACTGGCGTCCATCGTGATCGCACCGGTGAGCGCGATGACGCGGCCGTTCACCGTAACACCGGTGGCGAGCGTTTGGCTCACGTCCGCGATCAGCGTTCCGGCGAAAGCGGTATTGGCGCCAAGCGTGGTGGAGCTGCCGACCTGGAACCAGACGTTGTCGGCCGATGCGCCGTTGACGAAGTTGAACGATGCATTGGCTGTGGTGAGCGTGGTGCCGATTTGGAACACGAAGAGCGCGCCTTCATTACCTTGGGCATCAAGCGTGAGCATGCCGTTGAAATCGGCTGCAGAGGAGTAGGAGTAAACGCCTGCGTTGAGCGTGCGGTCACCGAGATCGGTCGACGAAAGATCTTGGTCAAAGGCCAGCGCGGCGAGCTGGTTGAACGCCGTGTAGGCGTCCTGTCGGGCGTCATACGACGTGCCCGTGTTCAAATGAATGACGCCGTCGACGTCGCCTCCGGAGAAACCGATAATGGTGCCGCTGGGGCTGACACCGAGGTCGCCAACGACAGAAGAGGCGCCGGAGGTGGTCACGGTGGTGGAGGCAAGCACGGCGAAGGTTGAAGCCGCGCCCAAATCAATGGTCTGGGCCCGGACGTGCGGTGCGGCGCAGGCGACGAGGACGGCGAGCAACAGCGTGCTTAAGCCCGAGAACGTGGAAGTCTTGAAACGAGTAATGGTCATTTGGTGTGAAGCTGAAGCGGACGTCGCGGGCGGAGCGCCTGCGAAGCGGGAAAGCATACGGTTTTCCTCAAGGGTTATCTGTGGGGTGTTACCCGGCATTGCGCGCGGTTGCGTCAGAGCGTCGCTAAGGTTGCCGACCAGCGGATCTTGGCGGCGGCGATCTCGCTCGTCCATTTGGCGAGGTCGTCGCCGTGGTCGGCGTCGAGGAGGAAACCGAGGTGTTCGCGGGCGCGGGCGAGGAGCGCGGGGTCTTTGCGATGGGACAGGACGGCGAGGTTGGCGTCGGCCTGCCAGGCGAGGGTGCCGTTGAGCGAGTCGTCGAGGATCTGGTCGCATTGCGCGTGGCCGAGCCCGGCGTGGACGAGCAACGGCGCGAGCGTCGCGGCGGGATCGCTGGCGGAGAGGTTGAGCAGGTGTTCCAACGCCTCGGTGCGTTCGCCCTGCGCGCGGGCGGGATCGAGGATGATTCGCGAGAGGCCGGCCCTCAGGCGCGGCGCGTCGTCGGCCGCGGTTAGCACGGCGCCGAGCGACGGCCCGGACAGGGCGCGGTAGGCGGGCCGAAGGGGGGCTTCGGCGAGCGTGTGTCCCTCGGCGGGCAACGGCACCGGAGCGCGCGCAGGCGTGGCGGCGGGCGCGGTCGGNNCGGCGCGGGGTGGTCGGGATGAGGAGCGTCCTCGTGGCGGAGGTTGTGGTTAACCCAGAGGCCGGCGCCGGCGAGAACGAGCAGGGCGAGCGCGGCGTTAAAAGAGCGGGACGATTTCATGACGACAAAGGAACGGGAAGAGGCGGGTGTTGGGGGGACCGATAAACAAAGCAGGGATCTTCGGAGTTACTCCGAAGATCCCTGAGGTTGTTAAGCCGTCGCGTGGGGAATTACGGAGCGAGCAGCTGGATCTTGCCGTGTGTGACTTCGTCGTCGGTCGATTCCGCGGGGACGACATAAAAGCCTTCACCGATGATCGTGCCCGGGTTCACGATGGGCTGCTGGAGCAGGGCGCCACGCACCTGGACGACGCGGGAGTCGGGCAGGGTGAAGGAGCCGTAGAACATGCCGTTCGCTTTCGTGATATCGCCATCGGTCGCCCGGGCTTTGAGCAGGAAGCCGGTCAGGTTTTCCGCCGGCACGGTGACATGCAGCTTGCGGTTCGGATTGAACTCGAGGTCCGCAGGCAGGAGGAGGACATCGCTGTCCGTGAGCCCGGCTTGGGTGAAGGACGACACCATCGTGTTGTCATTAAGTCCGAGGGCAATCGGCAGCGAAGAATCGGCGGCGGGTGCGGTCCAGCCGTGAGCGGTGGCGATGAGCGCGACGGGGCCGAATCCGGCGGAGTAGCGGTTGGTGTCGGCGTGCGCGGAGCGACTCCAGTAGAGTTCGCTGCCGTGGG
>DFYA01000088.1:0-5134 GCA_002382525.1 Opitutaceae bacterium UBA4094
GTTGGTGGTGCCGAGGTCGATGCCGTAATCGATAGTGGAACGAAGCATGGGGTATTTTAAAGATGGGTTCAGGACTCGTCGGGCGAACGACCGACGACGACTTCGCCGGATTGCATGAGGCGGTTTCGCCAGAACACCGCAGGTCGCACGACCTCGATGATGGTGTCGCGCACGAGGCCGGCGGTGGGTTGAAAGGAAATGACCTTGAGCGGCAGGCCCGGGTCGTAGGGTTCGTTCAGCCAGTCCTTCGATGTCACCTCGAGTTGGCGAAGCGTTTCAATCGCGGCCTCGATATGGCGCAACGAACGCCGCGTGACCTCGGGCGGGGCCGCACCGAGGCGGTTGCGCGCGCGCCACACGTGCGTGGCGAGTTCGGCGAATGCGGGGCCGAACTCCGAGGGCGGNNGGGCGCGGCGGCGAGCCGTTCCCAATCGGCCAACGCGCGGTCGATGGGCGCCTCCGGGAAACGCGCGAGCTTGCGAGGATCGGTGGCAAGGAACTGCTGCAAAAGCGTGGAGGACATCAGGGTAAGCGCGGGGTAAGGGCGGCGACGAAATGGGGCAAAAGCACGACGTTCCAACTCGAGCGGGGATCGAGCTCGACCGTGAGGTCCGGCTGGTCGGCGGACGCGAGAATCACGAAGTCGGAGCGGTAGGCAAGCAACAGTCCTGCGAGCGGTGTGAGCGTCTCTTGCCCCGGCCACGCCACGCAATCCGCAGTCAACGTCGCCGCGCCGAGTTCGATCGTCGCGCCGTCCTTCAGGGCGGCGAGCATGCGGGCCACCAACGCGGGCACGAGAAACCCGTGGAGGGCCGCCAACACGTTCCGCATCGGCGCTCCATCGCCGTCCGGGTCGGGCAGCTGCGCAAAAAAGTCATCCGGCAGTTCAAAGGCCTCCGCCGCCGAGCACCATCCGAGTGCCGTCGGCTGCGCGTGGGAGAACCCCGTCCACGCGTGCCGCACTCCGGTGAGTTCGTCGACGCCGACCAAGACGCCGTTCAACACCACACCGTGCGCGTCGATGCGCAGGCGCGTCGCCCCCGCCACGAGTTCCAGCGGTTTCACGAGCGGGGTCGGCGGAGGTGTCAACCACGCGTCGCGGATGCGCACGAGCGCCTCGGCATTGGCCGCGTCCATCGGCAGGGCCAACGCCAGACCAAGGGTGCGCAGCGCCCAGCCGGCGTGCGCGGGCGAGAGTTGCACGGCATCCTCGGCGACGGTCTTCAGCCAACCGGCAAGCCGGGCGTTGGTCGCCTCGACCGCCGTGCGCGAACGCGCGAACTCCGGGAGCGACGCGAGTCCGGGCATCACCGAGGCGGTGATCAACTCGAGCGTGAGCACATGCTCCGGCGGCGGACGCTCCCCGGCGGCGATGCGAGCGGTCGCGAGCGCGTTGTCCACCATCACCCCGAACGCCTGCTCCACGCGGCGAACGAGTTCCGGCATGGTGGCGAGGTCCAGCAAAAGAAACAACAACGGCAGGCACGACAGGTCGTCGCCGGTCGCACGTTGATAAGTCACCAAGCCGTCGAGCACCGTGTCGGCCAGCAACCGCGCCTGGTCCTCGTGCAGGTGCGCCGCGCCGTCCGGCCCGCCAAACGCGGCGAGCAACGCCAGGTCCGGCGCGGCCGCCGTCAACAACGCGCGGATCGGATCGAGAGTTCCGGCTTGGCGGCGCGCCTGCGCCGTGAGCGTTTCCAGTCGACCCACGGCGGGTTGCGCCGCCGCCTCGAACACCGCCGCGACGCGCTCCGGCGGGAGGTGGTTTCGCGCCAGGCGCACCTGAAGGCGCGCCGCCTCGTCGTCGTGTGCCGCCACGCAGCGAACGACGTTCTCCGCATGGATGCGCCCCAGCACTTCGGGCAACGCCTCGCGCAACTGGGTCGCCGCTCCTTCGGGCAATTGCGGGTCGTTCATCGCCGCCACCCGCGCGGCCACGAGACGCCAAAGATCGTCGTCGGTCTGCACATGGCGCCAGTAGTCGGAGGCGTCGGCCCACACTTGGTTCGCCGTCGCACGGTCGTCGTCGGCGGCGTGCTCCCATTCGAGCGCGAGCAGGTGCTGGTAAACCGCGAGGTTGTGCCAGCCCGCCGGATCACCCCGGCCCGCGGCCTCGGTCCACAGCGCCGTCGCAGCGGCGGTGTCGCAACGGCGCAAATGCGCCTGCGCCTCGTCGTATCCGCTTTCAGGATACGCCATCGGCCAGAACCAGAAAAACTCGTCGAGCAGCCGTTGCATCGGTTCCTGCAAGGCCCGCGCCGCCGCGCGCAGACCGTCGCGGTCGGGGGCCGGGCTCGGCGCGAAGGCCCACGTCTCGGGATCGCCGCCGAGTTCCAGGCTGACGTGCAACTCGTCGGCGCGGCGGGTGATCGCGCGAGTTTCGGCGGGCGCGTCCAGCCCGAGCGTCCTGAAGGCGTTGCGGCGATACAGGTCGGGGTGCGCGCAGGCGCGGAGGAGAGTGTCGAATTTGGTAGCCAACCTGGAGAAAGGAAACGTCGCAGCCAGTAACGAGATTTGCGTGGGCTTGTAAACCCCGCGCCTCAGCCGGCGCGAGGCGGGCCGTCCGAAAGGTAGCCGACTGCGGCTTGCAGTCGGACACATCCGCGCGATTCTCACGGTTCATCGGGAGTTAGCACACGAACCCCGCGCAGCGAATCTTCGACCGCCCTACTCGTTTCACCGTGTCCCTCGTTACAACCCGCCACGATCAACATCATCGAGGAGGCGATCGGTTCACCGCCGCCGCGCGCGTTCTTCACGGGGTGGCTTGGGCCATGTTTTTGTTCTCGGCGGTGTCCTTCGCGCGTGCGGATGCGGTTCAGGCGATCGACTCAAGGGTCGTCCTGCTCAAGGCCACGTCCACTCCGGGCCGCTTGTCGCCTTCCGCGCCGAGCCCGCAAAAGAAGGCGCTGCTTTTTATGTTATGCGCCTTCCATAAAAACGAAGGCGTCATGCAGCCCGCCTTTTGCGTGGGCCGCACGTCTCCCGCCGGCTCCTACGCGGTGGACCATGCGATGGCCGACTACATATCGGGCGGACCGATCCTCAACCTCGACGATGGCACCGTGGCCGGCGTGTTGATGAAATCCGACCCGCCGAAAATAAAACCTCCGGGCCCGGTCAAACCGCGTGGCACGCCGAACCGTTGTTCATCCATAAACAGTGGGGCAGATTGGAATGGTTCCCATGAAGTGACCGCACGTTGACGTCGTCCGTTTGACGCACACAAACCCGCCGCATCCTCCGTCCATGACTTCTTCATCCCCCGCCGATCCAAAGATCACCTATCGCCCGATCACCCGCGCCGAACTCGACACCGCCGTCGCGTGGGCGGCCGCGGAAGGATGGAACCCCGGGCTGCACGACGCCGACACGTTTTGGGCGACCGATCCGGCGGGTTTCGTGGGCGCGGAACGCGACGGCGAACTTATCGCCACGGGCTCCATCGTTTCGTATGGCGGCGCGTTTGGTTTCATGGGTTTCTTCATCGTGCGCCCCGATCTGCGCGGCGCCGGCATCGGCCGCGACTTCTGGATCTGGCGCCGCGACACCTTGCGCGCCCGCCTGCAACCGGGCGCGGCCATCGGCATGGACGGCGTGTTCGCCATGCAACCGTTCTACGCCCGCGGCGGCTTCGCGTTTACGCACCGCAATCTACGCATGGCCGGTCGCGGAAAAACCGCACCTGTCGACGGCACGCTTCGCGAGTTGTCCACCCTGCCCTTCCCGGCGGTCGTCGCGTATGATCGGAAGCGCTTCGGGTTTGATCGGGCCGCTTTTCTGCAACGGTGGATCGCGCCGGCCAACGGCCTCGCCCTCGGTGCATGGAATGGCGACGCATTGCAGGGAATGGGCGTGGTGCGACCTTGCCTTGACGGTTTTAAAATTGGCCCGCTCTTCGCCGATTCGCCGGAGATCGCCGAAGCGCTGTTCACCGCGCTTTCTACGCATGCCGCCGGGCGTCCCCTGTTTTTGGATACACCCGAAAACAACCCCGCCGCTCTCGCGCTGGCGGCGAAGCACGGCCTCGTCGAGGTTTTCGGCTGCGCACGCATGTATCACGGCGCGGCGCCCGTGCTCCCGTGGAACCACATCTACGGGGTTAGCACCTTCGAACTCGGATGACCGGTCGGCGGACCGGAGAGGTTATGCCGTCACATCGATACCGTCGCGCGATTCGCGCCTCGATGTGACGGCCCGTGGATCCGGCCCGCGCCGGCAATCTGCCGCCAGCGCGTTAGGCGCCGCCGGTGCGACGACGCCGGCATGAGGCGAAACCGAGCGACAAGGCACCGAAGAGCGCGGCGTAGCTTGAGGGCTCGGGAATCGCGGTGGCGCTGAAGGACACGTCGTCAATGCCCATCTGGGAGCGAAGGGAACCGCCCGCGGCGTTGTTGTTGACGGGATTGTTGTCCGACCAGCGAAGCCAGAGTTCTTGACCGTCGCCCCACGTGAGCCCGGCGACCGTGGCACTGATGGAGGCGCTGTTCTCGGATAGGTTACCGTTGAGCTTGGTGCTGCTTCCGAGGTTGAACTTCGGGGCGTTGAAATCGAGATCGGTGACATTGTTCCAGCCGGTGGACGCCAACATCGGGTCGGTGACTCCGGTGTCGAAAACCTGGTATTGGAAGGTCAACTTGTCCCGACCTTCACTGCCGATAGCCCGCCATTGTTCACCGGTATAGGCCAAGGAGAACGAACCGAGCGTGGTCCCGGTGGTGTTCAGGATTTGGGCTCCGTAGAAAAGGGTTTCGATATTATTGCTGTTTTGCGCGCCCAGCGCGCGATCAGACGCATTATCGGTGCCGAGCGAGAGCAACAAGCCACCTGCGGCATCCCCGTCCTGAGGGTTGGAGTTGGCGCTGGTGCCGCCGGCAGAGGTCATCCAGTGCCAGCCGGTGAGCGTAGAGCCATTGGTCCATGCCGCCGTTGTAGAGCCAAGCGAGTCGAAATTCTGGAGGTAGACGCCGCCGTCGGTGCCGTATTCGATGGCGGCTGCTTGGGCTACGGAGGGGAGGAGCAGTCCGAGGGCGGACAGCACAATTGTAGGGGTGATTAGAGGGTGCTTCATCAATCTCAACTGTGGAACCGGAGGCCGGCATCTCAAATTTATCGTTGGTCGGAACGCGGTTTC
>DFYA01000088.1:5187-13845 GCA_002382525.1 Opitutaceae bacterium UBA4094
ACGCTGGAGGCGGAAAAATTTCTGCAACGCATCGGACCTCCCCTGCGTTTCACCTTGGGCCGTTCGGTGCATGAGTTAAAGCATCTCGACGACGAGCGCGTGTTGTTGACCGAGGCGGGCAACGCCTTGCTGGCTGCGCAACGCGAGTTGCCCGACGCGAGTTTTGTGCTCCTGCAGGTCGAGGACGGTGACACATATCAACGCCTGCGGATCGACCCTGAGCACTATGGCCGGCTGCTGCGCATGCGCGATCATCAGGTCCACTCTTACGAGAAGGCCAGTTCGCTGCTGTTCTTGGCCTACGGCTCACGGGAGGAAAAGGAGCTTTTTTTCGCAAAACATCCATTTGAGGAAGAGGGTCGGGCTTATTGGGAGTCCCGCTTCGAACTGGAGCAATTTCTCGCCGGCGTGCGTCGCCGGGGATGGTCTCAGCCGGAGTTCGAAGCGGACATCTATTTTCGATTGGCTGCGCCGGTCTGGTCGCCCGCAGGCCAAGTGATCTCCTCCGTCGGTTGCTTCGCCGAGCACGCCGGGCTGACCAAGCTCATGAAACGCCGGATGACCCAACAATGCTGCCGCACCGCCGAAGCCATCACCGCAACCATGCGCTCCCTCTAGGTTCCATCTTCCAAAACTCTGCTCGCCACCTCGCTCCCAATTCAACCGCGAACGGCGCGCCTCACTCAGCCCTCCTCACTTCGACAGAAAAGGTCGATCCCCGACCCGGCTCCGATTCCAGGGCAATTTTTCCGCCCATGCGTTCAACCGCTTTCTTCACGATGGCGAGACCGATCCCTGTTCCTTCGTAACCGGAGATACCCTGCTCGAAAATCCTGAATATCCGCGCGTGTTGGTGCGCCGGGATTCCGATGCCGTTATCTTCAAACAAGAGACAAACTCGTTCTCCCCGCTCCTCCGTCCACACTCGCACCCGCGGTCTGATACCCGGCGAGACGAACTTCACCGCGTTCCCAAGCAGGTTGGAAAACACCTGCGTGAGCATCGCCTGGTTGCCGAGCACGCGCGGAAACGGTCCTTCAAGGATGACGTCCGCTTTATCGGGCGATAACATCGGATAGGTTTCCACGATCCCGCTCAGCAGCTCCCCGACATCGACCGCCTCCAAAGGCAACTCCGCCCGCACGATCCGGCTGTAGTTGAGCACGTCTTGGATGAGCATATCCATTCGCCCCGCAGCGGTCGCAATTCGGTGCAGATAGCCTTTGCCCTCCGCGTCGAGTTTATCGGCGCACTCCGTGAGCAACACATTGGAGAACCCCGTCAACGACCGCAGCGGAGCCCGCATGTCGTGCGCGATACTATAAGAGAAGGCCTCCAACTCGCCGATGATCTCCCTCAACTTCGCGGTGCGCTCCGCGACGGTCCGCTCGAGCCGTTCCTCGGCGCGCTTCTGCTCATCGATATCGGTGTTCGAACCAATCCACATCAGCACGTCGCCGTTCGCGTCGCGCATCGCGTGGGCCCGACTCAGATGCCAGCGGTAACTGCCATCGTAACGCCGAACGCGGTGCTCAAATTCGAAATACGCTCCCGTGGCGACCGAGTGTTTCCACCGCCCGATATTTTCCTCCACGTCGTCCGGGTGGATCACCTGTAACCAGCCGCAATCCCGGAGCTGCTCAAAGCTCAGGCCGGTGAACTCCATCCACGCTTGATTCGCGTAATCTACATCGCCGTCGGCCTTGGTCGTGAAGATTTTCTGCGGCATCGACTCGGCCATGAACCGAAAACGCTCCTCGCTCTGGCGCACCGCCTCCTCCGCGCGTTTCAGTTCCCGGGAGCGCATCAAGATCTCGGCCTCCATTTGCTCGGCACGTGAGGAAAGCGCCTTTCGCTCCGTCCACGATCCCTCTTGCTGCTTCAGCCGCACATATTCGGTGACGTCCTCGACCCGATGAATGATGAAGGCCACGCGACCGGAAGGATCTGTCACCGGCGAATTGATGGGGCTCCAGTAACGCTCCTCAAAACCGTCGCCCTTTTCCTGCGGTCGCCGGACCGGATACCGCTGCACCGCCATGACGTTTTCGGCGCCCTGCTGGCGGACACGATTCAATGATGCCCTCAACTCGCGCACGCCGGTCGCCGCAGGGTCGTTCGGATCATCAGGAAATACGTCGAAAACCGGCCGGCCCACGATCTCGGCACGGGAGGTCATCGTCGCGCGCAGATACGCTTCGCTCACGCCGACGATCTCAAGCGTGTCGGCGTTTAGCACCAAATAGAGTCCGGGCGCCGACTCGAACAAGCTCCTGAAATGCGCACGCGCTGCGTCCGCCTCGGCGCGGGCCGCTTCCTCGCGGGCCAACGCGTGCCGCAGAGACGCTTCGACCAGCTTACGTTCGGTGATGTCCTGAACCGTCCCATCGAAGCTAGCCAGCCGACGCTCCGCCGGCGTCGTCACAAACGTCGTCCGTCCCTTCGCAAACACCCAACGCACTGCGCCGCTCGGGTGCACCACTCGGTATTCTTGGGCATAAGGGATCGGGTCCTCCGCCCGGGTGGCCGCCCTCACCGCCGCCATCACGCGCTGGCGGTCCTCGGGATGGACGTGCGCGATCGCCTGCTCGAAGGTAAGCGGAGAGGAGGACCCGTGGACGATACGGAAAAACTGCTCGTCGGCGATCAGGACGCGAGCGTCGAGGTCGCTGTTCCACGTCCCCAACTCGGAAGCGTCGAGCGCCAATCGCCGTCGCTCTTCACTCTCGCGCAGCGCCTCCTCGGTCCGTTTGCGCTCGGTGATGTCGATGATGAACTCGATACACTCCGCCTCCTGGCCGCTCCCGCTCAACCGCGTAGGCGAAAACAGGCCCCAAAACCGAGTGCCGTCTTTGCGGATCCACTCCTTCTCATAAGGAGCGGTGACGCCCCGTGCGGCCAAGTCTTCCGACGCACGGGCGGTCACGCCGGCAAACTCAGGCGGCGTCAACTGCGCCCCCTCGTCGATGTTCTCCAGCTCCTCTGCGGAGTAACCCGTCATGCGTTCGAGCGCGGCGTTCACGCTGACCGCACCCCCACTCAATCGGAAGGTGCGCACGCCCACGGGCTCGATCGCGATCGCCGTTTTCAAGCGCGCCTCCGATTCGCGAAGCGCGTCCACCGCGCGTTTGGGTCCATCAATATCCTGCACGGTCACCATCGCGCCGACGATCTGTCCTCCACCGCCGCGCAACGGCGCGGCGCCTACGCACACCCACCGTTCGCGACCGTCGTCGCCGATGACGACCATTTCCAATCCGGGACTGACGATCTCGCCGCCCAAGGCTCGCCGGACGGGCCAGCTCTCCAGTGGAATCGCGGCGCCGCGTTCATCTTTGGCGCTCCAACGTCTCTCGCCCTGCGCCGAGGCAAACATTGCGGCCTGCGGGTCGAACCCAACCAGGAGGCGGTTCCTCAGCCGCCACTTGCCCGCCGCGTCGATAACTCCCACACCCACCGGCAAGTCTTCAAACACGGCCGCGAAGATGGATTCACGCCCACACAGGGGAGCGTCGGATTCAAAAACGGAGCCAATCCAATCGAATTCCCGTGAACTGAGGGCGTTGACGTTAAAAGCGCGGTTCCCGTCGGCTGCATGCATAAGAAAAACCGTTCACCCTAAAATGGGACCGGTGCAACCACCAGGCTGCCGCCTCGTTCTCATAAATTCGTTGCGCAGCAATAAAACGCCCGCCCCTCGGATGCGATCATCGAGCACTCCTGAAACCGAAAAAAAGAGGCGCGGCCGGGGGGCCGCGCCTCTGTAGCGTATTTATGGATACGTGACGAATCCGATTATTCGTCCATGCCGGTCGTCGCGACGCGGATCTGGTTGTCGATGTCCCAGCCGGGCGCGGCGCGCTCGGCGCGTTCCTCGATCCGGTCCTTGGCATCTTCGTTCAAGACGGTGCCACGCAGCACCAGCTTGTTACCTTCGGCTTCGATTTGGATGTCGTTCTGGTTGGCCGCGAGCGAGGAGTCGCTCTGGATGGCGCGGCGGATCTCGGCGACCGGCGCCTCGCCTCGCTGCGGCTGCTGCGGAGTGGCGATGCGAGCGGAGTCGCTGCGGCTGCCGCCCTGGCGTTCGGCACCTTGGCCGCCTTGATAAACGAAGAGCGAGTCGGACTCGCCCTCCTGACGAGCGGAAGCCCAGGCGCCGGCTTCGGCCGAGCGGGCGGACTTGAAGTCCGACTCGCGCAGGGAGGTCGTCAACACGTTGTTCTCGGCGAGCGTGAAGCGGTGAAGGGGAACGACGTATTTCTGGTCAGAGCCGGCAAAGTTGTCGTTCGGATCGAGCAATGCGGCGGCGGCGCCGGACTCGAGTTGCACGATCACATCTTCGACCTCACCCACAGTCTGGCTGCCGCTACGGATGTTTTTGCCGATGAGATCGCTCGCCAGAGCGAGACGCTGGCCTTCGCCCTCACGTTCGATGCGTTGCTGGGGCAGTTGCGTGTCGACGGGGGCCGACTGCGAGCCTTGGGTGCGCACCGGGTTGTTCATCGAGGCGCTCTGTTGCGAGGAGGCGCGCCAGGTTTGGCCATAATATTCATAGATCGAGCTGCCCTGCTGGTCCTGCTGGAGGCTCGAGAGACGATCACGTTGGAGGCGCGGTGCTTGAGCCCAGCGAGAGGACTCGACGTCGAGGATCATGCTTTCGCGGCCCTCGAGCGCTTCATGATTGAGGGCTTGCACCGGGACCGGGTGCAGGCGCTCGCCGATTCCGGCGATGCCGCCGGATCCGACCACCGCGTAAACCACCTGACCGGAGTTCGTATCGATCACGAAATCCTTGATGCGACCGAGGGACTCGCCGCTACGATTTTTCACCGGCGTGCCCGTGAGTTCATTGGCGCTGGCCTTGCGCAGTTGCGACGCCGAGGCCGCCGCGAACGACGTATCCGATTTAGCATCGGGGTGCTGATGAGCGCGGTTTAGGCCTGCGGAGTCTTGGCGGCCGAGGTGTTCTTGGGTATAGACGATGCCCGTCGCGGCGCTGCCGTGAACGTGGGGCGTGTTGGCGTTGCCAGGAATATTGGGGTTGGGAGCCCGATCAGGATCGGTCATGGGATCGGCGGTGTAGCCGGGGCGATCAGGCGTGACGGCTGCCGTGGAAGAGGATGTATCGGCGGCGCCCGGAGCCGAGCCAGCGGGGCGATGCGAATTATGACCGGGGCGCTGAGTATCGAGGCGGCTCTGCCCCGCATCGCGTTCGGCCTGTGCGGTGGCATTTGCCGGCTGATCGCGTTGATCAAGGTCATGGGCATTGTGGCCGGGCCCTTGGGCAACGAGCGCCGGGCTAAGGCCGGCCAGCAAAGCGAGCAGGGTCGCGTTGCGAATCTGAGTGGAATTGAGCTTCATGGGTATCTCCTATAAGGTTGCCGGCATCACGGCGATTGAGCCGCAGTGCCGAGGGTTGGGAGCGCCCGGAAGGCCTTGCACAAAGTGCGAGATCTCGGGGTGCGTGGACTAACGCCCCACCCTACATCCGCCCGTCACGGCTCGCTATCAGGGGGAAGTCCCAGCAAACGGTCATCAAACCGGGCGGAGCGTCATGGTGAGCATCCTCTGGCAAGCTCACGCAGCGCTTTTTCGGGACCGCGCCCGATGCTCCCAAGGGTTTAATTACGAGGGCGAGACACCCACCACCTCATCAGCGGAAAACGACTCCGTTTTTTGGATACATTTTCGACCGGAGATTGTGAGGCTTGTGAGGCGAAACGCCCCGATGGCGGAG
Organism: Opitutaceae bacterium UBA4094; assembly: GCA_002382525.1. GTDB lineage: Bacteria > Verrucomicrobiota > Verrucomicrobiia > Opitutales > Opitutaceae > Rariglobus. The sequence goes on from DFYA01000088.1 coordinate 10,925, forward strand.
GCCGCGTCGCGAAGCGCCGGAAGGTGGCCCTCCTCCGGTCGGTCAGAGGGGCCGACGCCTGCTGCCGCGAGTCGCGGCAATTTGGCATCGTAAGGGATGCCCTTGGTTACCCCCTTTTTCACTTTGCGCAAATCATTCGACGAATCTGCGGCGGGCGCCGAGGCGGAACCCGCCGCAGGCGCCGAATTGTTGCGCCGGCTCTGCGCCCCCGCCGGCGATCCTCTGGCACCGCCTCGCACGTTGCTCGCGTTGGCGCACCCCGACGACGAATCGGTCGGTGCGTCCTCACGACTCACACGCATCGAGGTGGCCGCGCTGGTGTATGCCACCGACGGCGCACCGCGCGACGGCCGCATCCCGCGGGATGCGGGCTGCGAAACAATCGCCGACTACGCGGCGATGCGACGGGCGGAAACCCTGCGCGCGCTGGCCCACGCCGGCATCTCGTCGGAACGCGCCGTTTTCCTCGACTACCCGGATCAAGAGGCGGCCTACCGGCTGTTGCCGCTCGCGGCGGACTTGCGCCGGTGGATGATCGCCACGCGTCCGGAGATTGTCCTCACGCACCCTTACGAAGGCGGACATCCCGATCACGACGCGGTCGCGTTCGCGGTTCACGCCGCCGTCGCCGCGCTCGCGAGCGAAGCGGAACAGCCCCCCACCATCATCGAATTCACGTCCTATCATGCGCACAACGACGCCGTCGCGTTCGGCGAATTTCTCTGCGCGGGCGAGTCACCGTCCTGCACCGTGCGACTCACCGATGACGGACGCGCCCTCAAACAACGGCTGCTGGCGTGTCATCGTTCACAAACACACAAGTGGAACTCGCTTCCGTTGAACGAAGAACGCTTCCGACTCGCACCGGCCTACGACTTTACCCGGCCGCCGCACGACGGCCCGTTGCTCTACGAACGCCATGGCCACGGCGTGACGGTAGATGAGTGGTGCGAACTCGTCTCCGTCGCGAGCGAACAACTGGCGCGCACGCTTCAGACCTGCGTTTTGAAGTAGGCGATCGTTCGCTGGAGGCCTTCTTCGAGCTGCACGGTGGGCGCCCAGTTGTTGAGAAATTTCTGGGCGAGCGTGATGTCGGGGCGGCGCTGCTTGGGATCGTCGGACGGCAACGGACGATGCACGATCTTCGACTTGCCGCCGACGAGCTTCAACGTGACCTCGGCCAGTTGTAGCATAGTGAATTCGCCGGGGTTGCCGATGTTGATCGGGCCGACGGTCTCGGTCTGGTTCATCAGGCGAATGAAGCCTTCGATGAGATCGTCCACGTAGCAGAACGAACGCGTCTGCAGGCCGTCGCCGTAGATGGTGATGTCCTCGCCCTTGAGCGCCTGCACGATGAAGTTGGAGACGACGCGACCGTCGTTCGGATGCATGCGCGGGCCGTAGGTGTTAAAGATGCGGACGATGCGGATATCGACTTTGTTCTCGCGGTGGTAGTCGAAAAAGAGCGTCTCGGCCACGCGTTTGCCCTCGTCGTAACAGGAGCGTTTGCCGATCGGGTTCACGTTGCCCCAATAACTCTCGGGTTGCGGGTGCACGGTGGGATCGCCGTAAACCTCGCTGGTGCTCGCCTGGAACACGCGCGCCTTGACGCGTTTCGCGAGACCGAGGGCGTTGATCGCGCCCATCACTGAGGTCTTCGTGGTCTTGATCGGATTGAACTGGTAGTGCGGCGGCGAGGCGGGACAGGCGAGGTTGTAGATCTGGTCGACCTCGAACTTGTAGGGGTCGATCACGTCGTGGCGCACGAGTTCGAAGTCGGGCCGGCCGTGGAGATGCGCGATGTTGCTCTTCCGTCCGGTGAAAAAGTTGTCGAGGCAGATGACGTCGTGCCCGTCCTTCAACAGACGATCGCAGAGGTGAGATCCAAGAAAGCCGGCGCCGCCTGTAACGAGAATTCGCATAATAAGGTGCCCGCCAGCAAACGCGGTTGCCCGCCTCGTGCCAGCCAATTGATGCGCTGCCGAACGAGACGCGCCCGCCCTCACTTTAGCGTTTTTATTAAACGAAACGGGGTTGCATGCGCCGCTCCTCCATTATTTCCATTCATCCGCCTGTTCTCTGACCCGGACAGCACAAACCTACACAACATACATACCATGACCCTGACCCAAAAAATCCTCGGCGTCGCCGCTCTCGGCCTCGCCTTCGTTAGCGCTTCGGTCGCCCAAGACACCTCCGCCAGCCTCCTCGGCGTGCGTTACGTGGAAACCGGTTTCGCTTATAACGACATCAACAACTCTTCGGTGGACGCCTTCAGCGTCGGCGCGAACCTCAACGTTCCCGTGACGGCCAACCTCGACCTCACCGCCGGTTACACCTACCTCTGGGCCGAAGGCAACCGCAGCGTTTACGCCAACGGTGCGACCGTCAGCGCCACCGGCTACATCACCGAAGGCGCCTGGCGCACCTTCGTGGTCGGCACCCTCGGCCACGTCTGGCAAAGCAGCAATCTCGGTGGCGACGACTATGGCGTTTGGAGCGCCGGCATCGGTGCAGAATACTCCATCAACTCCCAGACTGCTGTCGCCGCGCTCATCAGCTACGACGACACCTTCCAAGGCGGCGACAACCACTCCATCTCGGGCGGCGCGCGCCTCAGCCACTGGTTCACCTCCGCCATCGCCGGCACCTTCGGCGTGACCTGGCTCGAAGGCGGCAGCTTGAGCTACAGCGTCAGCGCGATCTTCAAGTTCTAATCGAACGCGAAACGCAGTCCCGCCCGGTTCTGTAGTTTCCCGCAAACCCGCAGGCGCGAAGCCTGCGGGTTTTTTGTGCCCGCGCGTCGACACACGCGAACGCACGGCAACGCGCGGGCGAAGGACGCCGCGTTACGCCAGCCGCGCGGCCGCGCCCGTTTCGTAACGCTCCACCCACGCGCGATGCCACGCCGCGTAGTCGCC
>DFYA01000088.1:13969-14186 GCA_002382525.1 Opitutaceae bacterium UBA4094
CGCGCCACGCGTGAAGGCAATACGCAGTCGAACATGTCCACGCCGAGCGCCACCATCTTGAGCAACTGCGGCGGCGTCCCGAGGCCCATCGTGTAACGCGGTTTGTCCGCTGGCATAAACGGCGTGGTCGCGCCCACTTGTTTCAACATCTCCGGCTCCGGCTCGCCGACGCTCACCCCACCCACCGCGTATCCAGGAAAATCCAACGCCGCCAACG
>DFYA01000088.1:14316-35468 GCA_002382525.1 Opitutaceae bacterium UBA4094
TTGCCGTCGAGGTGGGACTGAAACTCGACGCCGTCATCGTGCATCTTGCGCAGCTTCGCCAAGGAAAACACCTGGAAGCCGCCGCTGTCCGTGAGGATCGGTCCGTCCCAGCCCATGAAGCCGTGCAAGCCGCCGAGCTCCTTCACCAGCTCGCTGCCTGGGCGCAAGTTCAGGTGGTAGGTGTTGCCCAGAATGATCTGCGAACCGATCTCCTTCAGGTGCGCGGGCGTGAGCGACTTGACGGTGCCTTGCGTGCCGACCGGCATGAAGATCGGCGTCTCGATCATCCCGTGCCGCGTGCGCAGCCGGCCACGACGGGCCGCGGTGAGGGTGTCGGTCTTGAGCAACTCGAAATGATCGGGCATCCGCAAACCTACCGTGACGCTTGACCCCGGTGTCAACCCGCGAGGATAGTGCGCCACCTACATCCACCGTGCTGCTCGTCATCGACAACTACGACTCGTTCACCTTCAACCTCGTCCAATACTTCGGTCAATTGGGCGTGGAGCAACGCGTGTTCCGCAACGACGAGATCACGCCCGCCGAGGCGCTCGCGCTCAACCCCGACCGCATCCTCATCTCGCCCGGCCCCTGTTCGCCCGCCGAGGCGGGCGTCTCGCTCGACATGATCGGCGCCTTCGCCGGCAAAAAACCCATCCTCGGCGTCTGCCTCGGCCACCAGTCCATCGGCCACTACTTCGGTGGCAAAGTTGTCCGCGCCGACCGCCTCATGCACGGCAAGACCTCGCCCATCCTTCACAAGGACACCGACGTCTTCAAAGGCTTGCCCCAAGGCTTCGCCGCCACCCGCTATCATTCGCTGCTCGTCGAACGCGCCTCGTTTCCCGCCGCGCTCGAAATCACCGCCGAGACCAAGGAGGGCGAGGTCATGGGCCTTCGCCACAAAGAGCTCCCCATCTGGGGCGTCCAGTTCCACCCCGAATCCATCGCCACCGAAGGCGGCATGAAGATTCTGGAAAATTTCCTCTCGCTCAACTGAGCCGCGTTTCCCGCCGACCACCTCCCGCCATGCGTTGTCCCAAGTGCACTTCCATCGAGGACAAAGTCATCGACTCCCGCATCAGCAAAGAAGGCAGCTCCATCCGCCGCCGCCGCGAATGCCTCGAATGCGGACATCGCTACAGCACCACCGAGTTCATCGTGCGCGAAGACCTCGTGGTCATCAAACGCGATGGCCGCCGCGAGGATTTCGACCGCGAGAAGTTGATCCGCTCCGCCCGCGCCGCCTGTCAAAAACGTCCCGTGGACGCCGAGCAGATCGGCATGCTGATCGAGGACGTGATCGACGCCCTCGAAGCGCATTACGACACCGACATCCCGTCGCGCGCCATCGGCGACGCCGTCATGCAGCGCCTCCGCAAGATCGACGAAGTCGCCTACGTGCGTTTCGCCAGCGTGTATAAGGAATTCCGCGACGTCTCCGAGTTCATGCAGGAGATCAACGCGCTCGACAAAAAGCCCGAGGCCAAGGACTGATGCCTGCCGAACTCCTTCTCGTTTCTCTTAATCTTTCTCTTTCTCTCTCCGGTCCGGGAGTCCTGACGAAAGATAAAGATTACGAATAAAGACGAAGGAACCCATCCCCGATGCCCGCCCCCGCCCGCGACGAGTTGCGTCGCCTGCACTTCATCAACGCGCTCTTCGCGCACGTCACCGGCCACGACCTCTACCTCGCCGAACAAATCAAAGAGGCAATCGCCTTCAGCCTCACCGAACTTGAAGAGCAGACGCGGACCCACCCGGAGTTTGCCGCCAAATACGACGCCGCGTTCAACGCCTCCGCCGCGCGCTTATTGGAGAGTTTTTTCGCCGGACAACCCCGCCACGGTTTTTTCCATTGGGACGCGCTGAGCACGCTCACCTCGGCGACACCGCTCTTCGCGCGCGCCGAGTTGATGACCGGCCTCAAGCGCCTCGCGCCCTTCCGCGAAAGCACGTTGCTCGTCACCAATCTCCGCCCCGCCCTGCTCCCGCCGGAGAAACGCGCCACCCCGCGCCGCCAGCGCGAGTATGAAGAGGCGCTCGCCTACACCCGCGACCTCGCCGCCGCCCGCACCGCCCCCAGCGCCGACCTGCGGTTGTTGTTTCTCTGAGCCGTCCGCTTGATTTCTCCCGTGTCTTTCGTGTGTTCGTAGGCAACCTTCCACCATGTCGAAAAACCCTTTCCAACGCATCATCGACCGCGAGATCCCGGCGAAGATCGAACACGAGGACGACCGCTGCATCGTCATCCACGACATCAATCCTGAAGCGCCGGTTCACCTGCTCATCATCCCCAAGAACGTGATCCCGCGTGTCGGCGAGGCCACGCCTTCGGATGAAGCCGTGCTCGGCCACCTGCTGCTCACCGCCGGTGTAGTGGCCAAAAAACTACAGCTCGCCCGAGGCTTCCGCCTCGTGATCAACAACGGCCCCGACGCCTGCGAAAGCGTGCCCCACCTCCACGTCCACTTGCTGGCGAAACGCCAGCTCGCCTGGCCTCCGGGCTGATCGCGCTCCAGGTGGGCTGCGCGTGGTAGGCCCGCTTACACCGAGGAACACTCCCCACTGGCGGTGGGTTGATAAACGCCGGGATCGAGCCATGGTGGCAGTCTAGTTTACCCCGACTAGTCCGCCCCGATGGTCACCCCACGTCTAGTCCTGATTCTCTTCGTTTCATTCTTCACGGTTGCGCGTGCAGGATGGAAAGACGACGTCGGCTACACCCGCCTGCAACAGACTTTCGCAACCGATGTGCCGACAGCAGTGATCGCCGGAGTTGCGGAAATTGAGGCAGGCGACGCCAACTCAAATTACTATCTTCCCAACGCGGCAGACGCCGCCTTCTCCGGCAAAACAATCGTTAACAAGAGCCCGGGCTTCGGTTCGTCGGGTCACGCCACTGCAGTCGGTCGCTACTTTTTCGGCAATACCAACAGCCTCATCCCGGCAACCACGGTGATCGACGCGTATCACGCGGGCAATTGGCAGGGTGCGGGGTTTCTCAACGCCGGCTCATCATCCATGCCGCAGGTTGAATCTCGACGCGTGCAAAACCACAGCTGGATCGGAACGTATCCCCGCGAAGGCACTTCGCTCGACTCGATCAACAACTCCGTCACCCATATCAACCAGCGGCTCGACTTCGCCATCGGCCGCGACGGCTTCGTGGGCGTGGTCGGCGTGAACAACAACTTCAGTAATACCCTCCCCGACCTGCTCTGCCAAAGCTATCACACGCTTTCTGTCGGTCGCGCGGACGGGGCTCACAGCGCCGGCCTTACCGCATTCGACGTCGCCGGGCGCATGAAGCCGGACATCGTTTCCTTTGAGACCGTCACCAGCTACAGCACTCCCCAAGTCGCGAGCGCCGCCGGCCTCATTTACCAAAAACTCAACACGAGTTATTCCTCCGAATTGAGCACCGAGGACTACCCACGCCTGACCAAAGCACTCCTGCTGGCGGGCGCCGCCAAGGAACCGCTCTCCACTTGGAGCCGCGCCGATTCCGCGAAACCTTACGACGCCCGCTACGGCGCCGGCGCTCTAAATATCTTGCTCGCATACCGCACCCTGCTCGCCGGCCGACAGACCGCCTCCGCTTCGGTGCCCGTGGCCAACACCGGGTGGACGGTCGCCAGTGTTCGCAACAACACCACCGCAGGCGGTCGCACTTATTATTTCGAGGTTCCGCCCGGCAGCCCTGTGCCATTCTCCGCCGCGCTCACCTGGCACCGCTCCGTGACAATCTTCAGCAATGGCTCCACCACGGCGTCGATGGCCAATCTGGATCTAAAACTGTTCACCGCCACCGGCACGACGCTGGGGTCGGAAATCGATTCCAGCACCAGCACCGTGGACAACGTGGAGCACATCTACCGCGCCACGCTCGCCCCCGGAAGCTACGCCCTACAAGTCTCGAACGGGGGCACCACCCTCACTCCTTACGCCCTTGCGTGGCGCACCTCGCCCACCGTGTCAGTCGCGGCCACCGTCCCCGTCGCACGCGAACTCGACGGCTCGCCCGCCACCTTCACCCTCACCCGCACCGGCCCGACCACCTCGCCGCTCGCAGTGCCGCTTGCCTGGTCCGGCACTGCCGTATCCGTAAACCACTACATAGCTCCGCCCGCGTTCGCATTGATACCCGCCGGCGCATCCTCGACCACCCTACAAATCACTCCGGTCTCCGACACCCTCGCACAAGGCGACCGCTCCCTCACCCTGACCGTCGTCACCGACTACTCCCATTCGGCCGGCACCGAAGCGCACGCCACCATCACCATCCAGGATAAACCCTACGATGCGTGGCGCTTCGACCGCTTCACCAGCTCCGAACTCGCCGACCCGCTTGTCTCCGGCGACGCAGCCGATCCCGACGGCGACGGTTTGCCCAACTTGCTCGAATACGCCTCGCGCACTGAACCCAAGACTTCCGATCCCGCCACCACCGCCCCCATCGTCGGCACGGCAGACGACCGGCTCACGCTCGCCTACACGCGCCCCACGGTTTCGCCCGTCGATGTCACCTACACCGTCGAATGGTCCGGCGATCTGCAAACATGGACCACCGGCGCCTCCGTCACCGAAACCATCAGTAGCACCGACAACGGCGACGGCACCACCACCGTGATTACGCGGTCCGTCGCGGCGCTGAGCAACACGCTGCGGCAGTTCCTCCGCCTCCGCGTCACGCGCGAGTAAACACCAGCGACAACCACGATGGCAGCTCGCCTGCCAGCCCATCGGAATGCTCTTTGAGCGTCGCCACCCGCAGACCCGCCTCCGTCGCCTGCGCCATCATCGCCTCGAGGTTCCAATGGTAATCCTCGATGACGATCTCCTTACCGCGCTCACCGACAAACACCTGAAACGGCGTTCCGTTGGCCAGGTAGTTCGCCGGGCCGAAATCCGTCCGATACGTCGCAAATCTGCAATCGCGAAAACACGGATGCGTCACCGCCGCGATGAGCACCCCGCCCGGGGTCAACGACCGCGCGAGCAGGCTCAGCGTCTCCACGCATTCCGCATGCGTGCGCCAACACATCCACACGCCGAGCATGACGACAGCGTCAAACGCGCCCGTCCAGTCCGCCTCGGGTGCGTCGCACACCACCACGTTGCACGCGCCGGTTTGGCCCGCATCACTCGACGCTACCGCCCCGATGCGACGTCGCGCCTGTTCACGCATGTGCGGATCGCGGTCATACGCCGTCACACGCCCGTTCCTTATCAGGCGCGCCAGTTGCAACGCGAACCGCGCGTCCCCGCAGCCGAAGTCGAGCACCCGGCGCGGATCCCTCGCCAGCACCGTGTCACGAATCCACGGATACAAAATTTCTTCCCGGTTATCGCCGCAATCGATGTAGCCCAACGCGTCCATGCGCGGAAACCTAGGTGCGGCTCGTCGCGTGGCGAGCATCGCGTATTCGCCTCCGACGTAGCGCAGGCTTCCAGCCTGCATCCGAGCGCCGCCTCACACCGCGACCCTCGGCACCACGCGTTCGGCGGCGCGATCGAGATCGAAGAACTCCACCGCCTGAAATCCGCCGAACTTCGCGACCGCCATCGAGGGAAACTGCTCACACAGTGAATTGTAGTCGCGCACGTTGCCGTTGAAGAACCGCCGCGCCGCCGCGATGCGATCCTCTGTCTCGGCCAGTTCGCGTTGCAGCGCCAGGAAGTGCGCGTCGGCCCGCAGTGCCGGATATCGCTCCGCCACCGCGAACAGCGCCGCGAGCCCGCCCGCCAGCGGTTCCTCCGAGCGCGACGCACCCCGCGGAGACGATCCGCCACGCATCGCCTCCGACCGCAGGCGCGTGACCTTCTCCAGCACGTCGGTTTCGTGCGCCGCATATCCGCGCACCGTCGCCACGAGGTTGGGAATCAGCTCATGCCGGCGCTTCAATTGCACATCGATTCCCGACCAGCTCTCGCGCACATGCTGCCGCAGCCGCACCAGACGATTGTAGATCAACATCGCCCAAAACAGCCCGAGCACCGCCACCACGCAAACCACGGCCAGGAACGCTTCCATAAAACGACATCAACGCGCCTTCAGATCGCGCACCAGATAATCCGGCCACCGCGCCAAGAACCCCGCAGCCCAGTTCGTCGCCGCCCGAAACTCCATCGGCTCCCAGCGGCGGCTCCCTCCGTTCGACACGAGCAACAACACGCCCGCGCTCAACTCGAATTGCGGCGGCGGATCGTCCAACATCCAGTCGATCATGCGCGGATGCAGCAGGTCATAAACAAAGCGCCGGTCGGTGCCGCCCACATGATAGCGGCGCGAGAACTCCGCCGACTCGAAATCGATGTCTTCAAAACCGATTGCACCCGCCAGCTTGTCGAAAAGCCCTTCCGCTCGCAGCGCCACGCCGGGTAATCGCGCACCAAACGGCAACGAGACGAGCAGGTAGCTGAACCGATAGGTGGTCGTGCTGCTGCTCTTCCCGTTCCGACGCGTGATTTTGTAGTGATAGTCCCCCGCCTCCGCCTTCCAAACCCCGCCCCAGGCCTCCACCGTGCCGCGCAGCTGGTTGTGCGCATAACGCGTGTGGCCTTTCTGAAAACACCCGAACTGGAGGTGTCGCTTGCGAAGCGTCGCGTCCTCCTCACGCCCGCCAAACGACCAGCCCAACCGCCCCGCCACGCCGCCGATCGCTTCGGTGCGCTCGCGCTCCAGCTTCCGCTCTGTCCACCACACCAAGAAGCCCGCCGCAGCGAACAGAACGAAGATCACGAAAATGCCGTATTCGGACATGCGCTCGGATGAAACCAGCCCGGCTCATGGAGTCCACTCACTACCTGCTTGATTTACGCACGTTGCACATCAATGCCTCACCTATGAAGGTCCTCCTGCGTCTCGCGATTTTTGCCTTGGTCATCGTCGTCGCCGTGATTGCGTGGCGTAAATATCGCGGCGCGCCCGACGCCTCGCCTCCTACGAAAACCCCCGCGCCCACCGTCGCAGTCGGTCCCGATCTTTCGCTGCGCACCTGGACCAACCAAGACGGACGCTCCTTCGAAGGTTCGTTGGTCTCCGCGAAAGGCGGTCAGGTGATTCTTCGGCGCGCCAACGATTCGTCCCACTTCCAACTGCCGGTCGCGGCACTGTCCGACCAAGACCGTGCGTTCGTCGAGCAACAGTCGCGCGTCGCGGCGGCCGCCGACGGTGCAGGTTTTCCGAAGGAAGTCCCCGGCGTTTACATGCTCAACCGCAAGACCGACATCAAGGGCAACCTCATGCGGGTGCCCGCATCCGAGCTCGTGGGCGGCTGGCAAAACGTGCGCGTGCAACCGATGTTCTGGTTTTTGCTTTCGACTCAACTCCACGGCGCCGGCGAGGGATCGCTCTGGGTCCGCGTGGACGAACGCACGTTCAAAGCGCACTCCGACGGAACGCTCCTCAACAAAGGGCAACTGTCCGCGTTTATGAACGCCGAAGACAAGTTCATCGAATCGATGCCTTGGCCGAAGCCCGACGTCACGATTGTCGAAGCCCAATACGGTCCGCACGCCGCGGGGAACAACGTCACGCACAAGCTCATGCTGATGGCATCGCAATCGCGCTTGCCCGCGGTGGTTGGCCCGGAGTTGTTCGACCTGCCCTCGCATGCCCCCGCGACGTGGGAACTCTCGGTGCTGTGGCGCACCGCCACCGGTGAGGTGCGGCGCACGGTCCGGGACGGCGCGTCGCTCGCTTGGCCGTGATTGTCGTGGCGCTGAACGTGCGCTCAGAGATCACTCGAGCCACAGCGGCGCGCAGCTCAGAAAGCCTTCCGATAGATCTCCAAGATCTCGTCCGCCGTCGGCGTGCGCGGGTTGCCGCCCGTGCAAACGTCGCCCAACGCCGCCAGCGAGAGCCGCGGGAGATCCGCTTCCTTCACGCCGATCTCGCGTAGTTTTTCGGGGATACCGACCGCCTTCGACAATGCCCTGACCGCGCCGATCGCTGCGGCAATCGCGTCGGACTCGGACATCGCCTCGACACCGGATACCCCCATCGCGCGCGCGATGTCGCGATATTTCGCGGCGGCCGCCGACGCGTTGTAATCGAGCACGTAGGGCAGCAGCACGGCGTTGGCGATGCCGTGCGGCGTATCGTAGAACGCGCCGAGCGGATGCGCCATCGAGTGCACGATGCCGAGCCCCACGTTGGAGAAGCCCATGCCGGCGATGTATTGGGCGACCGCCATGCCGTTGCGCGCCTCGGAAGAACTCGGGTTGTTGACCGCCTCGGCCAGGTTCGCGGAGATCATCGCGATGGCCTGCAACGCGAACATGTCACTCATCGTCCATGCACCGCGTGTGATGTAGCACTCGATGGCGTGCGTGAGGGCGTCCATGCCGGTGGCGGCGGTGAGGCCTTTCGGCATCGAATACATCAGCTCCGCGTCCACGATGGAGAGCACCGGGATGTCGTTGGGATCGACGCACACCATCTTTTTCACGGCGCGTTCGTCGGTAATCACGTAGTTGATCGTCACCTCGGCGGCGGTGCCGGCGGTGGTGGGCAACGCGATGATGGGCACGCTGCGGTTCTTGGTCGGCGCGACGCCTTCGAGCGACGTGATGTCGGCAAACTCGGGATTGGTGGCGACGATGCCGATGGCTTTGGCGGTATCGATCGAGGATCCGCCGCCGACCGCCACGATGAAGTCGGCGCCCGACGATTTAAAGGCCGCGAGGCCATTGGTCACGTTGGCGATGGTCGGGTTTTGTTTGATGTCGTCGTAGATCGCGTAGGCGACACCGGCGGCGTCGAGCACCGCCGTGACTTTTTGCGCCACGCCGAATTTGAGGAGCTCCTTGTCGGTGACGAAGAAGGCTTTTCTGAAGCCGCGCCGCTTGATCTCGTCGGGCAACACGCTGCGTGAACCGGGACCGAAATAGGAGGTTTCGTTGAGGATGATGCGATGGGCCATGCTTCGGTCGTAGCGCCGCACCACACCCACCGCCATCGCTCACGCAGCGCGTGGTAGAGTTTGAATGATTTTGATAGATTATGATCAGCCGGGCTGATGGTGGCGGAGCGCCGGCCTTCGTGGCCCTGAACGTGAGTTCAGGGGTGGTGGGAACCGCTCGCGGTGAACGCACGCCAAGCTCCAACGCGTTGGGCGTCCCGCACACAAACCATCGCGAGCAAGCTCGCTTCCCACGTAGATCCGACGCGCTCCCGCGCCGATCACTGCTGAATGCGCTGAGGCAGGCGACGCAGGCGTTGCGTGAGATCGTTGAGCTGGCGGCTGGTCGGGCGGCTTGCGAGGTCGTTGCCCGTGCGAATCTCCTGCGAGGGCAGGAAGTTGTTCACGAGCGCGCAATATTCGCTGTTCACCATGATGCCGAGCAGCTCTCCGGTTTTGCTCAATACGAGATCACCTCGCGAGGGCGAGAAGTCGCCAAACAGGCGCCGCACAAGCCGGTTGTCCATACGCACGTAGGTCGGGTGCGTCGGGTCGAGCTTGAAGGGCACTTCGCCGTAACCCGCGCCGCCGTTCGAGATGAGCACCGCCTCGGTGAACTTAAACGGATCGAGCGCGATGGGATACGCCTTCACGTCGAGCGCGGCGCGCTGCAAGGGCGACACGGGCAACACGACGACGCGCGGATCGAGCGAAAGGAAGATCAAGCGGTCCGCTTCGCCCACGTAACCGCCTTTGCGGAACTCGGCCTTGAGCGTGTTATAATCCCAGTTGGGCTCGGCGAGCGTGGAGAACGGCGTGTCGTTGATGTGCAGCAGCGCGAACGTGTCGCGCCCGTCGGTCACGAAGATCGTGCGTGTATCCTTGGGTTCACTACGCTCGCCGAAGAGCCCGGGGCGCGTGGCGGAGAACGAGGTCTGCACGCGGTTGGCGAGGAACTCGTTGAAGAGCACGTTGACGTTGATCGGACGGTTTTCGCGGATCTCCTTCGTGAGCGCGGTGGAGCTGTCGGCGAGCTGGCCAACGCCTTGCGCGAGTTGCGTGGCGGTTTCCTGCACGCGGATGCGCTCCTGCCGTTCGGCTTCGACTTGGGTTTTTAAGGTGTCGGCGGCGACGCGGAGAAATTGTTTCTCCTGTTCGGCGACGCGCACGGTGACGTTAAGATCCTCGATTTTAGCGCGGGCTTCGGCCTGGGCTTTTTCGAGCGCGGCGACGGCCTGCGCCTGGCGTTCGAGGTCGGCTTGGCGGCGTTCGAGGTCGCGCTGGATGCGCGCAAGTTGCTCCTTGGTGAGCGACGCGTCGGCGGCCGCGGCGGTGTATTCGCGGGAGAGCGTATCGACCTTGGATTGGGTGGTGGCCAGCACGGCGGAGGTTTGGGCGAGGGCCTGTTCGCGTTCGCCGAGCGTGCTCTGGGTGGCTTGGAGTTGTTGGGAGAGTTGGTCGCGTTGGGCGCGTTCGTCTTCGAGCGAAAGGCGCATGACGGACACGAGATCCTCGTCGGCGGTGGCCGAGCCGGAGCCAGGCGTGGCGGCGGTCGCGGGGGGTGGCGGCGGAGCGTCTGCCGGCATTGCCTTTTCCCAGTCGGTCAACGCGAGGAGCGTCAACAGCAGGAAGTCGCAAAGAATGAGAAGCAGCGTGCGGTTCATGCCACGGCGATCACCGGCTTGGTCTCGGACTGACTGGCGAGGATGAGCTGGCGCTTATACGGACGCACATGGCGGATCTTGATGAGCGCGACGCAGCAGATGCCGAATAGATTGGAGGAATACGCGGCGAGAAGATTGGGCTGAATCACGCCGAGCACCTGAAGCACAAGCGCTCCGGCGGTGCCAGCGATGCCGATGTAGAGGCCGCCGTCGAAGAGGTTTTCCTCGTTCTCCATGAGGCGTAGCTTGAGCAGCGACGGCGCCTCGGTGCGGTCGATCTCGCGCATCTTGGCGAGGCAGAAGAGATACATGCCGAGTTGAAGCAGGGCAAAGAAGCCGATGGTGAGAAGCGTTTTAGAGTCCATGTTGAACGTGGGTTCCGTGGGCGTGAGCGAGGAAGGATCGGAGATGGTGGAGAGAACGGGAACGGTTAACTTGAGCTTAAACTCGGAGGGCTCGGGGGTCTTCAGCAGAAAGGGTTCCGTGCCGATCACGAGCATGCCTGCGGTAAGAATCGCCAGCATGCCGCTCTTCACGCGTGGTAAGGAAGACGCATCGTCTTCGTCGAAGAGAAACTGTCCGAGACCTCGGAAGACGCAGAATGCGCCGAGCAGAAAACCGAGGTATTTGGCGAGCAGGGCGAGCTTCGGATACAGCAATGCGGCGAGTGCAAGCGGGCCGAACGACGGACCGGACTGGCGGTTCACCGGCACTTGGCGTGAAAGCAATTGCTCGATGGCGCCGCGGCCGTGGGTCAACGCGAGCTTGAGATCGTCCATGCCGGGCCGGCCGTATTGCAAGAGATAGGTCGCCACGCGGTCCGCCGATCCGGTGAACAGCGCGGCCGTGTAGATGAGCGGAAGGTCGTCGGACACCGCGCGGGCGAGTTGCGCAAACTCGTTCACCGTTTTCACGCTGCCGCTCACGCGAAGGAGTTCGGTGAGTTGTATCCAGTCCAGACGACGTCCAAGCGAAAGCAGGTCGATGAAGAAAGGCTCCAGCGCGCCGAGTTGGTTCTGTTGCACGGCGGTGTCGGCCAGTTCGCGCAGGTCGCGCTGGAGCGACGCCGAAAGGTGTTCGCCTTGATAGAGCAGCGCCGAAAGCAAGACGACGGCGTCGAGCGTTTGTCCGCCGGGTTGTGTCGCCGGCACGAAGCGTCCGACCTCGGCGACATCGCGCACCCGCAGCAACGTGAGCACGCCCTGCGAACGGGAATTCTGGAGATAACCGAGGAGATTGGCGCGAGCCTGCGCCGTGATGAAGAAGGTGAGCACCGGCGTGCTGGCGGTGCGGCCGGCGTTTTCCTTGAGGTTAAACAACGGATCCAGAAACGGATCCCAACCGCCCCACGGCATAAGTTCGGGTTGACGTTGCGCGGCGCCCTCGAGCGCGATGGCCAACGCGCCGGCGCGCGGGTCGTTGAGCGCGCGCGCCGCGTCGAGCGCGAGGGCGGCGGGGCCGGGTTTTTCGCGTTCGAGCAACTGGCGCCCGAGACCGGCCGCCGTCGGAGTGTTTGCGCCCGCTTCGCGGAGCAGCGCAGGCGTGACCGATTTTAGATTCACCGGCACCACCCAGGCCGCCGCCAGCAACAGCAAGCCGGCAAGCATCCAGACCGCGATGGATCCGGAACGGGAGTGGGTGGAGGAACTCATTCGCGACGCAGTATTCGTTTGCCGCGTGCGCATGGCAAATACACGTTACGCGGCCTCACTCAAAGAAGACCCATGGCCCTCCGAATTGTTCATTACAACGACCCCGTGCTCCGCAAGAAGGGCGACCTAGTAACGGTCTTCGATGCAAACCTCGCGCTCTTAGCCGACCAGATGGTCGCGACGATGAACACCGCGTCCGGAATCGGCCTCGCCGCGCAACAAATTGGCAGGGCTCTCCAGTTTTGCGTGGTGGATCTGCGCCCCACCGATCGCGATTTTTCCTGGGAGCTCGACGGAGCCAGGCCGCCCCTCGAGTTGTTCATGCCGCTCGCGCTCGCCAACCCGGTTGTGACGCTGCTGCCGTCCGACGAGACTGTTTACGAGGAAGGTTGCCTTTCGTTCCCCGACATCCGCGGCGACGTGTTCCGGCCCGACGCCATTCGGGTAACCTATCAAGATCTGCAAGGCACGCCGCACACGCTGGCGTGCGACGGACTGTTGGCGCGCTGTATCCAACACGAAGTCGATCACCTGAACGGCACGCTGTTCATTGATCGCATGGAAAAGAAGGTCCGCATCGGCATCGAGAAACAGATCAAGGAGCTCGCGAAGAAGACGCGCGAGGAATCCGCCACGTGACGCGACGCCGCGCCGCTGGCGCCGGCTTCGACCGACACCCGTCGGCGAATCGTCACGGCTGAGACAGTTTGCAGGGCCGTTCCCCTCGCCTCGCCAGCCCGTAGCCGGCTAGGTTTGCGGCAACCTTCTACCCATCAAACTACCCATGAGCCAAAAATCTGACGGCATGAACTACGCCCCGAAGGGCAAACCCAGCCCGGTGGTCAAACCTGGTGAATTCATCTTCGCCGCCGTGCACCTCGACCACGGCCATATCTACGGCCAATGCAACGGCCTCACCGAGGCCGGTGGACAGCTCAAATGGGTTTACGACGCCGACCCGAAGAAGGTCGAAGCCTTCCGCGCCAAGTTTCCAGAGGTCCAGGTTGCCCGCTCTCTCGACGAGATCCTTGCCGACCCCGCGGTTCACCTCGTGGCCGCCGCCGCCATTCCCAACCTGCGCGGCCCGCTCGGCTGCCGCGTGATGGAAGCCGGCAAAGACTACTTCACCGATAAAACACCGTTCACCGAGATGGCGCAGCTTGACGAAGCCCGCGCCGTCGCCGCCCGCACCGGCCGCAAATACGCCGTCTATTTCAGCGAACGCCTCCACGTCGAAGCGGCCATGTATGCCACCGACCTCGTGCAACAGGGCGCCATCGGCCGCGTGGTGCAGGTCATCGGTCTCGGGCCGCATCGCCTCAACGCGCCCAGCCGTCCCGACTGGTTCTTCAAGAAGGAACAATACGGCGGCATCCTCTGCGACATCGGCAGCCATCAATTCGAGCAGTTCCTCACGTTCACCGGTGCGACCGACGCGACCGTGACCAACGCCGCCGTCGCGAACTACGCCAACCCCGCTTATCCCGAACTCGAAGACTTCGGCGAGGCCAATCTCATCGGCAACAACGGTGCGTCGAACTACATCCGCGTGGACTGGCTCACGCCCGCCGGCCTGAGCACGTGGGGCGACGGTCGTATGACCATCCTCGGCACCAATGGCTACATTGAGCTGCGCAAATACGTGGACGTCGGCCGCGAGAAAACTGGCAACCACGTCTACTTGGTCGACGACAAGGGCGAGCACCACCTCCACGTCGAAGGCCAGGTCGGCTTCCGTTTCTTCGGCGAATTGATTCTCGATTGCCTTAACCGAACCGAGAAGGCCATGACGCAGGCCCACGCCTTCAAGGCCGCCGAGCTGTGCCTCAAGGCGCAGGCCGTCGCGAAAAAAATCGCGTAACTGCTCCGCCTTTTCGCCGCCTCGCACGCTTCCCGCGACGTGGCGGCAAACCGGCTGCATCCGCAAAATCTTGAGGGATTGAGCGAACCGTCCGCGCATTCATGGGTCCGTGCGCGCATGCCAAGCGACCACGCCTATTTTCATTTTTCGCTTACGAAAGCGGGAGGAAAAGGGCGTGCGTTTTTGCGCTTAAAAACCAAGCTCACGACACTGTTCGCCGCCTGATGCGGCCTTCGATAAATACCCCATGAATCCTGCCAAAATTCTGTCTGCCCTGACCGTCGCCTGCACCCTCACCCTCGCTGCCCACGCGCAAGCTCCGTTCCAAGCCTCTGTCTGGCCGCCCGAACTCCAGCTCGTTCCTTACAACGAGGACGTAAAGGGCGTGCGCCTTCAGATCTTCGGCGAGAATCGCAACATGACCGGCGTCGATATCGGCTTCGCCCACTCGACCACCGGCAACTTCGTCGGCTTCGGCGGCCTTTACACCCTCTACAACTACGTCGCCGGCACCACCACGGGCGTGCAGATGGGCATCTTCAACCACACCAAGGGCGAGGTCACCGGTTGGCAAAGCGGTTGGTTCAACAACAACACCGCCAAGGTCACCGGCCTCCAGACCGGCCTCGTCAACTGGAACCACTACGCCAGCGCCGATCTTTCGGGCGCCCAGCTCGGCATCATCAACACCGCCAAACACGTTCATGGCCTCCAGCTCGGCTTTGTTAACTTCGCCAATAGCCTGCGCGGCGTGCAAATCGGCATTTGGAACCAAGTCGATTCCCGCGCGTGGGATACTTTCGATCCGCTGCCCAAAGTTTTCCCCTTTATCAATATTGGCTTCTGATCGGTTCCGCAGTCACGGGCCCAACAAGCTCATATTGATACAGCCCCGGGTTACCCCTCCCGGGGCTTTTTTGCGTCCCCGCACAGGGATCCGAAAGGCTGGAGCCTGCGTGCAGGCGGTTCCGACCGATCGACTGGCGGACCGACCATATCGATCCATCACCTGCAAGCAGGCTCCCACCACCACAAAAAAAGCGCCCCCGCCTTTTGAGCGGGGGCGCTTTGTATTCGATTTCAACTACACCGGTTACTCCTCGGCCCGGCCGACACATGTTTATTGCCGCGCGTCGCGCTACAGCAGATCGGCCGCAAGTTCCGCGAGTTTGGAGCGTTCGCCCTTGGTGAGCTTCACGTGCGCGGAGAGCGCGTGGCCTTTCATGCGGTTGTGGCAATACACCAGACCGTTGCTGCGAGCGTCCACGTAGGGGTTGTCGATCTGCGCCGGGTCGCCGATCAGCACGATCTTCGAGCCTTCGGAGATTCGCGTGATCACCGTCTTCACCTCGTGCGGCGTCAGCTGCTGCGCCTCGTCCAAGATAAAGAAACGTCGCGCGATCGAACGTCCGCGGATGAAGCACAACGCCTCCACTTCGACCAAGCCGCTCTTGATGAGCCGCTCGTAAGGTTTGATCGGCGCCGCCGGTCCGTGGCCGCCTCCGCCGCCGTGGCTCGATGCGCTTTCCTGACGCGAAACCTCAAGCGCGCTCGGCTGTTTCTTCAGCTGTTTTTTGGAGACTTTTTTGGCGGCAAACTGCGGTTCCTTGGTCGGCTTCGAAGGCATCAAGACTTCCAGTGCGTCGAAGTAGGGCTGCAGCCACGGTTTCATTTTCTCCTCCATCGTGCCGGGGAGAAAACCGATGTCTTTGCCCAGCGCCATCACCGGACGCGAGATCGACACGCCGTCGTAAAGCGAGCGGTCGTCGTGCGTTTGGTGCAGTGCGCAACCGATCGAGAGCAGCGTCTTGCCCGTGCCGGCTTTTCCGAAACAGGTGATCAACGAGATCGAGTCGTCGAGCAACGCGTCCATGAAGAACTGCTGCTCGAGGTTGCGCGATCGGATCGAGATGCCGCCGGGCGCCTTGATGCTTTCCGGAATGCGCAGGCGCTTGACGAGCCCGTTGCCATAATAACGCGCCGGCATCGTCTTCCCTTCGTCGGAGCGGAGCAGCACGTATTCGTTGAGGAACAAGTTTCTCGCGCTGTCCTCGCCGATGTCGAACTCGCCCTCGGAGCAAAACCGCTGGATCTCGTAAATAGTGACCGGGATCTCGCGATACGCGTCCTCGTCGTTCACCTCGGGCACTTTGTCGTTGAGGTAGTCCTGCGCCTCGAGGCCGACCGCGCGGGCCTTCAACGCCACGTTGACATCCTTCGTCACAAGGATGGTCGGAGGTGTATAACGCTCCTGCACGAAAAGAGCGGAAGCGATGATCCGGTTGTCCTTCTTCGAGAAGTCGGACAACACCGCGCGCAGCTTCTGCATCAGCGGTGCGTCGCGCATCGCGCTCTCGGCCATGTAGGGGTTGATGATGACCTGCAGGGTGCCGCCGTTTTCGAGCTTCACGCCCTCGTGCATGGAGCGCGAGTCGGGCAAAAGTTCGGACAAGATGCGGTGCACTCGGCGGGCGTTGCGACCGCGCTCGGTGGACTGCTCGGTCTTGATGGCATCCAGCTCTTCCAAAACCTCGACCGGGATGGCCAGGTTGTTGTCCTCGAATTTAAAAATCGACTGCGGGTCGTGGAGGAGGACGTTGGTGTCCAGGACGAAGGTCTTCGCCTTTGCGGAGACCTTGAGCTGCGGTTTAGAGGCGATGGCCTCGCTCAAGTGTTCCATTTAGGGTGTGGATAACGTGTGAATAAGAGGCTGCACGTAACGGTGGGTTTGTCCATGCAAGACATGGGCCAGTTCCTGAAAAGTTTCGCGACCGCCACATTTCCCGAATGCGCGAAGGAATTCACCTCACAACCGACGGCGCGCCGTTCAGGCACCACGGGTGACGACCACGTGACGAACACCTCCGCCGTAATCACAAGCAGCTCGCACCGCTCACGCATACGGCCGCCACGGCTCTTCGCCGTCGGGGCGAGGCTTCACTTTGACCGGCGCCCAGACGCGCAACAAATACTCCGCGAGATTGCGCAAACTCGTGCGACGCACGCCGCCTTCGCGTTGCGCCATTTCGCGAAACGGCGAGGCCACCGCCGAACGCTCCTCGAAGTAGCGCCACAATTCGCCTTCCAACTCCATCGCCGCCGCGTGCGGATCGCGCGCGTGCGCCGAAACCGCCATGACTTTGTCATGCCAGTGACGTTTCTCGTCGGGCATGATTTGGAGATAATCGAACACCATCTGCTCGGCACGGTTGAGGCTCATTGCGAGGACAAGGTGCTCACGCGTTCCGCAAAAACAACCGCGAAGCCGCACGCGCACCGAGGCGTTGCTTTTGACCCCCGCCGGCCTACCGTCGCCGTCATCAACACCCTTCGACATGTGGCAAAAATTTAAGGACCAACTCCCGGCGATTCTCGCCACCGTCGTGCTCATCGCCCTCGTGTTCGGCGGCGCCGCCTATTACTTCAACCAGCGCGTCACCGCCGCCCAAGCAGCCCAACAAGCCGAGCTCGCCCACATGCGCCAGCTGCACGCCGCCGAACTGCAAGCCTCCGCCGAACAGACGCGCCGCCAGATCGCCGCCGTCAACACGCTCCTCAAAGACGCCATCGAAAAACGCTCCGCCGACGCCTTTCTCTCCCAAGAAGAATTCGCCCAGGTCAACGAGGCCCGCATCAACCAGCTTGCAGACGCCATCGCGCAAAAAATCCAGCCCTTCAGTCTGGTGCCGACCACTCCCGAACAAGCCGAGCGCGTTCAAGACGAACAAATCGACAAGGTCTCCGATCGCCTCGCCGGCCGCATCCAACCCATCCTCGCGGACATCGCCAAAGATCAAAACCTCACTCGCGAATCTCTCGCCGATTACAGCCAAAAAATTTCCGACCAAGTCGGCATCATGCTCACCGCCGAACTCGCGAAAAACCAAGTTCTCAACAACAACCTCGCGGAAACCCAAGCCGTCGCCCGCGAAGCCCTTTCGCTCTCTCACGAACTCACCGCGCTCTATCTGAGTTCGCTCAAGGACCAAGGCATTCTCAACCGTCTCCTCACGCTCCCGGCCAACGTGGTCCGCGATGCCTCGCAGTTCAGCATCATCAACAGCACCGAGCGCAAAAACAAAGAGGAGGAACTCATCAATCGCATGACCGAAATCCAAAAACGCCTCGACGCCCAACTGGGCGCCGCGCCCCGGCGTTAAGGGCCGCACCGAGCCCACCACTCGCTCCCCCCGCCACGCATCCCCCGCGTGGCTTTTTTCTGAACTTTTTCCGCCCTCCCCCAGTCTCTCCTCGCACATGAGTCGCCTCTTTCTTTCCTTCGCCGCCCTCCTCCTCGTGGTTCTTGGCCCCGCCTGCAAACGTTCCGAAAACCGCGTCACCGTCGGAGACCGCACGCAGACGATTCACATCGGCAACACCACCGAACCCACTGACCTCGACCCGCAGATCATCACCACGATCAACGACGCCCAGATCGTCATCTGCCTCACCGAGGGATTGACCGCGATGGACCCCAAGGACGCCCACCCCGTGCCGGGTGTCGCCGAGCGCTGGCAGGACTCCGAGGACAAACTCACCTGGACGTTTCATCTGCGCGCCGACGCGCGTTGGTCCAACGGCGACCCGGTCACCGCCCACGACTTCGCCTACTCTTACCGGCGCATGCTGTCGCCTAACCTCGCTTCCGAATACGCCTCGCTCCTCTACTGCCTGCTCAACGCCGAAGCCTACAACACCGGCAAACTCGACGACTTTTCCCAAGTCGGCGTCCGCGCCCTCGACGACCGCACGCTCGCCCTCACGTTGCACACGCCCGTGGCCTACCTGCCCGCGCTCGTCATGCATCAATCGTGGCACCCGGTTCACCCGCCCACCATCGAGAAGTTCGGCAAGATCGACCAGCGCGGCAGCCGCTGGACCCGTCCCGGCAACTTCGTCGGCAACGGCCCGTTCACCCTCGCCGCGTGGCAACCCAACCAGCTTATCCGCCTCGTCAAAAGCGACACCTATTGGGACCGCGACGCCGTGCGGCTGAAGGAGGTCAACTTCTACCCCATCGAGGACCGCGTGACCGAAGAAGCATCCTTCCGCGCCGGACAACTCCACATCACCTCCGCCCTCCCGCCCGACAAGATCGACACCTACAAACGCGACCAGCCCCAGCTCCTCCGCCAAGAGCCAAGCCTCGCCACCTATTACCTCACCTTCAACACCACCAAGCGTCCGCTCGACGACCCGCGCGTCCGCCGCGCGCTCACCATGGTGATCGAACGCCCCGCGCTCAGCGAAAAGGTCCTGCGTGGCGGACGCGTTCCCGCCTACTCGCTCACGCCTCCCGGCATCGCCGGTTACGAGGTCACGCCCGCCTTCACCGAAGACATCGCCGAAGCCAAACGCCTGCTCGCCGAGGCGGGTTTCCCCAACGGGGCCGGGTTTCCGCGACTCGAACTGCTCACATCGAAAGGCTCCACCAGCCAGTTGCCCGAAGCCATGCAACAGATGTGGCGCACCCACCTCGGCGTGGACATCGCCATCGTGCTCCAGGAGAGCCGCGTCCTGTGGGATTCGCTCCGCACGCGCGCCTTCGACATCGCTCCCGCCGGCTGGGTCGGCGACTACCTCGATCCCAGCACGTTTCTCGAACTCTTCCGCTCGGGCAGCGGCAACAATCACACCGGCTGGTCCCATCCTGAATACGACCGCCTCGTGAACGAGGCGCTCAAGGCCGGCGACGACGCCGTTCGTTTCCCGCTTTACCGTCAGGCCGAGGAACTCCTCATGCGCGAGATGCCCGTCGGCCCGCTCGTGTATGGACGCCGCAACTACCTCGTCCGCCCGAGCGTGATCGGCTGGGGGCCGAATCCGCTCAACCTCTACCCGCTCAAAAACGTTTACCTCGAGCCCGTAGAGTAACCGCGTCGCCCGCCCACTACCGCCCGACCGACGGCCACCCCGCCGCTCCGCCCAAACCCATTTGTCACTTAATAAGTGACAAACCCTTCGACTGCCCGGCCCGCAGTCGCCGCCTGGCGTTGCCCTCCGCACGGGCGTCGGCACCCCGTAGAGACGCGTATTCAGCAGACTCACCCACACGGCACGCCATGTGCTCAACAGGTCGTGGTAATACTTTTAACCACAATCGTAACACTCCACCCGCCATGCGTCTTCGTCATCTCCTCGTCTCCCTCGCGGCCTGCGCCGCTTCCGTTCTCTCCGCCGCTCCGCTCAAAGTCGCCTACTCCGACTGGCCGGGCTGGACCGCCTTCGCCATCGCCGAACAAAAGGGCTGGTTCAAAGACGCCGGCGTCGAGGTTGAACTCCTTTGGTTCGAATACGGCCCGTCCATGGAAGCCTTCACCGCCGGCAAAGTGGACGCCGTCATGGTCACCAACGGCGACGGCCTCGTCACCGGCGCGGGCGGCGCGCCCAACGTCGCCATCCTCATCACCGACTACTCCAACGGAAACGACATGGTTGTCGCCAAGCCCGGCATCAAATCCGTCAAACAGCTCAAGGGCAAAAAAATCGGCCTCGAAGTCGGCTTCGTTCCGCACCTGCTCCTCCTCAACGGACTCAAAAAAG
Organism: Opitutaceae bacterium UBA4094; assembly: GCA_002382525.1. Taxonomy (GTDB): domain Bacteria; phylum Verrucomicrobiota; class Verrucomicrobiia; order Opitutales; family Opitutaceae; genus Rariglobus. The sequence continues at coordinate 34,946 of DFYA01000088.1, forward strand.
CCGGCCTCAAGGAGTCCGACGTCGAACTCGTTCCCACGCCCACCAACCAGACCCCGCAGGTCCTCGCCTCTGGCCAAGTGGACGCCATCGCTGCGTGGCAACCCAACTCCGGCCAGGCCCTCGCCGCCCTTCCCGGTTCCACCGCCGTTTACACCAGCGCCGATCAACCCGGCCTCATCTACGACACCGTGTCCGTCTCCCCGCAGAGCCTCTCCCAACGCCGCGCCGACTGGGTGAAGTTTGTCTCCGTCTGGGACAAAATCGTCGCCTACCTCGCCGACCCGGAAACCAAGGACGACGGCATCAAGATCATGGCCGCCCGCGCCGGCGTGGACCCGAAGGACTACGCCGCGTTCATCGGCGACACCAAGCTCCTCACGCTCGCCGAAGGCGCGAAGGTTTTCACCTCGAAGAGCAAAAACTTCGATTCCCTCGCCGGCTCCTCGAAGATCGCCGACGACTTCAACGTGGCCAACGAAGTCTATAAGGAGAAACAAGCCATCGCCTCCTACATCGACGCCTC
>DFYA01000146.1:0-5156 GCA_002382525.1 Opitutaceae bacterium UBA4094
GTGTGCGCGGGCGGCTCTTCGAGGGTTTTGAGAAAGATGTTGGCCGCCGAGATATTCATGCGGTCGCACTCGTGAATGATGGCGACCTTTTGGCGGGCGACGGTGGGGGAGACCTGAACCTTGCCGATCAATTCGCGCGTGGAGTCGGCGCTGATCTGGCGCATCTTTTTTTCGGGCCGCAGCGCGAAACAATCAGGGTGTCCTTCGGGTGGAAACGCGGCGCTGGAGTCGGGCGTGTTGAGCAGGCGGTCGGCGATGGCGTGGGCGACGGCGAGGAGAATGTCGTGGTCCTCGCCGGTGATGAGCAAGCTGTGCGAGAGCCGCTTGCGCTCGATGGCGCGTTCGATCACCGCGACGGCAGGCGTGCCGGCGAGGGACGAAGGCCAGGAGGAGGGGGCGGCGGCGGACATTGCAGAGGAAACCTGAGGGCTGAAACTTGAGACCTGAAGACGGAGGCGGAAACGGAAGGACCGGGAGTCCGAAACTCAGGTTTCAGNNAAGCGGGCGGGGAGGCTCTTGGCGAGAAGCAGGTAGCCCTCACGGACCTTGTTGTAGAAATCGATATTCTCGCGCTCCATGCGGTCGGGAAGATCGGAGGCGCGCTGGCGTATGCGTTGGAGTCCGATCTCGGTAGGCACGTCGATAATCACGGTGAGGTGGGGCATGACGTTGCCGACGGCGAACTGGTTGATGAGGTTGACGGGATCGCTGGCGAGGTTCCGGGCGAGGCCTTGGTAAACGGTCGTCGAATCAAGGAAACGATCAGAGAGCACCACGGCGCCGCGGGTGAGGGCGGGGGCGATCACCTCGCGCACGAGTTGGGCGCGGGCGGCGGTGAAGAGAAGCAACTCGGTCTCGGCGCACATCTCGTCGCCTTTGGAATTATGGACGATGATATTGCGGATCTGTTCGCCAATCTCAGTGCCGCCGGGTTCGCGGGTGGTGACGACTTCACGTCCGAGGAGTTGGACGTGTTTGGCGAGGCGGGCGATCTGGGTGGATTTGCCGCTGCCTTCGGAGCCTTCGAAGGAGATGAGTTTACCGGTGGCGGGGTGTTTCAGTGGCATGGTGTGAAAAGGATTCGCTGACGTTAATTCCAGGTTTGGAGGAAGGTGATGAGGTCGGTGAGCGTGGGGCTCTGACCGGTGCGCACATAGTGGCCGGAGGTGCTGACGCCGACGGTGAGGCAGGCCTCGGGGGAGAGGCCGAGCAGCTGGGCGTTGGAGAAGCCGGCGTTGAAGTGGTCGCCGGCGCCGGTGGTGATGAGCGGCTTGGCGGTGTAGGGACCGGGAATCCACGCGGTGCCTTCGGCGGTGGCGCAGGCGGCGGATTCTTTCGGGTGCACAACGACCGTGGAGACGCCGAGGCGGGAGCGGATGTCGGCGGACATTTTGCGCAGGCCGGCTTCGTCTTCCTTGATGATCGGGTAGTCGAGCGCGGCCCAGACCTGTTGGGCTTCCTTGAGATTCAGCCCAAGGGTAACGCGGCCGAACTTTTCGAATTTTCCGATGACCTCGAGCGCATTGAGCAAGTCGGCGCGGGAGCGTTTTTCCGGGTCGGCGAGATCAAAGAAAAAGAGCCGGTCGCGGGCGGGCAGGGCGGGGAGGACGATCTCGACCAGCGATTGGAAGATCGCGGTCATGTTGGGGATCATCGTCCAGTTGACGAGAGCAACGAGGTCTGCGGAGGCGAACGTCTGGTCCACGCCGGGGCGGCTCAATTTTTCGACGATGCGCTCGAAGGTGATGTCATCAAGGCTGCGCATCTGGCCGAGCATGAGTTTGCCATCGGTGAACTCGACGGCGGTGGTGCTGGCGGGATCCGCGATGGAGATGACCTCGGCCTTGCTGGCGAAGTCTTGGAAAACAGGGTGGATCGAAGTGCGGCCGAGGGCACCGATGTAGGTCACGCGGCCGCCGGCGGAGAGAAGGGCGTTGGCCATGATGGGGCCGTTGCCGCCGAGTTTGTCCATGCGCGGATAAAACTCGATGTTGGTGCTCTTGCCTGCCGCGCCGAGGATGCGTTGGCCGAATTCGGAGATCGTGGTGATGGGCGTGAAGGCTTCCCCTTGGGCGGTGCGCAGCGCGACCGGAGTCACAATCGTGTCGACGAAGCCATCAAGGCCAACGACTGACAATTTGCCGGTGAGTGAAGGGCCGTGCGTGCGCAAGGTCTCCAGCGTGCGTGATTTGAAATCCATAGGGGGAAGAGGGTGGTCAGCGAAGATTCCGCAGAGGCGCGTCGCAACCAGATTCTCGGGCGCTCGGACCTTGATTTCCATTGAAGGTGCGAAGCAAAGCCTCCAACGCTTGTTCATCGCTCTACGCGCCTCTCGATGACACTTTTTTTAGCTTCCGCCAACCTCATGAAGATCTTCGGTGACACCGAAATCTTTGGGCAAATCCTCACCATCGGGCTCGCGGTTTTCAGCTTGGTCGCCTGGACCGTGATGTTTGGGAAATATAACGAACTGAAGCGGTTGCGCATGCTAAATCTCGCCTTCGAGCAGCGGCTCCGCGAGGAACGCACGTTGCTCGACCTGCCCGAGTCGTTGCGTAACAAACGCTCGATTCCGTATGCGGATTTGTTCGCTGACGCGGTCGAGGCGTATTGGCGCGCGGCGTCGATCTTGAAGGAGAAGGGCGAGGACAACAGCCGTGCGCGTCTCGAGCATTCGGAGAACGCGATTCAGCGTGCGATCGCTCGTCAGGCGCTGCGTTACGAAGCGAGCATGATCTTCCTCGCGACCATCGTTTCGGGCGCACCGTTTCTCGGGTTGCTCGGCACGGTGTGGGGCGTGATGGAGGCGTTTAGCGCGGTGTCGGGCCAAGCGACGGCCAGCATCCAAACGCTCGCGCCCGGCGTGTCGGCGGCGTTGCTCACCACGATCGCCGGCCTGTTGGTGGCAATCCCCGCGATGTTCGGCTACAATTTTCTCCTCGGAAAAGTAAAGCAGCTGAGCATGGAAATCGAAAACTACGCCAGTTCGCTGGCGGATCGACTCGAGCTCGAGTCGAAGAACTAACGCCGCGCGAACATGGCCCGCACGTTTCGTCAACGCCGCCAGATGCACGCGGTCTCGGAGTTGAATGTCACCAACCTCCTCGACCTCGCGTTCGTGTTGCTGATCATCTTCATGATCGCGACGCCGCTCATCACGGCCGAGCAGACAGTGCCGGTGAACCTGCCAATCGAGTCGCCGAGCGCCCAAGCGGTGCCTGATCCCGACACCAAGTTCGAGACCATCACCGTCAAAGCCGACGGAACGTGCATGCTCGGCACACGCCCGGTGCAGATCAGCCGCCTACCACGCGAACTCGCCTCGTATGCCGCACAGGCCAGACCGCCGGTGTTTCGCATCCGGCTCGATGGCAAAGCGACGGCGCAAGATTTCGTGGCCGTGATGGATGCGCTGAAACAAAACAATCTTTCGCGTATCTCCATAGATACGCAGGCGGCGAATTAAGAAAACGCCCGCTGGTTCGTCACCCGCTTGTCCATGTCCACCTCCGTTCGCAGTCCCGGCGCCATGCTGGCCTCCGCCGCGCTCCATGCGATGGTGGTGTTGCTGCTGGTGTGGTTCACTTGGCAGGCGAACCGGCCGAAGGACGCGCCGATGATCTTCGAGCTGGTGGCTGGCGAGGGTGACAACTTCGCGGCGACCGAGGCGCCGGCCTTGGGCGTGCCGGGCATCAAGTTGGAAATTCCCGAGGCGCCGCCGTCGCCCGTGAGGCCGGCAGAAAGCCCCATTGCGCCAGCCCCGCCCGTTGTGCCTCCGGTTGCGGCGCCGCCGTTGCCGCCGATTATCGAGCACAAGCCGGTGAACTTGGCCAAGATGGTCGATCGTATCGCCGACAAACGCGCCGCGAACATCGAGAAGAAATTTAAACAAGAGCAAGCGGCGGCCGAGGCGCGCGCAGCCAGAGAGGCCGCCGCGAAAGCCAAGGAGGCCGAGGCGAAGGCCAAGGAAGAGGAAGCCAAGGCCAAGCGCATGACGAAGGAAGAGTTTGATCGTCTCAACAAAGGCAAAACCACGCCCGCTCAAAAGCCGGCCGCGGCGACGCCGATCCCGACGAAACGTATCGACACGGCCGGCATCGCGGGCGGCGTGAGCGGCGGTTCCACGGCCAACAAGACTGCGGGTGCCGGCGGGAAAGCACTCACTCGGCAAGATATTGAACTCTCCGAGGCTTATATCTCGATGTTGATCCAACGGCTCAAGGAGGCGCACCAGAAACCGGAGGGCTTGAGTGATCTGTTGCAGGCGACGGTGAAGTTTCGGCTCACGTCCACGGGATCGGTGATCAACGTCACCATCATCAGCTCCTCGCGTAACACGGAGTTCGACCAATCGGTGCTGGCGGCGTTTCGGCGCATCACACTCCCACCTCCGCCGGCGAATCTGAAAACCAGCGACTACACCATCACCTTCAAGATGAGGGAAGACGCCTAAACCCGCCGCACCGGCGTCGACATGGCGGGACGGACCTCGGATAAAAACCCAACCGAATAAAAACCCAAAAAACCGCTTGCCTTCGCCTCTCAAAACCTGATTTTCACCACCTCCCGTCAGTTACGGGCTCTTAGCTCAGTTGGTAGAGCGCCTGCATGGCATGCAGGAGGTCAGCGGTTCGACCCCGCTAGGGTCCACCAATTTGGTGAAAACGCCACCGGTATCCCCGGTGGCGTTTTTTTGTGCGCGTGTGGGGCGGTGTTTGGGTTGCGCCGACGTGGACGGAGGCCCGGACGCGTGTCGAGGCGGCGCGACAAGTCTCGTCGTCCAAAGCGGCGAGGGCTCGCCGCATTCCACTTCGGATCGGGTTTTTCCTGAAAGGGCTTGTGTAAGTTGCGACAGGTGATCGGCGAGGCACGGTGTCGCATGAGTTCACAAGGATCCGCCGGCAACGTCATCGCAGCGCTCGCGAGTTTTTTTATCCCCGGCCTCGGCCAATTGATCCAAGGGCGACTGCTCAAGGCCGCGCTCATGTTCGTCTTAGCCGCGATCCTTTGGTGGATATGGATGGGCTGGATCATCCATCTGTGGTCGATTATCGACGCGGCTTTGTTTAAGCGTCCGGTGCGCTGATGGCTGCACGAGTGAAGAACGCGGATGCGAAGTTGATTCTGGACCTGCCTCCGGGCGTCGCGGCGCGTCT
>DFYA01000146.1:5221-10110 GCA_002382525.1 Opitutaceae bacterium UBA4094
GTGCGTGTGCTTGCGCGTATGCTGTTGAACATCGGGGTCGAGGCGACGGTGGGCGCCGTTCCTGTGCTCGGAGATATCTTCGACGCGACGTGGCAGGCCAACATGCGCAACCTCCGGCTGGTCGAGTCTCACTATGATGCGCGTCTCAAGCCGCGTCCGCTTCGGTGGATCTTTTGGACTTTCCTCGTGATCATCGTCGGATTCCTAGCGTTGATCGGCGTGTTGATTGCGACAGTCATTCGTTTGGTTTGGGCGCTGTTTTCGGGCTAGTTAAGGCACCCGTCGTCGGATGTCCCTCACGCGCGATCCCTTGCGATGTCTCGAGTCCCAGTAACAGAAAGGCCGCCTTGGTAGGCGGCCTTTTTGTTGAGCGGATTGGACTGCTCAGAGTTTGTCGGCGTAGCGGCCGATGGACTTGATGGTGTAGGTTTCCTCGGAGGTGCCGATTTTTACCTTCACGCTGTCGCCGACCTTTTTGCCGAGCAGGGCGAGGCCGAGCGGGGTCTTGTAAGCGAGGATGTTTTTCTCCGGATCGCTGTCCCACGCGCCGAGGAGCGTGTAGCTGGCGGTCTTGCCGTTGGAGCCGGCGGAGACTTCGACGATGCTGCCGACGCTGACTTGCTCGGTGGTGGCTTCCTTGAAGTCGGTGATGCGACCGCGGCTGAGGTCTTTCTCCAGCTGGCCTTTTTGCGCCATGAGGACGGTCTGGTCCTGCTTGGCCATCTTGTATTCGGAGTTTTCCTTCAAGTCGCCGTGTTCGCGGGCGGTGGCGATGGCCTTGGAGTTTTCCGGAATCTTCTTGGAGACGATGGTCTCGTATTCGATGCGCTTGGCTTCGTAGCTCTCGCGGGAAACGAGGAGCTGTTCCTCGTTGGACTCGGCGTCCTTAGCGACGATGGATTGGATGCCCGGGAAGATCTTGATGAAGCGGGCGAGCAACGACTTCTTGGTGAGTTCCTCGAAGCCCTGATTGAGCATGAGGGCGTTCGCGAGATCGCGAGCGGTCTCGGGATCGGCGGTGGAAAGGAGGTCGGAGATGAGCTCGGTGTCTTCGCTGAGGATGTCGGCGAGGGGGATGCGGCGGGCGCTGGCGGCCTGGAGCGCCTCGTAGTCGATCGCGAAGAAAATCGCGCTGAGGAGGCGGGGAGTGATTAGGTCGTTGAGCAGCTTGGCGAACTTCTTCGAGTGGCGGTTCTTGACGATCCAGAGAAGGACGGGCGCGCGGAGGTTTTGCTCGATCTGCCAGCGCTTGAGCGAAGTCGCGAGTTCGTCGGAGTGGCCGTTCTCCACGAGGAAGTTGATGCACTCGGTGGTGAACTTGCCTTGGCTCGTCTTGAGCAAGGTGAAGGCGGCGTCACGGTATTCGACGGGGTGCGTTTCCTTGATGAGATCGAGATAGCGGCCTTGGAATTGGACTGGGATCTTTTCAGAGATGTCCACGAGGTCGCGCACGTTGCCGATGAGCTCGGCTTGGGACGGGGCGAGGGTGGCGATGTCGGCGCCGACGAGTTTGGCGAGCGAGTCGCGGACAAAAGCGCCGTAGAGGCGTTCGGCCGGGTCGAGCTGGTTGGAGTCCTTCACGGACTCGGTCACGCCGGCGAGTATGGCGTTGAGGTCGCCCTTGACATCCTTGGAGCCTGCGGCGGCGACGAGGTCTTCGGCGAGCTTGATGCGGCGGCGGGCGGAGCGGGTGCCGTTAAATTGTTCGATGATCTCGTCCTCGGCGGAGACGGGGGTCTCGCGGAGGATGTAGCACTCGGTCTTTTTGGCGGGGACGGCGATGCGCGGGTCCTTGGCGATGGCCTTCTTGGCGGTGGACCACCATTTCTTAAACTTATCTTCACCGAGGACTTCGGCGAGGGTGATCTCCAAGTCGATCGCGGTGGTGGCGTTGTTGGCGTAGGCTTGGAGGCCTTCGACGACGAGCTGGGCGGGATCGTTGGCGATCAGTTTGGCGATGACCTCGGGCTCGGTCTGCTTGCGAACCAGTAAATGGTTGGCGGGCAAGATCTGGAGCGTGCCGATACAGAACGCCGGGTCCATCGGGTGGCCCTTCTTGTTCTGGAAGTCGATGATCAGCTTTTGGGAAGCCTCGTCGTAGGACTTGATCTGACCGAAGCCCCAACTGCGATGGATACCGTAGGAACCGGGTTCCATGGATTCGAGTTGGGCTTTGGATGCCTTGAGGGAGGGATTTTTGGCGATGAGCGCAGAGACGGCTTCCGAGTTCATAAATGGGTTATTCGAGTCGTGAATTGGTGAGTTGAACGCATCGGGGACGGTTATGTCAACCAACGCGTTTTCCTCGGGGATTTGAGAAAAGCACAAGGCCCGCTCCGGGCGGAGCGGGCCTTGCGCGAGTGGGGGCGGCGGAGCGGGTTAGGGCTTTGTCGCGAGCTCTTTTTTAAGTTTGTCCAGCTTGGGTTTGATGACCACGCGGCAGTAACCGGCGGACGGGTTCTTGGCGTAGTAGTCCTGATGGTAGTCCTCGGCCGGCCAGAACTTGGTGAGTGGAACGATCTCGGTGGTGAGCGGTTTGTCCCACGTTTTGGCGGCTTCCGCGCGGGAATTCTCGGCAGCGGCTTTCTGAGCCTCGTTCGCGTAAAGAATGATCGAGCGGTAGTGCGGGCCCTGATCGGCGCCTTGACCGCCGACCTGGGTGGGGTCGTGGATCTTCCAGAAGAAGGCGAGCAACTGGTCCAAGCTGACCTTCGCCGGGTCGTAATCGATTTTGATCACCTCGGCGTGGCCGGTGTTGTGTTGCGTGATCTGTTTGTAGGTCGGGTTTTCGAGCGTGCCGCCCGCGTAGCCGCTGGTGACTGCGGTGACGCCGGGTTTGATTTCGTAAGCGGCTTCGGTGCACCAGAAGCAGCCTCCTCCGAGGACCAACGAATCAGCTCGAATAGAGGTGGAAAGCGCCGCGAGGGCGGTGGCGGCAAACGCAAGCAGGAGGCGAGGGCGCATGGGTTTTAGCGGACGGACGGAGCCGGCGCGGAGGGCGGGGTGACGGCGGCGGTTTGAGCGGAGGATTTTTGTTGTTCTACCCACTGCTCGTAGTCGTTGCGCGGCATGAAGCGGAGGGAGGCCGAGTTGATGCAGTAACGTTTGCCAGTGGGGGGCGGGCCGTCGTCGAAAACGTGTCCGAGATGGGCGCCGTCGTTGGCAACGTGCACCTCGGTGCGGGTCATGCCGTAGCTCGTATCCACTTGCTCAACGATGAAGAGCGGTTCGATGGCTTGGGTGAAGCTGGGCCAGCCGGTGCCGCTGTCGAATTTGTGGCGGCTGTCGAAAAGCGGGGTGTCGCTGCACACGGAGAAATACACGCCGTCGCCCTTGTGATTCCAGTATTCGTTTTGGAAGGGCGGCTCGGTGCCTTGCTGGCGGGTGACTTTAAATTGGAGCGGCGTGAGGAGTTTTTTCCATTCCTCGTCGGTTTTGCGGACAGTGGCCTTGGTCATGTCGATGATGACCTTGGAGGGAAGACCGCAGGCGGAGATGCACTCGCCGTCCGCGGTCGAGCCGGTGGGTTGGGTGGGTTTCATGGGTGCTTGTGAAAAGAGATAAGACGCGGCGGCAAGCGGGAGGCAAAGGAGGAGAGCGGACCGTTTCATTGTGTGGGGAAGTGGGAGGAAGGAGGGGCGGCGTTTGTTCCCGGACGTTTGCCGACGGGGGCGATAGGGGCGAATCCTATGCGGCGCCGACGAGAACGCAAATGGCGGTCGCGCATGGAAACGGTTAGGGCTTGCCGCTGGGGACGGGGGCGAACGTTGTGGCGCCATGACAAAACCTTTTAAGCCCACCGGGCCGGTGGATGCTTGGAGCACCGCCGCCGAGTTGTTGGTGCGCTGGCTCGAAAACCACGAGCGCGTGGACGCGTTGCTGGACAGCCTGCCGCGTTCCTTTGGTCGGGCCGAGCGCGGGCGTTGTCAGCACCTTCTGTTCGGCGCGGTGCGGCATCTCGGGCGCATCGAGGCGATCATCACGCCGCTGTTGGCGCGTCCGCCGCGCACAATGGTGAAGGCCGTTTTAATTATCGCCGGTTACGAGTTGATCGAAGGCGGCGGCGACGGACACACGGCGCGGGTGGTCCATCATGCGGTGGAGCAGACGAAGTCTCTCGCGAGCCAACCCGAGGCGAAACTCGTCAACGCGGTCGTGCGCAAGATCGCGGCGGCGTTGGAAGCGCAGTCTGAGCCGGAAGCGCTGGCGGGCGCGGTGGAACTGGCGAACTACTTTTCGCATCCCGAGTGGTTGGTGCGCCGCTGGCTGGCGCAGTTCGGCGCGGCGGGCGCGCGTTCTCTATTAGAATGGAATCAAAAACCGGCGCCCGTGTATGCGCGCTGGCGTTCGGGCGAACGCGGACCCGAAGGCGAAGACGCGGCGTTGTTCGTGGCGACGGCGTGGCCCGGTTTTTATGAAGTGAAGTCGGGCAGCTGGGCCCGTGTGGAAACGCTGGTCAACGACGGCACGCTGTTCCTGCAGGACCCGGCGACGCGCCATGCGGTGGAGTTGCTCGCTCCGAAAGCCGGCGAAACCGTGCTCGACGCGTGCGCCGCGCCCGGCGGCAAGAGCCTCGCGATCTCCGACGCGATGAACGGCTCGGGCCGCGTGGTCGCGCTGGATCTGCCGAGTCCGCGCATCGACCGGTTGAAACAAAACCTGTCGCGCGCCAAGGGCGACGTCGCGCTGGTGCAAGGCGATGTGTTGCAGGCCGAGCGCCTCGGGATCTTTGAAGAGCACAACCTGCCGAAGGCCTACGACGCGGTTCTGCTGGACGTGCCGTGCTCCAATACGGGTGTGATGCGGCACCGCGTGGACGTGAAGTGGCGGTTGCAGGTTTCGGACTTCGCGAAGCACGCGCGGCAGCAAGGCGATTTGCTCAGCGCGGC
>DFYA01000146.1:10185-11769 GCA_002382525.1 Opitutaceae bacterium UBA4094
AAGGCGGCGAGCTGAGGTGGCGGCAGTCGGTAGGCCGCCCGCTTGCAGGCGCCTTCCGGAGCGCGAGCAAGCTCGCAGCCTACCTGCGGCGGGACGGGCTTTGCGATCACGAGGCGCGCCCGGTCTCGACGATCAGGCGCGCGGCGGTGGCGATGCGTTTTCCATAGAGCGGGTGCGTGGCGTAGTCGCCCAGGGGGAACTCCATCCGTTCGGCCCATGTATCCGCGCCGTAACTACCGGGAAGATTGAACCGTTGCGGAGTGCCGAGCAGGTCGCTCGACATGAGCACGGCGAGTTCGCACGGCGTCTCGAACAACGCGCGAATCAAACCGGCGAGCAGGTCGTCGCTGAGCGCGTCGGGCGGCGGGCCTTGCCAGCCGGCCAATTTGAGAAGGTTGCGCAGATCGGTTGCCGCGTCGCCGGATGGATTCTCGGCGGCCTGAGCACGCAGGTGGGCATAGGCGGCGGCGAGCGGGGCATGGTCGTGGTTCGCGTAGGTGGCGAGACTGCGCACGCGAAACGAGTCCGGTGATTGCAACGAACGATCGGGGTTACGTTCGAGTTGCGGAAACGTGAGGTTGGCGACGCCGAGTTCGTCGAGGGTTCGGCGCATGTAGTCGGGCATCGCGCCCATGATCTCGGCGATCAGATACATGTCCTGCGCGGCGTCTTTGATGACACCAATGATCTCTCGGCCTTGCAGGTCGTTCATCTGCGCGGCGACCGGGTCTTCGTCGGGTCCGGGCACGAAGCGCGGCAGGAGTCCGCCGGTGCGTTGGCGCGCCTCGTCTTCGGTGAGCGTAGCGAACTCGGCATGGCGCGCCCCACCGGCCCACGGGAACATGTAGGCGCGGAAGTAGCCGCGCAGGTGGTCGAGACGACAGACGTGAAAAAACTGCCGTTCGCCCACGATGCGTTCGCGCAGCCACGCGAAGCCGCTGGCGCGGTGGTTCTCCCAACGGTAGGCGGGCAGCCCCCAGTTTTGGCCCCAGCGTTCGGAGTCTTTATTGGTGTCGAAATAACTGATCGGGCGCGTGCCAACATGCCATGTCGTGTCGAAGAGTTCCGGATGCGCCCAGACGTCGGCGCTGCAGATGCCGACACCGAACGACATCTCGCCCATGAGCTTCACATCGCGCTCGGTCGCGTAGGCGCGGAGCTGCGTCCATTGGCGCCAGGCGACCCATTGGATAAAGGCGAGCCCGTCGCGAATCTGTTCGCGATTCCCGCGCTCGGGATGGCGGTCGAGCCACGTTTCGGCGTGGGAGAGGGAGTGGTGTTCCGGGCGCCACTCGGTCCAGTTGGGGTTGCCCTCGTATTCCCGGACGAGGAGCCGAAACAACGTGTAGGGCCGCAGCCAATACGCATGCTCTTCCTTAAACCGTGCGAACTCGGCATGGAGCGAATCGTTCCCGTGGCTCGTGCTCTCGTCGGCGCCGCCGCCGTGCAGGGCGCCATCGGTAAAGGCTCGGTGCGCGGCGAGGAGCAGTTGGAGCTTGAGCGGGTGGACGGTGTTGTGCTTCACGGGTCCGTCGCGCAATTGCTCGCGCCACGCCGCCGGCGCGGCGGCGTCGATCATTTCGC
>DFYA01000085.1 GCA_002382525.1 Opitutaceae bacterium UBA4094
TGGTGGCCAAGCCAGGCCGCCTCCAGCGTGAGCGTCGCGCCGTTTTCAAAGTGCACGAAGCCGGCCGCGAAATCCTCCACCGAAAAACGCGCGCGGTCCCACTCGCCCCACTTGCCGGGGATTTTGTTACCCTTGGCGAAGTTGACCTTGCTCGTGCCGCTCACGCGCACCGGCTTGGGAAAACCCATTATCCAAAGCGCGGCATCCAGCGCGTGGACGCCGATGTCCATGCAAGGACCACCGCCCGACAATGTCCCGTCAATGAAGCCCGCAGGAGTGGGCAAAAACGCACGCCGCATCGCACGGACGCGGGCATGATAAACATCCCCCAATTGCCCCGTCTCCGCCCATTGACGGATGGCGCGGGTCTCGCCGCGAAACCGATGATTTTGCACCGCGCAGAGGACGCGTCCGGCCCGGTCGGCCGCCTCGCCCATCGCGCGAATATCCGCCGTCGAGGTCGCCAGCGGCTTCTCGCACAACACGTGACAACCCGCCTCCAGTGCCCGAATGACGACCGGCAAATGCGCCTTGTTCGGCGTGCACACGTCGATGGCATCGGGCTTGAGCGCCAGCAGCTCTTCGATCGTGGCGCAGGCGACCGCCCCTTCACCGGCGAGTTTGGCCGCCTGCTCGGAAGCGGCGGGCATGAGGTCGGTCACGCCGACGATCTCGACATCGGCCTGGGACAACCAGGCGGGAATGTGAACGGAGCGGGCGATGCCGCCGGCGCCGACCATGCCGACGCGAAACTTGGAGGTGCTCATAGGGGTTTGGGTAGGGAGTCGTGGAAAAGACTTCCGCCACATTAGCCGATTGCCCCCGCCTTCGTCCTATGGCGGGATGACAAAATTCTACGTTTTATTGATGCATACCCTGACGCTCAAAAAATTGCCCTCGGACCAGGCCTGCACCTACGCGCACTGGCTCTTCAGCCAACCGGCCGAAAACCCGCCNNGGCGATCTCGTGCTCATTCGTCCGCGAGACGCGCATGGTTTTACGAGCATCGCCGGCCAGCCCTCGCTGCGTTTTGTGAACGTCGCCTTCCACGCCATCCTCTGGTCCGCGCTCAAACGTCGCCACCCGCCGCTGCGCGGACGCTGGTTTGACGAGCCCGCGCATCGCGCGCGCGAGCATCGCCTGGACGCGGTGCGTTTGGAACGCCTACGCCACCTGGCTGCCGATCTGGACGCCGGCCAGCGCGACCCGCTGACCACCGAGGCGTTCGTGCTTTCACTCCTCGCCCTCCTCGATCGGTTCACCCGTCAACACGAACAAGGCGGTCCGCCCGAGTGGCTCGCCGAAGCGCGCCGACGCATGCAGGAGCCGCGACACCTAGCCGGCGGCACACGAACCTTCGCCCGCCTCGCTGGCTGCTCGCCCGAGCACCTTTCACGCGAAGTGAAACGGCGCTACCAACTCACCCCGACCGACATCGTCAACGAAGCGCGCCTGACCCACGCGGCCACGCGCCTCGCCTCCACGAATCTGCCGATCCTCGAAATCATGGCGGAGTGCGGCTACGAAAACCTCGGACATTTCTACAAACTTTTCCAAGCCCGCCACGGCACCACGCCGCGCCGCTACCGCCGCAAAGCCGAGCTGGTCGGTGGCCACACCACGCACCTCACGCCGGAGCATTTCCGGTAAGCGGGGGCGCACGCGCTTGAGATGCGGACAAAAAAAGGACGGGGCGCACGGCCCCGTCCCGACTGACCCGACTGCGGTGACTACCGTTTAGTTCAGCTCAAACCTCACGGAATCCGCGATGACGAAGCCGGTCGTGTTCGCGTTGCTGATGACCACCTTACCTGCGGTCCCGGCCGCGAAGTAATAGCTACCCAGACGAAAACGGGAGCCGCCGTAGGACTGCTGGTTGATGGTCTTGTAGTCGGTCCCCGAGGCGTGATCGATGCGCACCTCCACGCTGGCTGCGCGGTTCCCGTGGGAAGGCCACGCCATGTAAACATCATACACGCCTGCCTGCGGCAGATTCGGAGCGAAGGTGACCGTCTTGCTCCCTTTGTCCGTGTTGCCGTCCTGCAGGTAGTTGGACCCGCTGAAACCGGGAACGGACGTGCTGGCGGGCCAAGATCCGACCAGGGTAATTCCGGTGGTGTCCTCCGAATCGAGCGTGACCACGGTGTCGCGCGGCGGACCGCTCTTATGAAAACGCACCGCGTCCGCGACCACCCGTCCGCTCGTGCCCGTATTTGAAATCTGCACGTTTCCAGCCGTGCCCGCATCGAAGGTATAAACTCCGAGCGAGAACCACTCACCGTTTTCCAGCGTCTGGTTGATCAGGGTCGTATCGCTGCCGCCCGCGTGCGTTACGGTGACCGGCACCGAGGGCGCGTTGTAGCTTCGGCCCGTCCAGAGCACGAAAACCTCATAGTCGCCCGCGTCGGTGATGGTGGGCGTGAAACGAGCCGTCTTCGTTCCTTTTCCCGCGTCGCCGTCGTGGGCGTAGTTGGTTTTCCAATACCCGGGAACCGTGGTGACCGTGGTCCAGGCGCCCGTGAACACAACGCCGGCCGCGGATCCGTCGGCATTATCCAAGATGATCT
>DFYA01000176.1 GCA_002382525.1 Opitutaceae bacterium UBA4094
GTCGCGCGAGGCGGCAGCTTGTTAAGAGAGGTGAGCTCGGGATTTTCCCAAGCGGTGACGAGGCCGGATTTGAGCATGGCGGGACGGGTAAAACGAAACGGCCAGTCACGCACAGGGAAGGCGCGACTGGCGACGGGAAAAAATTGTATGAACGAACGTTTATCCGCCAAGGCGATGCGCGGAAAACATAAACGATACAATTTAACGTGCGCTACCCCAGCCGAGGCGGGCGCACAGGCAGGAAAGGCCTGCGCTCCCGTTGAGCGTTAATCGCTTTTGGCCGCACCCTCGGGTGTCGCCGGACTGCGGGCTTACACGCCGCCGACGATGGGATACCAGTCGGGGCGTTTGGGATCTTGGTGGAAGCGTGCGTAGTAGTCGCCGCGCTTCTCGAACTCGCGTTCGTATTTGTCCATTTTCTCCGGGTCGAGCGCGACGCCGAGGCCGGGGCCCTTGGGCACGGGCAGGCAGCCGTTTTCATACTTCATGAGGCCGCCGACGATGATGTCGTCGGTCAGGTAGTGGTAGTGGGCGTCGCCCGCGAACGTCATCTCGGGGATGGTGGACGCGGTGTGCAGCATGGCGGCAAGTTCGATGCCGAACTCCGCGCCGGAGTGCATGGCGACACCGAGGTTAAACGTCCGGCAAATGGCCGCGAGGTCCTTCACGCCGCGCGGCCCTTCCCAATAGTGAATGTCGGTGAGAACGATGTCGACCGCACCCATCTTGACGGCGGGCGCGAGGTCGTCGAAGCGCGCCGGATACATGTTCGTCGCGATGGGAATGCGGATCTGTTTGCGGACTTCGGCGTTGCCGTTGAGGCCCCACGACGGGTCCTCGAAATACTCGATGGCGAGCGGTTCGAGACGACGGCCGATCCGCACGGCGGTGGGCACGGACCACACGCCGTTCGGATCGATGCGCAGGCCGAAACGGGGGCCGAGGCGTTCGCGGCAGAGTTCGAGCACGCGGGCCTCCTCGTCGGGATCCATGACGCCGGCCTTCAGTTTCATGGCGTTGACGCCGAGCGTCTCGTGCAACTCGACGCACCAGTCCGCGAGGTCTTCGGCGCACGTGTCGTCCTTGCCGTCTGCGCGGTCGTATCGCCAAAATAAATACGCGATCATCGGCACCGCGTCGCGCACCGAGCCGCCGAGCAGGTCGCTTAGGGGGCGGTTCATGGCTTTGCCGATGATGTCGAGGCACGCCATTTCGATGGCCGCGTAGAGGCGGGCATTCGACATGTAGTAGATTGAGCGCAGGACCTTCAGCTTGATCGTTTCAAGATGAAACGGGTCGAGTCCGACGATGCGGGGCTTGAGCTTGAGCAGCGCGCCGCGCTGGTCGCCGCCGCCGACTTCGCCGAGGCCGACGATGCCCTCGTCGGTGACGAGTTCGAGAATCGTGCGGAGGAAATAGCCGGGGTGGACGCCGGTGTTGTGGCGCAGTTGGCAGGTGAGGGGGATGGCGACGGTGCGGACCTTGAGATCGACGATTTTCATAGGGTTAAGTGAAAGCAGCGTGAGCGTCCGGGAGGCAGTCCTCAACGTGACTTTGATAATTAAATTATCCCATATGGTAAAATGAAGCCGGGCCTGTTAGGAGCTTTGCGCATGAAAAACATCCCTGTGTTGCAAAAGGCGGTGGAGATCATCGAAGCGATCACGGCCAGCGAAAGCGGCGGGTTGAGCGCGAAACAATTGTCGCTCGGGTTGGGGGTGCCTCAGGCGACGACCTACCGGATTCTGCATACGTTGCTGGACAACGAGTGGCTGCATGAAAGCCGGCGCGGGGAGTTCCGGTTGGGCTTCGGTCTGGCCCGGGTGGCGCGAGCCTACGCCCGGGTGGAGCATCTGATGGCGCGGTTGCGTCAGCCATTGCGCGAACTCACGGAGGCGACCGGGCTGTCCTCAAAGATTTCGATTCGAGAGGGCGATCAGGTGGTGACCGCGCTGCGGGCGGAGACGTTGCGACCCAATTCGATTTCGTCCTCGGTCGGCTCGCGGATGCACCTGCGGGATTCGGGCTCGGTGGGCGTGGCGTTGCTGGCGGTGATGCCGGCCGCGGAGGTGCGCCGCCTGCTGCAGCCAACGGAGACAAAGAAGGACGAGCTGTTTCTTGGCGAGATCGCCGCGGCGAGAAAGGCGGGGATTGCCTGTGCGTTGGGCACGTTTAATCCGGCGATCCACGCGATGTCGGTCGGGCTCAGCCTTGGTGACTGGCACGAAGGCGCGGTGGTGACGATCGTCGGTTGGGCGGAGGATTTTAAGGACACACGGCGCCAGCGGGAGTTGGCCCGTGAGTTGAAGGCGCACGCCGCGCGCATGACCAAGGTGGCGACGGCGGGGTAGGTTAATCTCCTTGTCGTCCTACATCACCGCAGACGTGCGTATCGCCTACCGGGCGACGGATCGCCTCGAGTTCTTTGGTGGGTCAAAATCTGTTGCAAGATCAACACCTCGAACACGGATTCTCGTTATTTGTGCGGCGACGGAAGTCCCTCGTGGCTTTTACGGCAAACTCACCTGGCGGTTTTAACTTCGCCGTCGCGGGATTAACGGCCCATCGCCGCCCCACGCCCTCACGCCCGCCGACGTCGGAAAATAGATCCGCTGCCGAGTGGCGCAGTCGGTGCGCTCAAGACGTTTCGTGAGCGGTATGCTGGGGCTCTGGCCTTATCGTTCGCTAAGCGGGCTGCGATTGTGGCGAATTGCCTTGAATCGAGGTGAAGGCTTGGGCGGTCGTGGAGGGGATGAGCATGCAACGGGCGTTTCTCGAGTTCGGCCATTCGCGCCTCTACCGGTTGGGTGGTCGATTGGTCTCCGCGCATCTGTTGGTCGATGACGACGGGCTGGTCTTGGTGGATGCTGGCTTGACCGGCATTGCGGGGGAACTGGAAGGTTTGCTGAAGGAAATCCAGCGTTCACCGGAGGAGGTGAAGGCGATTCTACTGACGCACGGACATCTGGATCACACGGGCGACGCGAGTCGGATACAGTGGGAAACCGGGGCTGCGGTGTGGGTTCACCCGGCCGAGCGGGATCACGTCGACGGTCGGGTGCAGTATCGCGGATGGGCGAGGGGCTGTGGGCTGTTGGAGGCCGCAGGGAGGTTGGCGTTCTCGTTCACGCCGCCAGAAGTGACGGGTGATTTGAGCGATGGGCAGCGGCTGCCGTGGTGGGGCGGTTTACGCGTGGTGCATTTGCCGGGACACACGCCGGGCCATTGCGGGTTCTTCTGTGAACGGACCGGATGGCTTTTGAGCGGAGACGTGTTCGCGAGTTATGCCTGGTCGGTGCATTTGCCGCCGCTCCTGTTGAATCGAGACCAAGCGGGCGTGCGCACCACGCTGAAGAAGGTGGCCGCGATGGAGCTGAGCGGGGTAATCCCGAGTCACTACGATGTGCTCGATCCGCGACTGCATGCGCGGCGGTTGCGAGAGTTCGCGGGGCGGTGTGGCTGAGTCCGGGACCGAGTGTTTGCGCGGGGCAGGGCGGTTGTTAATTTGGGGTCATGCATAACACTGAACTCTCGCGTAGCGCTCTTGAGTTTTCAACAGCCGACCGGCTCGAACTTGCCCGCCGGCTGGTCGAGAGTGTGGTGGAGCCTGCGCCGCTGACCGATGCGGTGAAAACGGGCATACGCCGGATCGAGGACATCGCGGCTGGCAAGGTGGCAGGCATGACGGAGGAGCAGTATCGCGCCGCCGTGGTATAAAGCTGATTTTTCATCCGGAGTTTCCGGACGATCAGCGGAAGTATCAGGCGAGGTATGGCTAGGCCGGGATAATCCGGCCTAGGGTGGGCGACGAGATGAGATGCGGGCAGCTAATCACGGCAGGTTGGCCACGAAAGAACGCAGAGAGCGCAAAAGAATACCCCGGCTTGGTCTCTGTCGTCTTTGCGTTCTCATGCGGTTGAAAATGCTGAGTTGGCTTTCTGAGAGGAGAATGAGTCCGGCTTGAATTAACCGTTCACGGCCGACCCCGTTCGGCCGGCCTTTTCCCTTCTGCCGGGCCGGGAGCATCGGAACAAGGCAGCGGACTTTGAGATTCCCAACGTCGGGCGGGGCCGCCGCGAACTTTAGACACCGGTGGACGCAAGGAATCCGCCGTCCACGTTGATCGTCTGGCCGGTTACGAAGCGGGCCTCTTCGTCGTTGAGCAGCCAGCGGACGGTGCCGCACAATTCCGCGGCCGCACCGAACCGCTTCATCGGAGTGTGATTCATGACGTTTTGGCCGCGGGAGGTGAGACCGCCATCGGGCGTGCACAGGATCTTCACGTTGCGTTCGTTGAGGAAGAATCCGGGGGCGATGGCGTTCACGCGGATGCCAGCGGGAGCGAGGTAAACGGCAAGCCATTGGGTGAAGTTGACCACACCGGCCTTGGCGAGGGCGTAGGCGGCCACGCGGGTGAGCGGGCGATGGCTGTTCATCGAGGCAAAGTTAAGGATCGATCCGCGGCCGAGGGCGGCGAGTTCGCGGCCAAAGACCTGACTGGGGATGACGGTGCCGAGAGTGTTGATCTTCACGACGTCCTCGAACTTCCGGAGGTCGAGGTTGAAGAAACCGCGCAGCCCGGCCGGCTTGTCGGGCGAGAGTTCGGCGGGAGTGAATTCGATCGAGGTGGTAATGGCGTCGGGCTGATTGCCGCCGGCGCCGTTGAGGAGAAACCAGACCGGACCGAGTTTATCCGCGACGACGGCGCGCGCGCGTTCGACGGCCTCAACGTCGGTGACGTCACACTCGACGGGCAGGGCGACGCCGCCGGCGGCGGTGATGGTGGCGGCCACGCGGTCGAGGCTGCCGAGGGTGCGGCCCAGCAGGGCGACTTTGGCACCGCGGGCGGCGAGATCTTTGGCGATGGCGGAGCAGAGGGTGCCTCCGGCGCCGGTGACGACGACGACTTTGCCAGTGAAGAAGGAGCTGCTGAGGGTGGTCATAAGGAATGGGGAGAGGGAATCAGAAGGGGCGGTGTGGCCGCGCAGGGAGCTTGGGGCAGGGCCGATTAGAGGCGGAGAAAACGCGCGGCGTTGTCGTGGCAAACGGCGCGAACGACGGGGGCGAGCGTTTCGAAATCGGCGGAGACGTGGCCGGCGGAAGCCTGTTCGCCGAGCCAGGCGCAGAGCACGCGGCGAAAGTATTCGTGGCGAACCATGGAAAGGAGGCTGCGCGAATCGGTGGTCATGCCGATGAAGGTGGCGAGCAACCCGTATCGCGAAAGCACGTCGAGGTGCTGGCGGATACCGATGTCGTGATCATTGAACCACCAGGCGGGGCCTAGTTGCACGAGGCCGGGCACGCCGTCGGCGGCGTAGGAGCCGGTGAGCGTGGCGAGCGCGGCGTAGTCGGTAGGGTTGAGCGGATACAGGACGGTGCGCGGCAGCCCGGGGCCTTGCTCGAGCCCGTCAAGAAGGGCGCACAACGCGGGGATGTCGGTCGGGTTGCCAAGTGCGGCATAACCTCCGGCGGGGCCGGCGAGTTTCCGTAGGCGGGTGCTGGTGTGGCGGTGCGCGTTCAGGTGAAGCTGGAGAACCCATCCCCGGCGGGCGTATTCGCCGCCCAGAT
This sequence comes from Opitutaceae bacterium UBA4094, assembly GCA_002382525.1. Taxonomy (GTDB): domain Bacteria; phylum Verrucomicrobiota; class Verrucomicrobiia; order Opitutales; family Opitutaceae; genus Rariglobus. The sequence goes on from DFYA01000176.1 coordinate 5,569, forward strand.
ACACGAGAAGTCCGGAGCGGAGGCGAAGCAGGGCCCCCGCGTCGAGCGCCTCGCCGGCCAGCCGGCGGGCGAAGAGGGTGGCCGTGTCGGACGGAGAGACGGGGGAAGCGTAGCGGAAATCATCGAGCGCGTGGTCGGCGAGGCGGCAACCAAGGGCGTCGAACGCGTCGAGGCGCACGGCCACGGCGGCGCAAAAGGAGGCATAGTCGCGGATCGCGACATCGGTGAGGTTTGCCAATCGCGCGAGCCAGGCGGGGTAGTTTGCCGAGTCGATGGCGGTGAGGTCGTCGGCGCGAAGTGAAGGGAGCACCCGCACCTCATAGTCGGAACGGGCGAGGGAGGCGTGGGCGGAGAGATCGTCGAGGAGGCTGTCGGAGGTGCAGGCGACGGCGACGCCACCGCGCGCAAGCAGGCCGCGCGAAGTGTGGGTGGGCTGCGCGAGTCGCGCGTTGGCCTCGGTCCAGACTTGGCCGGCGGTAGCGGGGGACAAGACGAGGTCGAGGTCGAAGTAGCGCTTGAGTTCGAGACGCGCCCAGGCTTGGAGCGGGTTGCCGAGGGCGAGGGGAAGGGTGGCGGCCCAGCGGTCGTATTTCTCGCGGTCGGACCCGTCGCCGGTGATCTCAGACTCGGGCACGCCGGCGATGCGCATCGCGCGGTGTTTGTAGGGATCGGCGGCGACCCAGAGTTGGGCGAGATTGGGGAGCGTCCGGTCTTGGGCGAGGCCCGCGACGTCGAGATGGTTGTGAAAATCGATGATGGGCAGGTCCCGGGCGACCTCATGAAAGAGACGAAGCGCGAGCGGCGACGTCAGCAGGGTGTCATCGCGATTGGGGGAGAGGGCCGGGGGCGTCTTCATGAGGGACGAAATTTAAGCAGCATGACGGCGTTGGCGGGGAGCGGAACGTGGACAACGAGTGCGTCGGAGGCGGCCGGAGGCAGGGTCTGGCGGGTGTGGAGCGGGTCCGAGGTGCCTCCAAGGAAGTTGCCGTTCGCGCGGTCAAGCAGCCAGGTGTCCATCGCGAGGGCACGGCCTTGCAACGAGGGCGGCAGGTGATCGAGGGCCAGGCGCACGGCGAAGGTCTGCGGGTCGGCGTAGTCGGTCCATTGGTAATTCCAGAGGAGCACGGCGAGCTCGCCCGTATCCGTGGCGGTGGCGGCGATGGCGTAGAGGCCCAGCCCCTCGTCGTCACGAGGACCGGTTTCGCAGGCGAGGCGTTCGGGCGGCAGCATCGCCTGGAGGTGCACGGCGTGGCCGTAGGGGGTGAGGCGATCGGGGCAGGTAGCCAGATGTCCGGCGAGGAGCTCCCGCGACTTAGTTGTATCGATCCGCAGGATACGGCCGAGATAGGCGAGGCTTTCCTCGGTGGGCACAAAGAGGTTTTTGCGCGGGTTGGCGTGTGCCCAAGTCCAGTGAAAGGGGATCACCTGCGGGCCCTGTTCCTGATACCAGTAATGCAGGCTGAGTATGCCGGTGGCCTGCGTGAGAAAGTCGTCGGGCAGGCTGGAACCTTGCTGGGAGGTGGGGAAGACGCCGGTCTCGTTCACCAAGCAGGGCGTGTCGGCGGGTAAATCGCGTTCGGCAAGCCAATCGCGCACGGTGGTCAGCTCGGTGGCGGCGACGCGGCGGGGACGATCTTCGGCATGGAAGAGGTATTGGTGCCACGAGAGGAAATCGAGGGCGGCACGATCGGCGGTCGACGCGGCGCAATGGTCCAGCAACGCCTGAATGCGTTTGCGGTTAAAGCTGCACGGGGAGGGGCCGCCGAGGGTGATCCGACGACCGGCGGGCAGGCGACCGCGGGCGATCTCGAGCGCTTCGCGCCACAAGCGAAAGCAGCGGACATAATCGGACTCGGAGAGGACGTGGTCGCCGCACTCGCTTTCGTTGAAGACTTCGAGGTGGAGGGGATTGTCGAAGAGGGAGGCAAGCTCGACGATGGCGGCGGCGGCGTTATGGCGATAGGCCTGTTCCGTCATCCGGCCCTCACAGAGCGCCTTCACGTCGTCGTGGGGCACGGGTGTGAGCAGTTCGTCGCTGTAATCCGTGAGCCGGCGAATGCGCGCGAGGCGGTCCGCCGCGTCGGGGACAGCGTGCATGTTGCCGGGGAAAAATTCGCCGCTCATCAGGCCGAAGACGCGAGTGATCTTGCCGCGTCCGAAGTGGCGCCGGGCGGCCTCGACGGTCTCCGGATGGGCATCCGCGAGCCGGATGCAGTGGTGGCTTTCGGGGCGGGTGAAGGGGCCGAGGTTTCGGGCGCAGTTCACCGTGACAAACGCGTCGGCGCGGAGGTGATCCCGGCGGATGTGGGGTGCGGCGGCCAAGGCGGTGCGGGCGCGAAAGACGGCGAGGTCGGGAGGGGCGGGGCGGGCGTGCAAGGCAAACCCGTTGGCGCCGGAAAGCAGTTCCACGGCGATGAGGTTTTGTCCGGCGCGAAGCGGCAGGTGAAAGTCGTGATCGATCAGGCCCGGCGGACAGTGATCGTTGCCCGATTGGGTGAAGGTGGAGAAAACTTCCTCGCCGTTTACCCACCATCGCATGCGCCAGTTGGCGCCGGCGCAGACGTGGACCGGACCGGCTTCGGAACGCGAAACTTCGGCCAAGAGCAACGCATGGTTCCGGTCGGCCGCGACGCCGGAAGGGAGGGTGAGCGGCATGATGTCGAGGAGGTCCTCTTCCATCTCCAGGCGCACGCCGTCGAGGCGACGGCCCGCGACGATACGCGAATTTACCGCGGCCGCACGGGGTGCCTCGATCAGGCTGCTTTTCCACGACACCGGCTCGGTCGCGACATAGTGAAAAACCGTCCATGGTCCGAAGAAATCGCGGCCCGTCGCAAGGGACGCGGGCGACGTTTGTCTTGTTGCGGGATCACAATGCGGAGCGGCCGGAACACAGAAGGGATGCACGCTTCCGAAGCTCCGACGGATCACCGGAGGGTTCAACCCGAGCGGAACTTTCACTGTAAAGTAGCACGGCCTCCCTACGATCCGTGGCTGAGAGTTTAACGTCTCAGGAGCGGGTCGCGGTGGTCGCGCCGGGAGACCATTTACCCGGGACGAGGCCGTGTTGGGGCCAGGCGGGAATGCCCAGTTCGTTTTGTTGAAGGCGGAGGACGACGCGTTCGACGGCGGAGCGGGCGATTTGTTCGTGGCCGTAGTCGATGCCGCTCACGTCGTGGTCGCCGAGACGGCGAAGGCTTGCGAATCCGAGATCTTTTGGGATGCGGTAGCCCCCTTCACGAAGCCACGCGGAATGGGCGCTCGACGTCATGGATATGACGCAATCGGGGCGAAGTTTTTCGATCCATGAAAGCAGGGAGGGCTTGGATTCGTCCCGGGAGAGCCAGGCGGCCGAGCCACGCAAGACGGCCTGCCGGGTGGTTTCGGCGATGAAGGAATTGCTGATGCGGTGTTCGGTGATCGCATCGATGCGAGCGGGAAGGGCCAGGCCGATGCGGCGGTAACCCAGGCGGCGCAATTCGCGCAACACGGTCTGCACCGAGAAGGCGTAGTCGTGCAGCACGCGGTCCAGCACGGGCCGGACGATGGTGGGGCCGACGGCGACGGCCGCGAAGCGATTCCACGTCAGGCGCAAGCCACCCGGACCGTGAGGGAGCGGGGCGAGGATCAGGCCGCGCACGCCACGGTAGGCGAGGACGTGGGAGGCCTTGGCTTGGGAGGAGTAGGCGCCAAGCCAAAAAGGCTCCAACGTGTAGCCGAGCTGCGCGGCGCGGGTAGCGGCGGGGGCGAAAAACACGGAAGGAAAGCCGACGCGCCAGGCGTCGGCAGTGGACCAATTGGTGACGTAGGCCAGGGTGGAGTGGCGGGCGATCAACTGGCGGTCGCGGCGGTAGTTGTTAAGAATCGAAAGGGCGGGGTCGGGGGCATAGCCGGCCTTGGCGGCGGCGTCATGGACGCGCGCCCGAGTTTCGGCCGATACCTCCGGCGAGTTTCTCAGCGCGAGAGAAATGGTCATGGCGCTGACTCCGAGCTGGCGAGCAAGGTCGCGTTGGCTGAGACGTTTCACGTGGAGGCCATTGGGGTTTTACGACGGGCTTATGTTTCCCGGTATTTGTGGATTTTGTTGAAGGCGGGTTGTGTCTGGAAAGGCAGTGACATCCCTCGCCATGTGCATTCGACCGCGTCCAACGTGAGCGAGGCATTTTTGGAAGTCTTGTCCCCCAGATGGCGAGGTCGATTGGCGGGGGCGTCTATGCCCCGGAACGGGTGCGAGTTTTCGCAGGGCGAGGGAGTCGTCGGGGCGAAACAGGCAGAAGGATTGAGCGTGGGATAGACCGCGGATGTGGACTGGAGGAGCGGTGGCAATCTTGCCGCCGAGCGTCGGTAGGTTGGTGAGGGCGGTCGCCTGCGCTGGCAAGCGGATGACGGAGGCGGTGGCGGCGTGTCATGCGCAGGTGCAGTGTCGGCTGGAAACGCGGGGATTTGACTTTCAGGCAATTTGCATACCGTATATACGGCATGAGCAAGACGGTTAAAACGCGGGTATTTCAGTCGGGGAACTCGCAGGCGATTCGGTTGCCGAAGGCGTTTCGGCTTAGGTCGTCGGTCGTTCTCTTGGAGAAGACTCCGCAGGGGATTTTGGTGCAGGAGGACGGGGAGACCGCGCGGCGGGTGCGGGCGTTTGCGAAGCTCGCGGGGAGTTGTGCGGATTTTCCGGAGATTGAGCCGAACACGGCGGCCAACGTGAAACGCGACTGGGAATGATCTTCCTGCCTGATACGAATGCGTTCTCGGCTTATCTTGCCGGGAGGTCGCCTGCGCTGGTGAAGCGGATGACCGAGGCGGTGGCTGCCGGTGAAGTGCGGCTGTCGTTTATGGTGCTGGCGGAACTTCAGTTTGGAGCGGAGAAGGCGCGGCGGGAACTGGGCCACACGCGGTTTGTGAAGAAGGTCGAGAGTCTGCGCGGGTTGTTGGAGGTGGAGCCGTTGGGTGAAGCCGTCGCGGTGGAGTATGCGAAGGTGCGGTGTCAGTTGGAGGGGGCGGGGATCAAGATCGGGGATCGCGACACGTTGATTGCGGCGCATGCGCTGGCGTTGGGGGCGGTGTTGATCACGCGGAATGTGCGCGAGTTTTCTCGGGTCGATGGGCTCGTGGTGGAGAATTGGCAGACGGACTGAGCGCGCCGGTAGGTCGCAGAGGTAGGGTCGATGGAGGGGCGGCAAGATTGCGCCGAGCGTGGATTGGGTGGTGAACGCGACTTGATTGGATTCCGTAAACCGTGTCGGCGGTTGGAAGCCGCCGCTCCTTCTTGTGGTCGGCGGTCCGTTGGGAATCCCGCGTGTATCAACCGGCGAAGAATTTCTGGATGCGGCGCATGGACTTAACGAGGACTTCGATTTCTTCGTTGGTGTTATAAACGTAGAAACTGGCGCGGGTCGTCGAAGGCAGGCCGAGCTTGCGCATCAGCGGCTGGTTGCAGTGGTGTCCGCCACGAAGGGCCACGCCGTCTTGGTCGGCGAACGTGACCACGTCGTGCGCATGCACGTCGGCGAAGGCGAAACTCACAAGGCCACCGCGGGGCTTGCCGGGTTTGGGGCCGAGGATGCGGATGCCGGGGAGTTCGCTGAGCGCGGCGCAGGCGCGTTCGCCGAGGGCGTAGTCGTGGGCGGCGATGGAATGGCGTCCGAGGGAGTCGAGGTAGTCGAAGGCGGCGTGGAGGCCGATGGCGTCGGCGACATTGGGCGTGCCGGCTTCGTGGCGCTCGGGGGACGGTTTCCAGGTGGAGCCTTCGAAGGTGACGTTGACGACGATGCCGCCGCCGGTCTGCCACGGGGGCATCGTATCCAGAAGCTGGCGACGACCGTAGAGGACGCCGATGCCGGTCGGGCCGGCCATCTTGTGTCCACTGAAGGCGAGGAAGTCGCAGCCGATCGCCTGCACGTCGACGAGCTCGTGTCCGATGGACTGGGCGGCGTCGATTACGGTGACGGCGCCGACGGCGCGGGCTTTGGCGCAGAGGGCGGCGGCGTCGTTGAGCACGCCAAGGGTATTGGACAGGTGGGTGAAGGCGAAGAGCTTCACCCGCGGGGTGAGGAGCTGGTCGAGGGCGTCGAGGTCGAGACCGTGCTCGGCGTCGGCACCGGCGACGGGGACATATTTGAGGGTGGCGCCGGTGCGGGCGGCGAGTTGCTGCCAGGGGACGAGGTTGGAGTGGTGCTCCATCTCGGTCGCGAGAATGACGTCGCCGGGCTTGAGGTTGGCGGGGCCCCAGGATTGGGCGACGAGGTTGATGGATTCGGTGGTGCCGCGGGTGAAGACGATCTCGGCGGAATGGGCGGCATTGATGAACTTGGCGGCGCGGACGCGGGCGGCTTCGTAGCCGTCGGTGGCGCGCATGGAGAGCGCGTGGAGTCCGCGGTGGACGTTGGAGTTGTCGCGCTCGTAGTAGCGGGCGATCGCGTCGATGACAGAGCGCGGCTTTTGCGTGGTGGCGCCGTTGTCGAGATAAACGAGAGGCTTGCCGCCGACGTGTTGGTCGAGGGCGGGGAAATCGATGCGGAGGTTGGGCGAGAGACTCACGGAGTGGCGGATTTTTTAACCACGAAACACACGAAATACACGAAAGGCGCAGATCGGGATCGGGCGGAGAGCGGGAGTTTTTTTAACCGCGAAGGAACGCGAAGAGACGCCAAGGCGGAGGGCGAACAGAACGCGACGCGGGCGAGGGGGCAAGCCGGCGGCGCAAGTTGCGACGCGTTAACACGTCGGTCGGCGACGAGGTGGGCGGGCGAAGAGGACGCCACCCAGCATGCACAGGCCGGCGAGCGCGGTGGAGGATGCGGGTTCGGGGATGGCGGATAACAGCACGGTGAGCGAGTTGGAGAACGCGGGGTTCTGGCCGGCGAGTTGAAAGACGGCCACCCAGCCGGCGTCGATGAGTTCGTCGGTGAGGAGCCATTGGGGGGCGGAACCCCCGAACAGCGGGGAGGAGAATTCGAGCAACGTGTAGACGACACCGGTCTCGAGTCCGCCGAGGTCGTGGATATCGAAGCGGACGGTGAGCGGCAATCCGCCGGAGGCGGAGAGGGAGCCGAGCGTCAGGTGGTCTTGTTCGGAAGCGCCGAGACCGTAGCGGAAGACGATCTCGCTGGCGCCACGTGTGTCGAGGGACGCGATATGGAGGTTGGCGGCGGCATCGCCGCCGATGTCGATGACCGGGGCTTCGTCGGAGGTGTGGGCGCCGATGTCCAGAATGTCGGCGCCGGAGACGAAGAGTCCGTAGCCGGTCGATGAAGCGCCGCTGGTTGAGCGAGAGTTGGCGGTGACACCGAGGTGAAGGCTTGAGATGGAGCCGGAGGCGGAGAGCGTGCCGCCCTTTTGGACGAACACGCTGCCGTAGGTGCCGTGGGCGAGGGCGAGCGTTCCCTGATTGACGGCGAGAGGGCCGGTGGCGCCGCCGGCGAGGGTGAGGGTGCCGGCGCCACGTTTGGAAAGGGGGCCGAAGGCGGCGGTGTGAAAGGTGAGGTGGTGGCCGTTGGTGTCGATGAGGGCGGTGTGGCCGGTGTTGGCGCCGACGGCTTTGGCGGTGGAAAAGTTGCCGGTGGCGCGGAGCGTGGCGTCGTTGAGGTGGACTGTGGAGCCGGAGCCGAGATTGGAATCGGAGGCGACCTCAAGGATGCCCGCAAGGACATGGGTGTTTCCCGTGTAGGTGTTGTCGCCCGTCAAGGTGAGGGTGCCGGCGCCTGCTTTGACGAGGGAGGTCGGGCCAATGCCGTCGGTGATGGACGAGTGGACGTAGAGGTTGTGGCGGTGGGTGACGACCAGTTCGGGGGAGGTTCCGGAGGAAAGGGTGCCGCCATGGATCGACGTATCGCCGGTGCCGGCGACGAGGAGGGCGCCGGATTGGAGGATCAAGGAGGGGCCGAGGTCGAGGCGAAGGGGCGTGTCGGTATTTTGGATTTTTAGGGAGTGCCAGGCGCGAGGACCGGCGAGCGAGGTGTCGGTGGTGAGCAGGACGTTGTCGGAGGAGCCGGCGAGGACGGTGTTGGTCTGGTAGGAGTCGAGCGCCTGGATGGAGCCGTCGCCGGAGACGACGCCCCAGTGGTCATCGACGAGCACGTGGCCGCCGATGATGCCTCCGTTGTCGTTGGCGAGGCCGTCGATTTTGACGGTGCCGTTGCCGGTGATCTGGAGCACGCCGTGATTGATGCGATCGAGGCCGGTGAAGTGGAGTGCGGCGCCGGGCGACCCCGTGCGTTGGATGTCGACGCGGGCGGAGGCGCCGACGGACAAGACGCCGAGTTGTTCGGTGACCGCGGACGAGGCGTTGCCGTTGAGTCTCAAGGTGCCGTTGCGGAGTGTCACGCCGACGGTGTCGGCGAGGCGGTTCTGCGAGGCTTCGCCGATGTTATCGATGAGCAAGGTGCCTCCGGCCTCGACTCGCACGGAGGACGTTGCGAGGGCGGTGCCGCCTCGCGAAAGGCCGAGCGTGCCGCGCACGACGCGGGTGTCGCCGGAGTAGGTATTGGCGCCGGTGAGGGTCTGGGTGGTGCCGCTCGTGAAGAGTGTGAGCGCGAGTTTGCCGGGGCCGTTATCGGCAAGGGTGCCGGTGAAGCCGGACGACCCGTCGCCGCCCCAGACGGTGAGGTTGACGGTGCGGGACTGGTCGCCCGCGCGGACGATGCCGGAGCCTTTGAGGCCGTGGATGGCTGCAAACGAGCTGGTTTGACCGAGGGTGAGGGTGGCGCCGGCGGAGACGGACGTTTCAGAAAAGAAGAGCGAGTTGGAGCCGGCGGAAAGCAGCTCTCCCTGGGTGACGGAGAGTTTGCTGAAGAAGTTGGTGCCGGTGAGGGAGAGGTTGGCCGCGCCGTTTTTGGTGAGCGTGGTTCCTTGGGTGTCCCCGTTGGTGAGGAGAGAATTGATGGTCGCGGCGGCGTTTGTCGTGATGACGAGGCCGGACGTGGCGCCTTCGATCCAACCGCCGGTGACGGTGTAGCCCGGCGTGTTGAAGGTGAGGGAGCGGGCGACGGGATTTTGGGAGAGCGTGCGGGTGAGGGTGACCGTGCCGGCGCTGCCGCCGAAAATGGCATCGGTGCCGGAGGCGGAGTCGCTCCACGCGGCGTTCTCCGAGCCGTTCCACCAGTTTGCGCTGGAGACGTCCCAATTGCCCGAGCCGCCTGTGCCGGACGCGCCCCAGTGCAAGGTGGCTCCTGACAGGAGCGGTGAGAGCGCCAACGCGGAGCACAGCAGAATCAGGCGGGCGAGAGACGGGCACATGATGAAATCACTACCGCCAACTGGCGGCGGTGAGTCAATGCGGGCGCCGGACTGATGAACTTATAAGCCGAAGGCGGGCGCGAAACTGGGCGGCTTATCGGATGACGACGATGCGCGTTACGATGCGGGCGGAGAAAGCGATGCGGAGATGGGGCGAGAGACTCACGGAGTGGCGGATTTTTTAACCACGAAACACACGAAATACTCGAAGGGCGGAAATCGGAGTCGGGCGGAGGACCGAGGGCGGCAAGGATTTGCCCACGGAACACACGGAATAAACGGAAGAAGGAGGGCGGAGGACGGAGCTGGGCGGTCAGACGGTGATTTTTATCGTTCTCGTTTTCTTACTCGTTCGTCGTTCTCGATGGTTCGTTTTCGGAACGAGAACGACGAACGAAGAACGACGAACGAGTTTTAGGAGGAGGCCGGTTGTTTGAGGGCTTCGAGGGCGGCGTGCCAGCCGAGGGTCGCGCATTTGATGCGGGCGGGGAAGGCGTGGACGCCGGCGAAGGCAGCGAGGTCGCTCAGCTCTTCGGAGGGCTGGCCGCTGGTGACGATCTGCTTGAACTCGTTGAAGAGCGCCTCGGCTTCGGCGGCGGTTTTGCCTTTGACCTGCGTGGTCATGAGCGAGGTGCTGGCTTGCGAAATGGCACAGCCCGAACCCTCAAACCCGATCGCATCCACGCGGCCGTCGTCGGCAAGGTGGAGGAAAACGGTGCAATTGTCGCCGCAGCTCGGGTTGTCGCCGGTGGCAACACGGTTGGCGGTCGGCGGCTTGCCGCGATTACGGGGGCGTTTGTTGTGGTCGAGGATGACCGACTGGTAGAGGTCAGTGAGATCGGACATGTTGGAAGAGGAGCAATGACCCATGTCCAAGGACCAATGAAGCTCAAACTAGAGTAGTGGTTTTGGTAAGGTGCGGCGGACGCGCTCTCAGAGCTATTGTCACTTATTAAGTGACAAATAGGTTTGGGGGGCGGTGCGGGAACAGGGAGAACGAGGGGCTCGGCCCGGGGAGAGGAATGTCTTATCGAGCCGGCTTACTCCCAGTATTCCGCCCAAGCGGTGGCGGTTTCGGTGACGCGGATGCGTTCGAGGCGGACGGTCGGCGGGATCGGGAAGGCCGGGTCGAGGGGCGGGGCGGTAAGGTGGGCGCGGATCTCGCGGAAAATTACGCGGGCGAGCACCTCGGTGGTGGGGTCGCTGTTTTCGAAGGAAATAATGCGGTCGCCGTAAGTCGCGCGGAGCGTGGGGTAGTTGGGGTCGGCGGTGTTGAGGGAGAGGCTGTGGTCATAACGCTCGATTGCCGCAGTGAGCACGTGTTTGAGGGCCTTGAAATCGCACACCATGTCACGGGAATCGAGGGCGTCGGACGTAAGAACGACTTCGACCGTGCGGCTGTGTCCGTGCGGGAAACGGCAGGCGCCAGGGTGTTTGCTGAGGAGGTGGCCGCTTTCAACGACGAGGGTCTTGGCGATTCGGTAGGGCATGGTCTGTTGACGGGGTGGTGGTTTGCCGTGCGAGTTCGGCGAGGCGGATCGAGGGGGCGATGGCGAAGACCGAGTTGCGCGCGAGGACGCAGCCGGGGCGTCCGCACACGCAGAGGTCGCGCACGCGGTCGCAGCGGTCGGTGACGGGATCAAGATGCGGGCAGGAGAAACTCATGGCGGCTTCGGCGGCCTTTCGTGATCGGAGGCGCGCCGGAGGACTACGTGTCATGCTGCCGCAAACGGCGCGCGGGGGCTCCGTGTGCGTTGGCGGGGGCTGCGCGGATTTTGCTGCTGCGGGAGCCCGNNGCTGCGTTTAAACGCTGCGATCCGTCGCGCTCGCTGCGTTGCCGCACTCCCTGAACTCACGTTCAGGGCCACCGGGGGGCACGTGGGCGCATCCAAGCAACTCGCGGCCTGCAGACGCCGAGCGGCTTAACGATCCGCAGCAGGCGGGCGACCGGCGCCGGCGGTCTTGGGTTTGGGGACCTCCACGGCGCGGGCATCCACGGCAAGTTCGCCTTGACGGGAATAGTCGATGGATTCGGCGAGGATGCGGGCGGCTTCCTGCGGCGCGTGGAAACCCATGGAGTTTTCCGCGGACACGAAGTCGAGGCGCCATTGGGCTTTGCGCTGGAGTTCGCGGGCGGCTTTCAACTGCTCGTCGGTCGCGCCGGCCTGGCGGGCGTCGGCGAGGCGGGTGATGAGGGCGACGAGCGCGGATTCGCTCCGACGGAGGAGGTCGGCGTTGCGGTCCTGGATGGCCTCGGCCCGGGAGAGTAGTTCCTTTTCGGATACACGGTGGCAGGTCTGGCAGGATTGCGCGACGTTGAGCAGCGGGGAGCGGACGTGGTGGCTGCTGACCTTGATCGCGCCTTCGCGGACGTAGGGCATGTGGCAGTCGGCGCACGAAACGCCGGCGCGCGCGTGGGTGCCTTGGCTCCAAAGCTCGAACTCGGGGTGCTGGGCCTTGAGGACCTTGGCGCCGGTCTCGGCGTGGGTCCAATCGGAGAAGCCGAGTTCGTCGTAGTGGGCTTCCATCTGCTCGGCGCGGAGGCCCTTGGACCACGGATAGGAGACCTCTTTGCCCGGGCCCTTGAAGTGGTATTCGACGTGGCACTGGGCGCAGACGAGGGAGCGCATTTCTTGGCGGGAGGCGTCGATGTTGGGGTCGTAGGGGCGGTCGGATTTTTCGCGGCGCCAGCGTTCGATGCTTTGGAGGTGGGGCGTGGGATAATCGCTTTCGGCGAGGGAGCGGATGCCGTTGACGAAGGCGGGACGGGAGACGCGCAGGTTCATGGTTTCGGCGTCGTGGCAGTCAATACATGACACGGGGTGGGACACCTCTTTGACGGCTTCTTCGAAGGGCATGGCGCAGATGACCTCGAAGCCTTTTTGGATCTGGGCCTCGCGGTGTTCTTTGCCTTCGGGAACGCCGGCGGCGATGCCGGCTTTGATGTAGGCGGGAATGGTGGAGGCGTGGCAGTGGAGGCAGGAGCCGGGTTGTTTGAACTTGGTGACGCGTTCGGTTTCAATCTGGTCTTGGAGCATGTAGGCGTGTCCGCGTTCCTCGCGGTGATCCACGGCGAAGGCGTAGCCGGCGAAGATGCGGCGCCAGACGGGATATTCGTCCATCTTTTGGAAGGCCTCGCTGCCGCCGTGGCGGGTGCGAATGATGTCCACGGTGCGTTTGTAGCTGTCGTATTGGCGGGGGTAGTTTTTGCCCCAGAGTTCGGGGTCGACGGTCATGTCGTCGACGTCCACGACGCGGAAGACGTGCTGGGTGGCCTCGGCTTTGCGGGTGACGATATTCTGGTAGAGCAGCAGGGTCGCAAGCGTCGCGAGGGCCGTGACGACCAAGAGCACGACGAGACCCCATATCGGGAGCGTGCGGGGGCGGGGCGGGACGGGAGTGGAAGGGTCGGAATTTGCGCTCATGACGGGAGGGGAGGAAAGGGGGGGCGGTGCGGGCGGAGGCGGAGGAGAACGAGTAAGAGAACGAGAACGAGGGGCGGAGGGGGGCGCGGAGAAAGAAGTTAGCGGCTGGGGCCGTGGCCGACGTCTTTGTGGCAGTGGATGCAGTCGAGCATTTGGCGGGTGTCGCCGGCGTGGTGATTGATCCCGTCCACGATCTGCTGGTGGCAGGCGACACAGTTTTGCTGGAGGACCTTGGTGTTTTTCGGCCGGATCATGATGGGCTCGTGAAAGTCCTGGAGGGTGAAACCCTTCGAGTGCCAGTAGCCGTTTTCGGCTTTGCTGAGGTATTTACCGATGAAGTCGTGGGGCGTGTGGCAGTCGTTGCAGGTGGCGACGGCGTGGTGAGAGGACTTGAGCCAGCCGTCGTATTGATCGCGCATTATGTGGCAGTTCACGCAGGCCTTGGGGTCGTTGGAAAAATACGACAGTCCCTCCGCGTAGTGGAACGTGTGGGTGCCGAGGCCGGCGAATACGCCGACGCACCATACGAGCAAAATCGTCAGGACGAGGCGAAGTTTGGGACGAGGTAACTTCACGATGAACGGCAATCATGCAAACGACGGGCTCGGGGTCAAAGCTCTGATTATGGGGAGTTTGCCCGGGAGTAGGGTCGGGTCGTGTTCGGGAAAAAGGTTTCGCTTGTTTGCGGGGTGGCGGGTGTGGTGAGGTGAGTTGAGTTGAGCCCGTTTACCATGCATGTAACCCACTATATTTTGTCCGCGGCGGTAAGCGCGGTGGTGGCGTTCGGAATCGTCTTTGTCGTGATCGAGCAGATGAAGTCAGGGCTGTCGCCGGCTTGGCCCGAGGTCGAGGCACGGGTGACGCAACCCGTGGAGGTGGCCCGGCAAGCGCGGGGTGAAGCCGATCCGGGCGAAGTGGCGCGGCTCAGGCAAGAGCAGGCCGCGATGGCCGCGGAACTAGAGGAGGCGCGGCGGCGTCTGGCGGACCGGGAGGGGGCTTTGGCGCGGGCGCAAGAACAACTTGACGATCTGCAACGGCCCTTGGTCGCGGATGTATTCAGTTCCACATTACGGGCAGAGTTGAAGTCGGGCGAGATCGTGGTGACGGGGGGGTATCGACTGGCCGACGGGCGGCGGCTGTATGCGTTTGCCAAGCCGATGATCGTGGAGGCGGGCGGTTCCCCCATGGTGATGGTGGAGGGCAGCTATTTGGCGTTGAGCGACGAAGC
>DFYA01000013.1 GCA_002382525.1 Opitutaceae bacterium UBA4094
GGCTGCATCGGACGCCGCGAGCACCCCGAGCAGAATACCCAGCGAGGCCGCGACGATCGGCAGATCGAGTTGATAATCCGTGATGGAGAACACGCCATAGCCCAGCACGGCGGCAGCGGCGGCCCAGAACACGGCGTCGCTGGAAGCGCTCGCTTTGTTCCGACGGCGCAGGCGTCGGAACGCCGACAAGCCTGCGAGCACCGCCAAGGCTGCGGTAGGCAACGCCAAGGCGAGGCCGCCTTCGGACAAAATTTGCACGGGCAGGCTGTGCAGTTGAAGGATGGTCGCGGGGCCGTAATCGAAATGGCGACGGTAGTTGGCAAACACCCATGGCGTTGAGCCTGTGCCCCAGCCGAGGAGGGGACGATCTGCGGCGGCGAGCAGGCCGCCATAGATCCATGTTTTCCGCTGCTCATTGCTCAGGTTGACCGGAGCATCCGGGGGCGGAGGCAACAGGCGTCCGCGAATCGACGGGTGCAGCCATGACGAGCCCAGAAGCAAGACGGCGACTGTGCAAAGCAACCACCGCGGCAGGCGACGCGTTTGCCAGGCCAAGATCCCCGCCAGCGCCAACATGGCTGCGAGTCCGAGGAAGGCGCCGCGGCTTCCGCCCGAGAAAAACATCCCGAGGCAAAGAGTCGTCGCCAACGACCACAGGGCGCGACGGGAGCCGCGCGAGGTCCACGCCAGCGAGGCCAATACCGGTAGAAAAAGCAGAGCCGAGCCGGCGGTGTAATTAACATGGCCGAGGGGCTGGCTGTTACGGCTGCTCAGAATGTGGCGTAGCGGGTCGGCCACCGCAAAGGGCGAATCGGCTCGCAAGGAGAACGCCACGCCCAGGTCGGTGGCCCACATGACGAGAGACGTGGCCGACAGGATCGCGCCCATCCCGCCTAGGCCGACCAAGGTGTAACGTTGGAGCAATGCCCCCGAACCCTGATGCGCAAAAACCCGTGCGAGCGCCGCCGTTAGCGCGAGCAATGCTAGTGGCCATGCGCACCACGGTAGGATTTGGCCGCGCACTGGGCTGGCCAGCGTGGAGGCGATGATCGCGGTGGCGGCCGCCGCCAGGCTCCATGCCCACGGACGTGGCAAGACCGGCGTCGCTGGATCGCGGTCGTAGAGCGAGCAGATAAAAGCCCCGCCTGCGGCCAAAGGACCAAGCCAGTAGAGCAGTTGCCACGGCCAGAGCAGCATCTGCGCGGCGCTTTGCTCTTGGACCGCAAGCAAGGCCGCGCAAACGAAGGAGAGCGCCGCAAACAAGCACGTGGCGCGGGTGGCGGGCGACTGCCGGTTGGCCGGCGGGAGTTCGGCGACGACCGGCGGAATCGGCGTGGTCGCGGAGCGGGGCGGCGTCATCGGAACAGGTTGTATTTAAACACCGAATACAGGGCGCGGAGTCCGTCGCTCCAGCCGATCTTTTTGCCCTCTTGATAGGTGCGGCCGTGATAGCTGATGCCCACCTCGTAGATGACCACATCGAGCTTGGCGATTTTGGCGGTGATCTCGGGCTCGAAGCCAAAGCGATCCTCCTCGATGGTGATCTGCTGGAGCACCTCGCGTTTGAAGACCTTGTAGCAGGTCTCCATGTCGGTGAGGTTCAGGTTGGTGAACATGTTGGAGAGCAGCGTGAGGGCTTTGTTGCCCAGCATGTGCCAGAAATAGACGACGCGGTGGGCGTCGCCGCCAGAGAAGCGCGAGCCAAATACGACGTCGGCCTGACCGCGTTCGATGGGGGCGAGGAGGCGCGGGTATTCGGCCGGATCGTATTCGAGGTCCGCGTCCTGAACAATGACCACATCGCCGGTCGCGGCGGCGAAGCCGGTGCGGAGGGAGGCGCCTTTGCCTTGGTTGGCGTCGTGGTAGATAATGCGGTCCACAAGCGGGGCGATCTCGCGAAGGATGTCGCGGGTTCCGTCGATGGAGCAGTCGTCCACGATTATAATCTCCTTGTTCTGCACCGGTGCGGAGCGCACGCGGTCAACGAGGGTGCGGATCGTGCCGACCTCGTTGTAGCAGGGGATGACGATGGAGAGTTTCAAAAAGAAGGGGACGATTGAGGTGTAACTTGAGATTGCCGGGAGGAGCGTGGAGCAAGGCGGCTATCGAGAAAGACCAAGAAGGCGTGAGGTGATGTCAAGGGACCGCCTGAGTGGCCGGTGAATCCGTCGTCGAAGGGGGGCGAATTCACGGTGTGGAAGAGATCTCGCTCTCCGCAAAAAATGAAAAACGCCTTTCCTCCAACCAACGCAGACGTTCGATGATACGAGGCGGATTGCTGGGCGTCGGATACACCCAAAAGTCGGAGAGGGCGTTGGCTTGATCCGCGTCACCCGTGGCTTGGTAGGCGGCGATCCACCGGTGTTTGCCGGTGGCCACGACGGGTGCGATGCGCTCAGGGGTGAGGTTGAGCACGATGGCGAATCCCAAGGCGAGCATGCCAGTGGTTGCGCTGAGCCGTGTCCATCGCGAGGTGGTCGGTGTGAGTTGGGCGTCTAAGAAGAGGATCAATCCGATGACGGCGGGCATCATGAGCGTCGTGTAGCGCCACATGAACGCGGCTTCGATATTGGCGGGGAGCCGGCCGTAGGCGGTGAGGCCGGCATAGGCAAGCGAGGTGCCGGTCAGGAGGGCGATAACGGCTGAACGGCCTGTGTCTTTTGCCCGGAGGAGCCGAAGAAGGGAGAGCGAAAAGACGACGAATAAGGATACAAAAACGCCACCACCTACACCAACGGCGAGGGCGGATTTTTCGCGCAAGCCGAGAAGCGTGGAGGTCATGTAGGCGACAAACGTTCCGTAGTTCCACCAGTCGGGCACAGGAAAAGTCCATCCCGGGATCGCGGGATCCCAGCGGTAGCCGACGAAAAAAAGGCCCAAACCGGTCGTGATGACGCAGAGGGCAATCAGGTTGCTGCGGCGTAAGGCAACGCCGTGTGGTCGGGTGAGTGTCGCGGCGAGCACGACCCAGCATGCGAGGGCGACGCAGAATCCAAAGCCGGTGAAGACGGCGGACACGCCTAGTAAGGCGATAGAGGATGTTCGCCACATGTCGGATCGGATCAACAGGGCGCCGGCGAGCAACAGCAGCAGGCACAAGGGGAGGATCGAGTGGGCGATGTTGGTGGTGAAGAGCAGCGTTTCCCAATGGAGCGGGCTGAGAATCACGAGAGGGAGAAGGGAATGGAGTGGCGACAGGTGACCGCGAAGGCGGACGGCGAGGACGGTTGCGGCGAGGGCGGCGAGGGTGAGCGCGATCAACGCGCACCACGCTTCCGCGCGCACGTCCCAACCGGTGGCGGAGTAGAGCGCCCATTGGAGTGCTCCGCCTAGCCCTTGTCGATGCGGGCCATGTTGTTGGAG
>DFYA01000316.1:0-2930 GCA_002382525.1 Opitutaceae bacterium UBA4094
ACGGCCAGTGGCGGGCGTCGGGTTACTTCGTCAAGTGAGCGCCTCATTCCACACCACCCGCTGGACGCTTGTCCTCGCCGCCGGCGAAGGCACCGACCGCGCCCTTGGCGAGCTCTGCTCGCTCTACCACGCCCCGCTCCTTGCCCACGCCCGCCGCCGAGACCTCTCCTCGGCCGATGCCGAGGACGCCGTGCAGGGTTTCTTTGCCCGCCTCCTCCGCCTCGAATCCCTCGCCACCGCCCGCCGCGAACGCGGACGTTTTCGCGCCTTTCTTCTCGGCTCCTTCAACCACTACCTCGCCGATCTCCACGATCACGCCCACGCGGAGAAACGCGGCGCCCACCTGCGGCCGCCACTCGACTCCGCTGCGACGGAAGCCGCCCTCGCCTCCGCCGCCTGCGCAAGTCTCGCGCCGGACCGTGCCTTCGACCGCGCGTGGGCGCTCACCCTCCTTGATGCCGTGACCGCACGCCTCCGAGCCGAAGACGCCTCCCCGGAACACTTCGACGCGTTGCTTCCCTGCCTCGCCGGACGCACAGCCGATACCCCGCACGCTGACCTTGCCGAACAGCTGGGCATCACTGAACCCGCCGTGCGCGTTGCGCTACACCGCCTTCGCCAACGTTACCGCCAGCTTCTCCGCGAAGAGGTCGCGCAGACCGTTGCCGGCGCCGGTGACATCGACGCCGAACTTCGCCATCTGCTCGCGGCGCTTTCGCCGTCCTCGGCCTGACACAGCACTGGCGCCGACACGGTGATAGGCCTTGTCGTCCGGTCGGAGCGTTCGTCAGTTCATCGGATCGCAAATGAACATCCGCAGCTTGCTTCCCGCTGACATTCCGCCCTGCGCCGCCTTGTTTTCCGCCGTGTTTTCGAGTCCGCCGTGGAACGAAAACTGGACCCTTGAAAACGCCCACCGCCGGCTCGCCGATTGTGCGGCCACGCCCCACTTCATCGGAATGATCGCCGAAAATGAGCAAGGCCCGGCGGGCTTTGCCGTCGGCTACCTGCAACACTACATGGACGAGCGTCACTATTTCCTCCTCGAGTTGTGCGTTGAAACCAGTCGCCAGCGCCAAGGCGTCGGCGGGGCTCTGATGGCCGCGCTCACCACACGCCTCAAAGAAGCCGGTGCCACCCGTGCCTACACGCTCACCGCCCGCGAGACCGCCGCCCAGGCGTTTTACGAAAAGGCCGGTTTTTACGTCAGCCCCAAGATGATCCTCATGGCCCAGCGTTTCACCTCATGAAGTATTTTCGTTTTTGCGCCGACTACGTCAGCCCCTACACGCGTGAACGCTACGGCATCTTCATCGCCGTGTGGCACCTCGTCCGTGACAAAAAGGTGAGCCCCGAGGACGAGCGGGCCTATTGGGAAGCGCGAGAGTGGTTCGAGGCGAACCTGCCGATTCCTCCGTATCACAGAGACGGCAATCCAGACAGAGCCATCACTTGGTTCAAGGAATCCGCGATGAACTCTCTCGTCGTGCAAAAGCTCGCGACCTACCGAGACATCGCCGAGCGCCACGGCACTCGCATCGAACTGGTTTCTTCCGAGTCACCCGGACGCGTCACTTACGAAGACGACTACCAAATCGCGACCGTAGGCGACCCCACCTGACCGCCGCCTTGACGCCCGGCTCCTGTATATACACCGTATGCACATGAGCACCGCCCAACAGCCCATTATCGCCAAGGTCTTCAAATCGGGCAATTCGACCGCCATCCGCCTGCCTAAATCGGTCAAACTCAAGTCGAAGACCTACATCGTCGAGGATCTCGGCGGCAGCTTCCGCCTCATTGATCCCGCGTTCGAGGCAAAGCGCCTCAAAGCCCTTCGCGCCTTGCGAGGCTCCGCACCTGACTTCCCCGACCACACCACGTGATCTACCTGCCCGACACCAACGTCTGGTCGCGTTACCTACGCGACCGGCGCGAAGATGCCGCGCTCTGCAACCGCGTCGAGGCCCGCCTACGCGACTGCCGCCTGGCCGCCATCGCTCTCATGGAACTCGAATACGGCGCCGCCAAACGCCCCGACATTCCCGCCTTCCGCGAACGTATCCTCCAGCTTGAGGCGCTCTTCCCCGAAGTGATCCCGTTCGGTTCAGCCGCCGCCTACCACGCCGGTTTTGTGCGCGCCCACCTCGCCACGCTCCGCCCCAACGCCCAACCAATCGGCCCCTACGATGCGCTGCTTGCCGGCCAAGCCCTCGCCATCGGCGCGGTTTTCGTGACGCACAACACCGCCGAGTTCTCCCGCGTCCCCGGGCTCGTCTGCGAAAACTGGCAGTCCTCCGAAGCCTGATCGCTCCCTGCCTGCGAGGGACCGGCGGCAATCCTGCCGCCATTGCACGTTTCCTCGGCGGCAGGATTGCCGCCGCTCCTCCAGGCCCCCACGTTCATCCTCCAATTAGCCACACCATGCCTTTTTCCAAACTCGGCCTCTACTCCAGTCTCGTGCGCGGCGCGCAAGCCTTGGGCTACACCGAGCCCACGCCAATCCAACTCCAGGCAATCCCCGCCGTGCTCTCCGGTCGCGACTTGATCGCCTCCGCCCAAACCGGCACCGGCAAAACCGCCGCGTTCGCACTTCCTATTCTCAACCGCCTCGGACCCCACCGCGCCACCGGCCCGCGCGTGCTGGTCCTCGAGCCGACCCGCGAACTTGCCCAGCAGGTGGACGAATCCTTCCACGCCCTAGGCAAGTTCACCGACTTCAAATCCGTCGTCCTCCACGGCGGCGTCACCCTCGGCCCGCAACGCAACGCCCTTCGCGCCGGCGTTGACGTGATCGTCGCCACCACCGGCCGCCTCCGCGAGTTCCTCGACGGCACGCTTATCAACCTCGCGTCCATCGAGGTCCTCGTCCTCGACGAGGTGGACCGCATGCTCGACATGGGCTTTATCGAGGACGTCAAAGCGATTGT
>DFYA01000316.1:2965-34201 GCA_002382525.1 Opitutaceae bacterium UBA4094
CATCCAGTCACCGAGGCCCAAAAACTCGACCTGCTCTACACGCTCCTCCAGCGCGACGATTTCAAGAGCGTGATCGTCTTCACCCGCACGCGCAAAGGCGCCGACCGCGTCGCCCATCAGCTCCGCCTCGAAAACCACGCCTGCGTCGTCATCCACGCCGAACGCACGCAAGGCCAGCGCGTCGACGCCCTCGATAAATTCAAAACTGGCCGCGTCGGCGTGCTCGTCGCCACCGACATCGCCGCGCGCGGCATCGACGTCGCCGGCGTGTCGCACGTCATCAACTTCGACGTCCCTCTACACGCCGAGGATTACGTTCACCGCATCGGTCGCACCGGTCGCGCCGCCGCCACCGGCGACGCCGTCACCCTCGTCACGCCGCAGGAAGCCAACGAGGTCGTCGCCATCGAAAAACTCATCGGCCAAAAGATCTCCATCGTTCCCGTCGAGGGCTTTGCCTACGAAGGCGGCGAGGCTCCGCGCGTCGACCCGGCCAACCCGCTCGCCAACTCTCCCAAACGCGCCGGCCACCAACAATCCCTCGGCAAAGGCGGCAAACAAAAGGGCGACGCTGGCAGCAATCAGGACAAGACCTACAAAGGAAAAGCCTTCGGCGGCGGCAACCCGACGTGGCACTCCAAAGGCAAACCCGGCGCCCACTGGCGCACCCGCAAAGGCCGGTGAAGTGAGTGGCATGGGCTTCCAGCCCATGTCCGAATCCCATGGGCAGGATGCCCATGCCACCCACTCCCGCCGCTCCTACCTCCCGCCTCAGGCCCCGCGCGCGCACTCCGCGTCAGGGCGGAAGTCGTCCACGTAAATCACGCCGATGATCGCCCGCGACACCGTGCTCGCATCCAACATGTGGCGCATGTCGAGGAACTCCCCTTTATCCACGACCGCCGCAATCCCCGCCTCCAAGTCAAACCCGTCCGCCAGCGGCTGCGGGTTAAACGCCACCACGTGGTTGTGCAGCGTCAGATCCGCCGCGCCCTTGTTCGCCGGGTTATAATAGAACGTCTTCTGCAGAAACTCCTGCGTGAAAACCGACAGGTCGCACGTCAGGTCGATACCGCAGCCCGCGACTAAGCCCGTCACCCCGCGGTGGCGCGGTTCTTTATCGAACTCGAACCACTCCGAGAAGTTGCTCGGATCGGTGATGAACTTCCCGTTCGCCGGCCGGTTTGATTCGACCGGCGCCTTGACCACACCCGCGCCAAACACGGACGGCATTTCCGCGCGCATCGCGAGGCCGATCGCGCCCTTGAATTCCGGCCGCCTCTTCTTCGCCTGCTCAAACAACATCCGGTAGAGTTCCGCCATCGTCACGCCTTCGGGCTTGGCGCTCATGAACGCGATGTAGTCGTGAAACTCGCCCGCCAGCGACGCGTTGAATCCCGTGCGCATGAGCACCTGCCCGGCATCGTTTTTTGGAATTAAGAAGTCCGGTTGACCGCGCCCGTCGCAGGGCAGCCACACCATCGTGCCGCCGATCGTGATCATCTCGCCCATCAAGTTGAAATAATCATCCAACTCCGCCCCCAGCCCGCCGAGACCGATCGAATACGCTTTGTGCGAAAACTGCTTTGAAAACACACGCTCCGGCGTCACCCGCGCCGCCAGAACGTCGTTGATATCGCCGGCCACCTCGATGTATCCCGGGCCGTCGTGTCCGCGTTGGATAAACAACGCGCCTTTCGCCGTAATCTCCGTTTCGACGCGCGGATCGGTCGGCGCCCCGTGTCCGTGCGCGTGCGAGTCAAAAGCCGGCTCCGCCCCTGCACCCGCGCTCGTCGACACCGGTAGCGAACCGAGCCCCGCCAAAGCCGCCTCCACCGAAGCCGCCATCGGAAGCAGATCCACGAAGCCAGCGATCTCCAGCACGCTGTGCGCATACTCCGGCACCGCCGCGAGCACAAGCGACCCGCCCGCCGCCCTGCGCGTCTTGTAAGTAGAAACGAATACACGCAGCGCCGCGCTGCTCAAGTAAGTCACCTGCGTCATGTCGAGCACCACATGCACAACCCCGGGCGTGAGCGCATCGGTCAAGGCCTGGCTCAAGGCCTCGGCGCCTCGCCCGTCGAGCCGAGCCTCCGGGACAATCACAACAACATCAGGGCGGGGATAGATCGGCGAAAAAGACATAGGCACGCCCAAGCCAGAATCGTTCTCGGTCCGGAGCGAGCCGTAAAAACGCAAACGGACGTTAAGAGCGCGCAATCGCCGCCACACCCCCGCGCAAAAATTCCGCGATTGAACCGCGCCCTCGCGCCCGCTTTCTTCGTCGGTTTGCCATGTCCCTTCCCCCCTTTTCCAGCCAGCTCATCGCCGATGTCGGCATCTCCCTCGGTGACGAGGGCAAAGGCCGCCTGATCCCCGAGGTCGTGCACGAGCTGCGCGGCACCGCCACGCAGGTGACCACCGTTCTCAAGGTCAACGGCGGCGCCAACTCCGGCCACACCGCCGCCGGTATCAAACTCAACCTGCTGCCCTCCGGCGTCGTCGAAAAGGAACTCGCCCACCTCGCCATCGGCGCCGGTGTCGTCGCCGATCCGCGCAAGGCGTGGTGGGAAGCCATGCCGCTCGAAAAGAAAGGCTACCCCGTCCTCAACCGCCTCGTCATCGACGAGCGCACCCTCGTCTCCGATCTCACCCACCGCCTGCTCGACCTCGCTTGGGAAGATTATCGCGTCAACGTCCTCCGCGAAGAACCCCGTGGATCCACCGGTCGCGGCATCACGCCCGCCTACTGCGACGAGGTCGGCCAATGGCAGATCACCTACGCCGACTTCCTCGGCAGCCGCGAAGCCTACGCCAAAAAAATCGCCCAGCGCGCCGATCGCGCCCTCGCGACGATCCAGCACGTTTGCCGCGTCTCCGCCGACACCTTTGCCGGATTCTTCCAAAAACTCGGGGAGGCCGAACTCCGCGCCAACACCGAGGCCATCGAACTCGGCGTGTTCACAAAAGAAGACTTCGACTTCACGATATTCTGCGGCGACAGCCCGTTCTCCATCAACCTCGACGTCCTCACCGAGACCTACTGGCAAGCCGGCCAGCGTCTCGCCAAAAACATCGGCGAGGTCCGCGAACTCATCCTCCGCGAATTGCGCGCCGGCCACTCGATCATCGGCGAATTCGGCCAGGCCTACTGGCTCGACAAACGCCACGGCTTCTCGCCCAACGTCACCGCCTCGCACACCTTCACGCCCGAGTTCTTCGAGAGCGCCGGCATCCCCGTGCAGGCGATCCACACATTCGGCGTCGCCAAGGCCTACGACACCAAAGTCGGCACCCACGTCTTCATCACGCAGATGGACGACACCCACCCGCTCTCCGCATTGCTGAAAAAACTCGAATTCGGCACGTCCACCGGACGCCAGCGCATGGTCGGCTGGTATGACGCCGTGGAAAAAGGCGACGCCCTCCGCTACGGCGGTTTCCAAGACGTCATGATCAACAAGCTCGACGCGCTCACCCATCGCGGCGAGTGGAACTCCGACTTGCTCCTCTGCGTCGCCTACGAGGACACCGCCGGCAAACGCTACCATCACGTCCCGCGCAACGACGCCATTCGCAAGTCGCTGAAGCCCGTTTACACACGCCACCCCGGCTGGACCGAGGACGTCTCGCAAGTCCGCCACTTTGCCGACCTACCGCAGAATGCCCAACGCTACGTCGCCGCGATGGTCAAAGCGCTCCTCGATGTAGCCTTCCACGGCGAGCCGCTCCCCGGTGCCGACAAGTTGCCCAACCTGCGCTACCTTGGCGTCGGCCCCGAGCCGTCCCAGATCATTAAAGACGTTCCCGCGACGTTGGAGCTGATCAAACTGGCCTAACGCCCGTTCCGACGTGGGAAGTGAGCTTGCTCGCGATTGAACGGTGCAATCGCGAGCAAGCTCGCTTCCGACCTCCGACTTCCCACCTCTCACCGCGCCTGCACTTGGGCCGGAATCCGTCCGCCCCTCGTTCATTCCGCCACTCCGGCGGATTGCTCCTTGGCTAGCCGCTCCCGAACCGTTTGCCTCTCCGCTTCGTGTCCATCCCCGAGCCCACCACAGCCCCCAAGCGCACCCTGTCGTTAGGCGTGATCTTCCTCACGCTCTACATCGATCTGGTCGGGTTCTCCATCATCTTCCCGCTCGGTCCGTATTTGCTGGAGCACTACCTCGCCGTGGACGGACAAGACGGTGTTCTCGGCTGGCTGCTCGGCCACATCAACAGTGTGGCGCGTCTGCTCGGCAACGAGGAGCACCTGCCCGCCGTCCTGTTCGCCGGCCTCGTCAGTTCGCTGTTCTCCATCCTGCAGTTCATCTTCGCGCCGTTCTGGGGCAGCCTTTCCGACAAACGCGGACGCCGCTCCATCCTGCTCTTCACCGTCGCCGGCACCGCGCTCAGTTACCTGCTCTGGTTCCTCAGTGGCTCCTTCTGGCTCTTTGTTCTCTCCCGCCTGGTCGCCGGCGCATTTGGCGGCAACCTCTCAGTCGCCACCGCCGCCGTCGCCGATGTCACCACCCGCGCCGAACGCTCCAAAGCCATGGGCTTGGTGGGCGCTGCGTTCGGACTCGGCCTCGTCACCGGTCCGGCCATCGGCGGTTTCACCGCTCGTATTAATCTTCTGGATACCTTTCCGGGGCTGGCCGCATGGGGTGTCAACCCGTTCTCCGTGCCCGCGCTTTTCGCTTTTATCCTGAGCGTCGTCAACGTGATCTGGATCGCCCGCCGCTTCAAAGAAACACGCTCCCCGTCGGCGCAAAATCAGACCGCCGAGACACGCCTGCGCAATCCGATCCGCGCCATCCTCTCGCTCGACGACTTTCGCATCCGCGGCGTCAACCTGGTGGCCTTCGTTTACTCGATCGCCTTCGTCGCCATGGAGGCCGCGCTGGTGTTCCTAAGCGCGCAGCGTTTCAACTACGACGCCTGGGACAACGCCATGCTGATGTGCTTCCTCGGCTTCTGCTCGATCATCACGCAGGGCGTCATCGTCCGGAAGCTTCTCAAAACGGTCACCGAGACGCGCGTGCTCGCGAGCGGGTTGGTGATATCCGCCGTGGGCCTTTTGATGATCGGCTACGCGCCCGCGCCGGTGTGGCTCTACACCGGCGTCGGTCTGCTCGCGCTCGGCTCGGGCTTGGTGAACCCGTCCACCACGGGCCTCATCTCGCTCTACGCCGGAGCCGACGAACAAGGCCGCGTGCTCGGCATCTTCCGCTCGCTCGGCTCGCTGTCGCGCGCGATCACCCCGATCACGGCAGGCGTGATCTTTTGGACGCTCGGCGCCAAGGCCGTGTTTGTGGGCGCCGCCGTGCTGGCGCTCGGCGCCTGGATCGCCAGCACGCGACTGCCACAGCCGGAGAAGTAACTCCTGCGCGCGGCTCAGCCGTTGACCACGCGACCACCGTTGGGATGCAGCACCTGTCCCGTCATGTAGGAGCTGTCGTTCGAGGCGAGAAACACGTAACACGGCGCCACTTCGTCGGTTTAAGGATTCGGTCTTACTTCGCCTTTTGGAGTTTTTGGGCCTCCTTCAGGTGGTGCTTGAGTTTCGGCAACGTCTTGCGCGCAAAGGCGGCAATGTCGGGATCTTCGGCTTTGACTCCCTCCTCGAAAAGTTTCACCGCCTCTTTGTGGTCGGCGACCATTTGATCGAGGTAGGCCTTGTCCAAGTCGCCCGATTTTTCCTTCCACTCCGAGGCAACGTGATCCGCATCAGTCTGCGGAGGCAGCGTGACGAATTTGCTCTTCGCGAGCGTGGTCAGCTCCTGGTTGGCCGCCGCGTGATCGGTCACCATCATCTGGGCAAACTCGCGTGTTTTGGGATTCGTGGCCCGGCCGAGAACCGCACGAGAGATCTCCACTTCCTTGAAGCCCGAGACCGCCGCTTTGTGCAAAAACTCGCGGCCCTTGTCGGCAATTACCTTCTCGCGCACCGACACGCCCGGGCCGACCTCGTGATAACCCGCCGGCGAGGGCTGGGGCGGCGACGTGTCTCCGCCTCCGCCCTGGGCCCAAACCGCGCACGAAAACGACACTGCGGCGAAACCCGCAATGCCGGCCGAAAGTAAAGATGAGGTGTTCATGGCCCGTTGGTCGCGACTCCCCCGTCAACGGTTCCGCCAACCACGGGCGGAACCAGTCGCCGCCGGACGGCGAGCAGCGAAAACCGCACTGCGGGGGGTTCCCAGTGCGCAAAACAGGGCAAACTCCTACCCAAGCGGCCCTCATGCCTCTTGCCTAGGTGGCAGATGGTGGTTTTAGGAAGTGGATGCCGAAACACGTTTTGCTGGTCGCCGAAGACAACGCGGTGGACGCCATGCTGCTCGAGCGAGCACTGCGCCGTGCGGGTTCATCGTTCAAAATGGTCCGCGTATCGAACGGCGAGGAACTAATCGACTACGTTCAGGCCCGCGGCCCCTACGAAGACCGCGCCCAGCATCCGGCTCCCAAGATGATCCTTCTCGACCTGAAGATGCCAAAAAAAGACGGTTTCGCCGTGTTGCGTTGGCGCCAGTCAACGCCGGCCGGCTGCCAGTTGCCCGTCATTGTATTTTCCTCCTCGTCCTTGGAACAGGACATCAACCAAGCCTACTCCCTCGGTGCCAACTCCTACGTGGTAAAGCCCACTGCGCCCGAACGACTGGAGTCTATGGTGAAGGCCATGCATGAATGGTGGGCCGGCTTCAACACCACCGCGTTAAAATCCGCGTAATGGCCGCCCCCACTCCCGTAACGCCGACCGCCGCCCGTTGGTTCACTCGACCGCTCTTTCGCTGGAGCGCCGCCATCATCGCGGCGATTGTCTTCGGCATTCTCGTTTTCGAGGCGCTGGGCATCTCCGTGTTCAAGCGGATCGGCATGCCGCACGAGTTTTGCTACTTGCGCGACCCGAAGTTGATCTGGCTGCACGTCGTCGCCGACCTGCTCATCGGCTTCGCCTACGTCTCCATTTCGGTCACGCTGGCCTACCTCGTTTACAAGGCCAGCAAGGGCATCCCGTTCAACTGGATGTTCCTTGCCTTCGGTCTCTTCATTGTCACCTGCGGCCTGACCCACTTCATGGAGGTGTGGGTCATCTGGGAACCCGTGTATTGGCTCTCTGGATACGTAAAGGTGGTGACTGCCGCCGCCTCCGTCGCCACGGCGATCGCGCTATTCCCGCTCCTCCCCAAGATTTTCAAGCTGATCGACGCCGCGCGAAGGAGCGAAGAAAGGCGCCTGGAGATCGAGCAACTCAACCAGGAGCTGGAGCGGTTCAACTACTCGGTCGCGCACGACCTCCGTGCGCCGCTGCGGGGCATTTCCGGTTTCAGCCAAATCCTTCGCGAGGACTGCGAAAAAGAGCTTTCTGCAGACGCATTGGAATACCTCGAGCGCATTCAAACATCCGTCGCGCAGATGGACGCGCTCATCTCCGAGCTCCTGAAATATGCGACGATCAGCCGCCAAAAAGTGAGCCTTGAGCCCGTGTTGCTCGAGGAAGTCTTGCGCGTAACCCTCGGATTGCTGAACGCCGAGATCGCCCGCCGTCACGCCGAAGTGGTGACCACCGGCACGCTACCGACGGTGCTCGGCGATGCGACGATGCTGCAGGTCGTCTTCCAAAACCTGATCGGCAACAGCATCAAATTTGTCGGGCCGGGCGTGACCCCGCGCATCGAAATCTCATCCGAACGACTCACCACCACCAAGGTCGCCGTGTATTTCACCGACAACGGCATCGGAATCCCGGCGGAAGCGCGGGACCGTATCTTCGGGCTGTTTGAGCGCTTCCATCCCGAGCACGCGGGAACAGGTATCGGCCTGCCCATCGTTCACCGCGCGGTCGAACGGATCAATGGGCAGATCGAGCTTGTAGAGTCCCCAACGGGGAAGGGCGCACGCTTCCAGCTGATCTTGGCCTTGGCCAGCCCCCGGTCGTAAGGCTCAACGCCAGCCCGTAAGTTCACCTGTGCGACCGCGAGGCGGCGACCCGATGGCGGACGCCCGCTGGCTGTGGTTACATGGCGGGATGCCGCTCTCATTTACCCTGAACGACGCCGCACGATCTGCCGCCAACCGCTCGCGCCCGCGCCGGGTGCTCGTCACCGGCGCGGCAGGCAACATCGGTTCGTATTATGCCGAACACGCGCCCGCCCACCACACGCGGCGCTTGATGGTTCGCCCGGGCGACGACGACGCGGACAGACTCGCCCGTTATGGCGAGGTCGTCGAAGCCGACCTCGACGACCGTTCGCGCCTAGTCGAACTATGTCGCGGCATGGACACCGTCGTGCATCTCGCGGCGGATCCGAGTCCGAAAGCGGAGTGGGATAGCCTCCTGCCGGCCAACATCGTGGGCACCTATAACGTCATGTCCGCTGCCAAAGAAGCCGGGGTAAAACGGGTAATCTACGCTTCGTCCATCCACGCGGTTTCCGGATACCCGGTCGACGTGCAGGTGAAGACCACGGAACCAGTCAACCCTGGCGATCTTTACGGCGTGACCAAGTGTTTCGGGGAAGCGCTGGGTCGCTACTACGCCGAGCAGGAAGGCATGTCGGTGATCGCCTTGCGTATCGGCGCCTTCCAGCCGCTCGCCATAGCGGCGAATACGAAGAACGCGGGCCTGCTTGATGCGTTTGTTTCCCGGCGCGATCTCAACCAGCTGCTGGTGCGCTGCGTGGACAACGACACACTGCAGTTCGCGGTATTTCACGGGCTGAGCAACAATCGCTACAAGCGCCTCGATCTGTCGGACGCCCGGGCATTGGTGGGCTACGAACCGCAAGACGACCTCGCCGCCGAGAACCCGCAGTTCAAGAACACGGCGCTCACAGGCGAACCGCTCACGCACCAAGGCACGGGCTGAGCGGTTCAAGCTTCGATGTGACCGACGACGTCTGTTGACTAGGAGCCCGTTTAGGGCGGTCAGGAGGATATTGAGCAGCTCAATGAGGCGACGAGACCCGGCGATTAGCATGCCGTTCTTGAGCTCTCCTGCTCCCCCCACCCTGAGGCTCGACCTGTCTCCTCAGCCAATCGGAGGCGGGGCCGACCTCGCCTACATCAAATCCCACCTCAAACTGACGGTTCCCAGATGCGGGCGCGGCGTCTTACGGCAGCGTAAGTTCGGTCGTGAGCACGTTGTGCTTCGGGTCGGTCCCGCCGGCGAAGTAAAAGAACACAAGATTGCTGCCCACGGCCACCGTCTGCTTGCCGGCTTCTCCGGCCTGGCCCCATGCGTCACCATTGAAGTTCATGACGACCGGACCGGACTGGGTGGAATAGGTCACCGATCCCGGAGCCACTTCGGCGCGTTGACCGAGCGAGAGCGACTGGCGGTTCATCTTGACCATGTAAACGCCGGAGATCGGACCACGCGGTTCCTCCATATTGATGGGGGTGAACACCGTGTGGATCTTGAGCGAAGTCGGCAGACAGGTGACCAGCGTATCGATGCTGAAACGCGGGTGCTTACCTTTGATTTCAAACACCACCCGACCATCGCGCACCGTCTTGTTGATCGAGGGCACGTAATCGTTGTCGCTGATCGTGCCTGCATAAAAGGGTTTCGCCGTGCCGGTGAACGTGCCTTGAAGCTCAAACCAACCGAACTCGTCGATGATCGTGCGGTTGCCCACGCCAACCAATTTACGAAGAAAACCACGGTCGGAGACCTCGAAGCTGTAACGCTCGTTCCGGAAGCTGCGGGGGTTCTTGAGCTCTTCGGCGAGCATGCGCGCCTGCTCCTCTTCGCGGAGGCGCTGCTCAACCTGTGTTTCCGCAGGCGAACTCGCAACGGAAGTCTCGTCATCCGATCCACCGGTCATCAAGACCGCACCCACTCCGCCCAACACCACGACGGCCGCAATCGCCGCATACAAGCCGATCGGCTTCTTCTTGGCAGTGTCCGCCGAGGCTACCGGGACAGGCTGAGCCGCTGGCGCTTTAGCGGCCACAGGCACCGGCTCAGGTGCAGACGGGGGAATCGTTGCCGCAGGAGCAGCCACCGGAGCGGGAGCCGGGGCGTCGGGCTTTATCACCGGCGCAGGCGCGATCGGTTTCGCCGCAGGTTTCGGAGGATTCGGCTGCGGCTTTGCTGCCGGCACGGGTTTAGCCGGAGCAGGTGAGGGAGCCGGGGCGGGCTTTGGAGCGACAGGGACCGGCTTCGGCGCAGGGGCCGCCGCAGGAGCCGAGGCCACGCCGGACGAAGCGACGGGGACAGGCACAGGCTCAGGCTTGGGCGCCACCACAGGCGCAGGGGCCGGCGCCGCCTTCACCTCCGGGGCCGGAGTCGGCGCAGCCGCTTTGGGAGCGGGTGCGGGCGCGGGTGCCGCAACCGGCACCGGCGCATTGGCGTCCAACCAACCCGGCTGCCAGGTCGGTTCGTCACCACCGGATGCTTTAAAGAGAAGGCCGAGCGCCGAGGTCGGCAGCTCGGCGTTGACCGCCGGCCCCGAAAGACGTCGCTGGGCGCAGAACGCCGCCATGTCGGGAGTGAGCGGCGCCACCTCGAGCGCCGCAGTAACCGCCTTGGCCAACCAAGCCTGACCGACGGGCAACCCTGAAACATAAAGTGCAGTCGGCGCGCAGCCCAGACTGGCGATCGCCGGACGCAACAGCGCCGCGATACGTTCGGCAATAGGCCCGGCGGTTTCCGAAAAGTCGTAAGCGTCGTTAAAGAACAATTTCGACGCCGCCGCGCGAAACTTCAGCCCCAAGCCCGCCTGCACCGCTTCAAAAATTTGCGTGAAGCCCGCCGCCACCGAACCGGCCGCTTCGCAGCCTCCGGCGGAGACACAGGTCAACTGGGCGTCGGACTCGCCGATCTGCCAAACCAGAACACGTGTCGACTCCGGCATGTCCTGCAACGCCGCTACAACTGCGCCCACATGAACCGGCAACGCCAAGCTTACGTCCGCCGCCACCAGCCCCAGCTCCTTGAGTTGATCTTTCGCTGCATCCACCAACTCGGTCGCGGTGCCGGCCAGCACCCAAGGCGCCGATCCGACCGTTTCCACCCGGCGTCCGTTCGCCGCGTCAAAGGCCACGACCTGCAACGGCGCGGCCAAATCAGTGGCCGCCGCCTCGGCGCGGGCGAGAAGCGTCTTGGGCGTCCGCATTGAGGTGGCCTCTTCAGCATTGGACCGCAGGACAAAACCCGCCGTGGGAACGAGCAACACATGCACCGGAGCGGTCGGGGCGCCGGGCGAGAGTTCCGCCAGCGCCGCCGTCACGGCCTCCGCAGTCACCGCGCTCTTGCTGAAACCGGTAAGGCGTCCTCCGGCATCAACCAGCGCGAGCTGCAGGGAGTGAGCGGCGAATTCGACAAGAAGTCGGGGGGCGGATTGCGATGCCATGGTCGTGTGGGGGGTGAAACGTTACTGTAAAATCAGGATGAACTGAGCATTTCTTGCATGCGACGACGCTTAAGTTCAAGCGCCTGTTCCTTGGCCTTGTGCGCAGCAATCTCCGCGTCCATCGCCTGGCGATCCGCTTCAAGCATCGCCTGAGCGTTTTGCAACGCCGCGAGGTCCTTTTTAAGCTGGGCCGCTTGGTCCGCCTGTTGTTTTTCGGCGGCGGCAACATCGGCTTCGCGGCGGGTGAGGCCGGCTGTCTTTTTATCGAACGCGGTTTTGGCTGCTGCGAGTTCGGCCTGTTCTTCCTCGGCGGCGGCCGCATCGGCCTCCAAGCGCGCACGCAGGGCGGCGATTTCCTTCTCGCGCACCGCGAGGGTCTTCTCTCGATCAACCAACGAGGCGGTGGTTTGCGCCGCTTTTTTCTCCAGCGCAACGGCCTTGGCCTCCGCCTCGGCGGCGGCAGTCTCGCGTGCAGCCAACGCCTGCTCTTGGGCGGACGCTTTTTTCTCGCGCCCGGCGAGCGCCTTCTCACGGGTTTCCGCTTCGGCCTGCGCTTCTTCCAGACCGGCTATGTCGGCTTCCACTCGCGCGCTTTCTGAGGCGAGTTTTGCCTGTGCGGCCTTTAATTCTTCGCGTGCGACGCGGATTTGGCCCTGCTCCTTCTCGATGTCGGTGCGTTGTTTTTCGAGCGCCGCGAGGTCCTTGGCTAGTTTCGACTTCTCGGCGAGTTGCTCCGCCTCGGCCGTGGAAATCTTTTCCTCGTTCACCAACAGGGTCTGCTCGCGTTTCACGAGCTTGCCCATCTGTTCGGACAAGGCCTTTTCGCGGGCGGCGACCGCGGCGGCCTGCTTTTTGTTCTCAGCCTGAGCTTCTGCCAAACCGGCGGCGTCGGCTTCGAGCCGGGCAGCCTCCGAAGCGAGTCTCGCCTGGGTCGCTTTCAACTCCTCACGCTGCGCTTGCGCTTGAGCGCGATCCTTTTCGGTCTCGGCGCGCGTCTTTTCGATCGCGGCGGTTTCCTTGGCGAGGCGCGCCTTTTCCGCGAGTTGCTCCGCCTCGGCAGTGGCGATTTTCTCCTCGTCGGCCGCGAGTTTCTTTTCCCGCGCCGCGAGTCGGGTCGTTTGCTCGGACGACGCCTTTTCGCGACGAGCGGCTTCCTCAATCTGTTTCTTCGCGGCAGCCTGCGCCTCTTCCAGCCCTGCGGCGTCGGCTTCGAGGCGGGCGGACTCGGATGCGAGTTTCGCCTGCGCGGCCTTGAGTTCCTCACGGGCGGTCTCGACTTGAGCGCGGTCTTTTTCGATGTCGGCGCGCGCCTTCTCCAGCGCGGCGACTTCTTTTTCGAGCCGGGTTTTTTCCGCTTTTTGCGCGGCTTCGGCGGCGGTGATCTTTTGCTCGACCACAGCTAGGGTTTTTTCGCGTTCGGCGATCTTGCCCGACTGCTCCGCCAGCGATTTTTCACGGCGGGACACGTCGGCCGTCTGCTTTTTGATCTCGCCTTGCGCCTCTTCCAGCCCGGCGGCATCGGCCTCGACGCGGGCGGTCTCGGCGGCGAGTTTGGTCTGCGCGACCTTGAGCTCTTCGCGCATGGCCTGCGCCTGCATTCGGTCTTTCTCGGCTTCGACGCGGGTCTTTTCCAGCGCTGCGATTTCTTTGGCGAGACGGTTCTTTTCCGCGAGCTGCTCGGCTTCGACGGCGGACAGTTTTTGTTCGCCAGCGGACAAGGCCTTCTCGCGAGCGGCGATCTTGTCTTGTTGTTCGGCGAGCGCTTTTTCGCGGCGCTTCACCTCGTCGATGAGCTTTTTGGTCTCGGCTTGCGCAGCTTCCAACCCGGCGGAGTCGGCTTCGACGCGCGCGGCTTCGGAGGCGAGTTTCGCTTGGGCGGCCTTGAGTTCGTCGCGAGCCGCCTGCACCGAGGCGCGCTCCTTGTCGGCGTCGGCGCGCGCTTGTTCGAGAGCGGCGGCTTCCTTGGCCAAACGATTTTTTTCAGCCAACTGCTCGGCCTCGACGGCGGAGAGCTTTTGCTCGCCGGTCGCCAAGGTCTTTTCGCGCGCGGCGATTTTGTCGGCCTGCTCGGCGAGTGCTTTTTCGCGGCGGGAGATTTCCGTGGTCTGCTTTTTGGCTTCAGCCTGGGCTTCTTCGAGCCCGGCGGCGTCGGCGGACAATCGGGCGGACTCAGCCGCGAGCTTGGTCTGCGCGGCCTTGAGCGCCTCTTGCGCGGCCTCGATCTCGGCGCGTTCCTTTTTCGCTTCGGTGCGCGACTTGGCGAGTTCGGCGACCTCTTTGGCGAGCGCGGCTTTTTCCTCGGCTTGTTCAGCCTCGAACGCGGAGATTTTCTCCTCGTTCACCATCAAGTTCTGCTCGCGCTCGATGAGCTTGGCCATCTGGGAGGCCAGGGCTTTCTCGCGACGAGCGACTTCGGTCGCCTGTTTCTTGGCGTCGGCTTGGCTTGCGGCCAGACCGGCCGACTCGGCTTCGATGCGGGCGGTTTCGGCGGCGAGTTTCGTCTGCTGTGCATCGAACGCGGCCTGGGCTTTTTGTTGGGAGGCTTGAGCGGTCTCGACGGCCTCGCGCAGCTTGGCGATTTCCTTCCGCTCTTCGGCGAGACGGGCTTGGGCAACCGGCAGATCCTTCTGCGCGTCCTCGAATTTCTGTTTCTCGGCAGCGAGGGTTTTTTCGCGCGAGGCGAGCATCTGCTCGGCTGCCTCAAATTCGGCCTTCGCTTCTTCGTGTGCGTTCACCGCCTTGGCATGGGCGGCTGCGGCCTTGGCGAGTTCTTTGTCACGCGCAGCCAACGTGGCGGCGGCTTGTTTGGCGGCGACTTGCTCGGCCTCGAGTTCCTCGCGAGCGGTGCGAACGGCATCGGCTTCGGCGGCCTGACGTGTTTTTTCCGCCGCGAGGGCGGCTTCGCGCTCAGCTAGAGAACGGTCTCGGTCGATGAGATCTTTTTCGCGGGTTCCGCTGGTCGCTGCGGCGAGGTGCTGCTTCTCGACCGCTTCCTTTAGCTCGTGCCCAAGCCGATCGCATTCGGCGCGAAGAGCTTTCAGCTCGCGATCATCCACGGCCACGGCTTTGCCGGTCGACACGCGTTTCGACGAACTCCCGTCGTCGGCGAGGAAAAGAGTGAGCGGCGACCGACAATGACGTAAAAACACGCCGGCGTCTTCGGCGAATGCGGGTTTGAGAAGTTCGTCCGCTCTCGAAAGCAATGCGGCCAAGTTCACCGGAGGGTGGAACAAGTCACGAACGCCCAAACGGATAGCCTTAACGATAAAATCCAGCTGAGGTTTTTCGCAGAGCAAAACGATGTGCGCGTCGTGCTGATGCGCACGGATTCGCTCCACGAGTTCGAGGACCCCGTCATCCTTCGTGCGGGCATCGCACAAGATGAGGTTAAACTTCTCGCATTGATACGTGGCCGTAAACTCATCCTCACCGGGCAACTCCCGGTCATAGAGACCACCGGACGTCGCAATTAACGCTTTGGCATGGAAGACGGCGGAGCCGGTCCTGACGAGAAGGAGTTTAGCCGACACGGGGTAAATCGATTATAAAACTTTACAGGGAACAAACACGGGACCGACCGTAAAAACACTCTCTGAGGCCCCTGCGCGCAACCCCAAACTTCCCGGCAAACAATCCTTTTACGAGGATTTGCACGCCGCCCGCGCCTGCGCGACCGGCCTTACCGAGAGTGCCATCATCCGATGACATTCGTGAAGAAGCGCCTGCGCCGTGACAGCAAAATGTAAATGCACGGTATGGCGCGATGCGCGAAATGCGTGGCGCTGCCCCAGTGTTAGACTGCGGACGCCGGTCGGCCCGCATCCATGGCGTCGGCCAAGGCGGAGTAGCCGTCCTCAGGGATGAAAAACGGATCCATGATCGCTTCGTTGCACGGGGGCGGAATGGGCACGGACGGTGCGGCAGCCGGCGGGGGCGTAACCGTCACCGCCAATACCGGCTCGACCCGAGGTGCGGGCACGACGACGTCTTCGCTGATCGACGACGCGGCCTGCGGGCGGGGCTCGGGTGCGGCTACGGCGGCGGGTGGCGGACACGTGATCGCAACCGCTTGCAAATGCTCCATTTGAGCCAACAGCGAGGTGATCGCGGTTTCCATCGCGGCAAGCCGCTGCGCCAACGCATCGGCAGTGGCATTCAAACGCGCGTCCGCTTCGTCACTCATTCGCTCGTGCTGCGCGACGATTTCCGCAGGAACCGCGACGACCCGTTCCTCCAAAGATTCGCGCGCCGTCTGCAAACGCGCCTCGGCCGCAGGAAACGCCGCGAGCGTCGCGTCAAGCGACGCCTGCCGCTCGCGCAGAGTGTGTTCGACTTGCGTAAACTCACCGAGCATCCGCGCAAGCTCCACCGCGACGGCCGCCGCCGCTTTGATGCGGTCCGCAAGGATCTGCTCCTGTTGTGCGATGCGTTCTTCGTGGGCCTTGGCGCAGCGTTCGTCTCGGGCTTGAGCGGCGTATTCGGCGGCAGAGAACACCGCAGCGAACGAATCGATCTTTTCTTGAAACACGGCGGGCAGGCGCTCGGCGGCCGCGATATTACGCGAGGCGAGCCCGGCGGCATCCTCCAAACCGGTGGCGGCCGCGGCCCACTGCGCGCCCCAACGGGAGGTGGTGGCCAAGGATGAGTTAACGAGTTCGGCCAGTTCTCCCTGCCGTTTTACGAGCAGAGCCTCGCGCTCCCGCGCATCGTTGAGAATGAACGGCAACACCGTCAGCACGGCACCGAGGCAAGTGCATACGACCACGCCCGCCAGCGCGCCACCCGAGAGGTCGTCCGTCGTGCGCCACGCGATGAGAAACGCGGTGAGCAACAGCACGACGTCGGCGACGAAAAATGACAGGAAGAACAAGGGACGCGAAAAAACGGGATGACTCATGCTACAAAAATAAGGAGCCCTGTTGGTGCCGCGACGGCGCGGCTTTTCAAGGGTGAAGGTGCGGAGCCTCGGCTCCGCGAAACGTGACGAAGGCCAAGGATCGACGCGGGAAGGTCGACACACCAGCGCCGGTCAGGCGCTTAGCCGTTTTTATACGCGGCGAGTCCGGCCTCGATAAACTTCAACAGCTCCATACGCCCGGTCTTCTTGGTCGAAGACGTGGCGAAAGTGGCCGGAGGTTGGGGCAAAAACTCGGCAATGGCTTTCTTGAAAAGCGCGATGTTCGACTGTGCGACCGACGTCGAAACTTTGTCGGTTTTCGTGAATACAAGAGAGAAAGCCGCGTCTGCGGTCCCGATCCAACGGACAAACTCCAAGTCGATGCGCTGTGGGCTGAGCCGCGAGTCTATCAAGACAAACACATGGGCTAGCACGTCGCGTTGCTCGATGAAATCGGCCACCGCCTCGTTGAAATCGGCGCGCTGTTCGCGCCCGACTTTGGCGTAGCCGTAACCGGGCAAGTCAACGAGGCACCAGTTCGCGTTGATGCGAAAAAAATTGATAAGCTTCGTCTTGCCGGGAGTGACCGAGGCCTTGGCGAGGGCGTTGCGCTCGGTGAGCAGATTGATGAGCGAAGACTTGCCCACGTTGGAGCGGCCGATGAAGGCAAACTCCGGCAGCGCCCAGCGCGGAGCCCGCTCAAGCGTGGGCGCGCTGATTTCGAATTCGGCGGATTTAATCTTCATGCCGCCTACAGGGAAGGCGACGCCCCGCGCAGGCAAGCCCTGCGTCAAATCGGCCGCGTAGGAATTCGTCGCGCACCGTCTTGCGCGTGCGACTCAACGCACGTTGACCTTCTGCCCTGATCCGAGGTTTTGCGTGGACGCGCGCGGGAGCCGCAGTTCCACCAAGCCGCCCAAATGCACCACTTTCGCAGCAGGCGAGTCCCAGATCTGGGCCGCTTCCACTTCTATGCGGAGCAGACCGAGATGCGGGTCGTTTACGCCGAGAGGAAACCAAGTCAGCGCATCGGTGCTCCAAAGTTCGTTGGCTTTTTCGCCGTCACGAACGACAAACGCCCGGCCCGAGATGGACACGTAGCGATGCGTCTCAGGTGACGCGTAGGCGAGGCAGACTTCCCGCTCATGATAGATCTCCGCGATCTTCGGCGAGTCGATGGAGCTAAAAAACCACAGTTCGGCGCGGTCCACGTCGACCTGTTGCGTGGCCATGGGCCGGCTGTGCAAACGTCCGTCCTCCGCGACCGTGGTGAGCATCGCGATTTCCATGTCTTTGATGAGCTGCCAGAGCTTGTGGCGAGCTTCGAGACTTTGGGCGGAGGTGGACGGAGTGAGTTGCGTCATAATCACTCATCGACCGACACATAGGCGAAAAGATCGCCTGATCGCGCCATGGGGTCGGTTGCCCGCAGCCTGTAAAAACAAAGATTCGCACCCGTCCAAAACTGCCGCTTACTCCCCCGCTCCACCTTCCGCTCCACCGCTCCGATTCATGTCGCGTCTCAATTTCACTCTGGAAAAAACCGCCCCCGGCTCCAAGGCGCGCGCCGCTCGCTTCACCACCCTTCACGGCGAGGTGCGCACTCCCGTCTTCATGCCCGTCGGCACGCAGGCCACCGTGAAATCCCAGACCGCCGACACCCTCAAGGCGTGCGGATCGAGCGTATTGCTCGCCAACACCTACCACCTGCTCCTTCGCCCCGGCCCGGAGGTATTTAAAAAATTTGGCGGCATCCACCGGTTCATGAGTTGGGAAGGGCCGGTGCTCACCGACTCGGGCGGGTTTCAGATTTTTTCGCTCCCGCATTCACGGGACATGAACGAGGAAGGCGCACGTTTCCGTAGCTACGTCGACGGCGCCGCGCACTTGCTCACGCCGGAGCTCAGCATCTCAATGCAACGTGCCATCAACAGCGACATCATGATGGTGCTCGACCAGTGCATCCCGTCCACCTCCGGACGCGAGCAAGCCGAGGCCGCGATGCACCTCACGCATCGCTGGGCCGAGCGGTCGCTACGCGCACGCGGCGACTCGCCACAGGCGATGTTCGGCATCGTGCAAGGCGCGTGTCACCACGACCTCCGCATCCAAAGCGCCGCGTTCCTGCGCAACTTGCCGTTCGACGGCCTCGCTATCGGCGGACTCGCCGTCGGTGAAACCCACGCCGAGCGCTACGAGTTCACCGGGCTGGTCACGGATCACCTGCCCGACAACCTCCCGCGTTACCTCATGGGTGTGGGAACGCCAATCGACATCCTCGAAGCCGTGCATCGCGGCGTGGACATGTTCGACTGCATCATCCCCACGCAACTCGCGCAGCGCGGCACCGCGTTCACGTCGCACGGCAAGATGCACCTGCAACGCACCGTGTATAAACTCCAGGACGGCCCGCTCGACTCGCGTTGCGGTTGCCCCACCTGCGCCCGCTACGAACGCGGTTATCTGCACCACCTCACCAAGACCGGCGAGAACCTCGGCTGGCATTTGCTCGGCCAGCACAACATCTGGTTTTACCACCAACTCATGCGTGAGATCCGCGAGGCGATCCTCGCCGGCGTTTGGCTCGACTACTACGAACGCAAACGCCTCGAGCTCATCCGTCACGATGAGGACAACCCGACCATTCCCACAAAGCAGCCGAAAGCCGCGCGCGCGCCGCGTCTCGGGGACTACGAAATCCACACGTCGTCCCAAGGTTTTTCGAGCATCCGCCAGCTCAGCTCCGGCGAGATCATGCACTCGGTGAACCGCCCCGAGGATGAGGCGCAGAAACTCTACGTTGACCAATCCTGCCTCACCGCACGCCTGCTCAAACGCGCCGCCGACGACACGGAGGAACTCGTCATCTGGGACGTCGGCCTCGGCGCCGCGTCCAATGCCATGGCCGCCGTCCAGTGCTTCGAAAAACTGCTTGCCGAAGTCGGCGCCGACGCCCTGCGTCCCCTCCGCATCGTGAGTTTCGAGTGCGACCTCGACCCGCTCAAACTCGCCGCCGCGCATCCGTATTTTTTCCCGCATGTGCGTCACCGCGCGCCGCACATTCTGCTGCGCGACGGCTCCTGGTCGCACCCCTCGGGCCTGCTCGCGTGGGACCTGCACCACGGTGATTTCCTCACATTCATCGAGACCTCGCTCGCCGCCGACGTCATTTTCTACGACCCGTTTTCGTCCAAGACCGACACCGGACTCTGGACGTCGGAGGTGTTTGCCCGCGTCGCGAAACAATGCGCCACGAGGTCCGCTGAACTCTACACGTATTCCAACTCAACGGCCGTGCGCGTCGCCTTGCTCACCGGCGGCTGGCACGTGGCCGAAGGCGTCGGCACCGGGCCCAAATCCACGACGACAATTGCTTTCACGCGTCTCGACGCGATCGCCGTGCACCCGCTCCTGCCGCGCGCGCTCGGCGACGAATGGCTCGTGCGCTGGCGCCGCAGCGGCTCGCAATTCCCCGCCGCGCTCCCCGAGGCAGACCGCCCCGCCTTCGCCGCCCGCATCGAGGCGCACCCGCAGTTCCAAGCCGCCACAAACACGCGCTGAACGCCCAAGCCCATTTGTCACTTAATAAGTGACAAATCGCAGGCGTGTTTTCGCGTTTTCTCCATTCGCCGCGTCAGCGCTTCACCGGCACATGTGCCGCCTGCCGCAGCGCTTCGCTCTTCGAGATCTTGAGCCCGTGCGCGAGTTGGTTGAGCCGCGCCGCCTCAGCCGCGCTGAGCACTGTCGAACGTTGCGTGCCGTCGCGGTCCACCCAGTCCACACGATGCGGTTTTTGACGCGAGGTCTTCACCAAGTCGGTCAGGAATGTCAGCTCGTCGGGAGGAAGATTCATCAGGCCGCCGAGTTGAGCGCTTGCGCACGCCGCGTCAACGCCCCTCACACCGGCAAGATCGCAATCACCAGTCCCACCACCGCGCCAAACACGATGTGTCCGGCGAAATGCGACAAAAACACCAATGGCGTCACCTTGCGGAATTCGGCCAACGGATGGTTGTCCGAAATGACCCAAGTCAGCCCGAAGCTCACCACCAACCCGTGGAAAAACCCAAAACCGGCGCCCGCGAAGAACGCATGCGGCCACGCCGTCAGCCCGAGCCGCACCATCAGCACCATATACAAGATACCGAACACGACTGCGGCGCTAAAATAGATCCCGTTGCCCGTCAGCCGCGCATTCTCCCGTGAGCGCGTGAACAAACTCCCCAACGCCACCACCATGCCGCCCGTCGGCGGGCCCGCGCGCTCAATCAACCGCATCGCCAGCCGCATCGCACCTGCCCCCAGCAGACCTGCCATAACCGCATAAAAAACTGCTTCCGCCGTGATCATCGTCCAATTCATGGGTGCATCCTCATTCTCGGGTGAAATTGAGCCGTCCACTCGGCGGCCATTGATGTGAATACCATGCATCAAAACACCTCCCGGCGCCACCTGCGCCTGCGGTTCTCCGCGTGAACCACCCGCCCGCCATCCGTTGAACGTCCGCCCGTCGCCCAACCACTCCGCACGCGCTTAAACCCGTTCTCGACACCGCGCGCCGCCGACTGCTCTCTTCTGCCCACATGGCCACAGCGCGTCCCGACCATCGACTGACCAAGAAAGCCTACGACGCACGCGTCCCCGCTCTTCGCGAGCAACTCGTTCAACTGCAGGTGCGCTTGAAAAAGGCCCCCTGCAAAGTCCTGCTCATTCTCGCCGGCGAGGAAGCCGGCGGGCGCAGCGAGGTCATCAACACCTTGAGTGGCTGGCTCGACCCGCGCGGCTTTGAAACCGTCGCCTTTCGCGAACCGTCCGACGAGGAACGCGAACGCCCGTTTATGTGGCGTTTCTGGCGATGCCTGCCCTCCAACGGTCGTCTCGGGATCTTTGCCGGTTCGTGGTATACGGAGCTGCTGCGCGAACAAAGCGGCCCCGCCCGCAAGCCCGCCCAAACCGCCCATTTCCTCGAGCGCATTCGCCATTTCGAAAAACTGCTCTCCGACAACGGCACCCTCATCATCAAGGTCTGGCTTCACCTCACTAAATCCGAGCAACGCGACCGCCTCGCCGAGCTAGCCGCCAACGACGACACCGCTTGGCGCGTGACCGACGAAGCCCGCCGCCAGCACCGCCTTCACGACCAGCTTTCCCGCGCCGCAACCCGCCTCCGCAAAGCCACCCACCGCCCCGGCGCACCGTGGACGGTCATCGGCGCCTCCGATCCGCGCGCGCGCAACCTCGAGGTCGCCGACCTGCTCGTGCGCAAACTGTCGGCGCACCTCGACCGAATCGAGGCGACGCCGACCAAACCCGCCCGCCCCGCGACCCCGGAACCGCTCCGATCCGCAGGACGCGCCCGCCTCTTGGCGCTTCCGCTCGACCAGAAACTCTCGTCAGCCGAATACGAAGCGAAGCGCGAGAAATGGCTCGGCCGGCTTCACCTCGCCACCCGCGCCGCGCAAGCCGCCGGCCGTTCCATCATTTTTGTTTTCGAGGGCTGGGACGCCGCCGGCAAAGGCGGAGCCATCCGCCGCCTCACCAGTGCGATCGACGCACGCGACTACCGCGTGATCCCCGTCGCCAAACCCACCGACGAGGAAAAATCCCACCATTATCTCTGGCGCTTCTGGCGCCATGTTCCGCGCGCCGGCCTCGTCACCATCTACGATCGGTCGTGGTATGGTCGCGTGCTGGTCGAACGCCTCGAAGGTTTCTGCAGCGAGCCCGCGTGGCGCCGCGCTTTTGGCGAGATCAACGACTTCGAGTCCCAACTCGTCGACCACGGCACAATTGTAGTTAAATTTTGGATGCACGTCAGCCGTGAGGAGCAGTTGAAGCGTTTCCGCGAACGCGAAAAAACGGCCTACAAACGTCACAAGATCAACGCCGAGGACTGGCGTAATCGCCGC
Organism: Opitutaceae bacterium UBA4094; assembly: GCA_002382525.1. Taxonomy (GTDB): domain Bacteria; phylum Verrucomicrobiota; class Verrucomicrobiia; order Opitutales; family Opitutaceae; genus Rariglobus. The sequence goes on from DFYA01000316.1 coordinate 25,114, forward strand.
AAGTGGGACGCCTATGAGGTCGCCGTCGGCGACATGCTCGCCCTCACCGACCGCGCCGCGCCTTGGCACCTGATTCCGGCGAACAACAAACGCTACGCCCGCCTGCAGATCCTCAAAACCGCCGCCAAGGCCATCGAAGACGCCTTGGGGGGCTGAACCTTGCTCCATAGGCGCACTTCCGACGTCCCACCCTTCCTGCAGTTGGAAACTGTCGCTCCGGCGAACCAGACAGCACTTCGTGTTGCCGCGCTCCAGCGACTCACCTCACTTCTCTGATTTGCTCGGCGGCGCGATGCTCCGCGGATCCGGCAACATCATGTTCGGGTCGGGCTCAGGCGTTTTTTCGTCGACCTTTTTCTCCACCGGCGGCGGCGGCAGCGCCACCTTGGCAGGCAGGTCGGCGTGCAATTGCACCGCGAGGCTGATTGGCCCGGCGTTTATGCGCCGCTTCAGCGTCTTTTGAAAAAACAGGTTGTTAGGGATCTGCTGTAGCATCCCCTCATGATCGATGACGGTCGTGTAGAAAAAATTAATATCGATCACGCGGCCGCGCACCGGCTCGCCGGCAAACTCGATGTCGTCGCCCACATGAAACGGACGCAGCAACAAGATGAGCATCGTCGCGGTCGTGTGGCTGATCAAACTCCACACGGCGACGAACCCGATCGCCACCAAACCGAGGATCGTCGACAGCATCGCCCAAATGCCCCCGATCTGAAAACCAAACACGCCAAGGATCAGGATCACCGCGACGATGCGAATCAACCAGCGCAGAAGCTTCCGCACCGGAAGCACGTCCAAGTCGGTGAGATGCGTGCGATGCGCCAATATGATCATCGCACGTCCGATCAACAGGTTCAGCGCGAGAGCGCCCAGAACGATGATCAACGCCACCGGCAATGCAGCCAGTAAGGCGGGGAAGTAGGCGGCGATCCGCTCCGAGAGAGTCGATAGTTCCATGTCATTCCAGACTACGCTGCTGCGGCCCAATATGACTATGGGGAAATCCCCCAAGATTGAGCCAAATGCCTGCGGAGTCGCTTTAAACGCTGGCGGGAACCGATCGCCGAAGGTCTGCGTTTGCGTGAGTCGAACCCGAATTCTTGTTTTGAGCCATCTTTCGTGCGCAGCACTCCAGATGCATTCCCGTCCACAGCGGCGAATGGCAGGTGTTGGACGAGATCACAAAATCGTCGAAGCCCGACCCGGTCATGAGTTGTTCGATTTCGGCGCGGGTGTGGTTGCACACCGGCACGGCTTCTTGCCGGCGCGCCTCGACCCGTTGCCGCACCGATCCGGGCAGGAACGGCAACACGGCCGACTTCATCGATTGCTTCATCTCATAAACACGACCCGAGTCGCGTCGCTCCAGCGCGTCGAAATACAGCCGCCCGCCCGGGGCGAGCCAGCTGTGGATCTTCGCGCACAACTCGGACGTGATCGCCGCGCCGTAACCAAACACGCCGAGCGAATAGATAAAATCGAACGACTGCGGCTCGAACTTCATTTCGTAAAGGTTGCTCCGGATCAGACGGACCTCCCGAGCCGTCACTTGCGAGGCATGCACGGGCTGTTTCGCGCGGTTCAGCATTTCGGCCGAGATGTCGGTGCCGACCAGCAACTCGGTGTTGTCGAGCCAATGAAAATAACGTCCCGTGCCGCAGCCCATTTCAAGCACGCGCACCGGCCGCCCGAACGAACGGCACATCCGGCGCAAGTTGCCGCCCAACCTCTGATGATTTTCGCTGCGCGCCTCGATCTCGTCGTCACGACGATATTGATCGGCCCCGCGGTCGTAGGATTGGGAGAGATTGGTTTCGAAACGACGGTAGTCCATGAAGAGGCGTTTGAGGGTGGATGAAATGAGGCGCAGACCTCGGACGGTGCGTCAGTGTAGCGAGCGACGTCCGGACGCACAGGTAGGTGAGCACTCCATTCGCGGCCAACGTTGACCCCGGCTCGTGCCTCCGCCGACCACCGCGGCACCTGGTGCACGTGTGCGGTCGATGACGGGTGACGCGCAAAAAAACGCCCCGCTTTCGGCGAGGCGCTGGTGGGTTGGTTTCATCTTCTCACGCGCTTAGGTCGAAGCCCGCCGGCCTTCCGGCACGGTGCCCCGAGCGGCAGCCTCGCGTCGACGTGTCGCCGCCACCGAGAGCGTCTGCACGCGGGGAGCGATCTTGAGCCACGCGGCTTGCGCAAGCACGGCAAAGCCGACCGTCATCAGGACGCCGCCCATTACGAGCAGCCACATTTCACGGACACCGCTGATGCTGGGCAGAAAGTGGAGCGCCTCCATAAGCAGGCCGACGATGATAAAACCAAGTGCGTTGGGTGTATTCATAGTCATGACCACCCATACGCCGGAGTCGTGCCAACCACCTCCCATAAACCTCATCGGGCTCAAAACCAATATGTTACGATAACCACCCACACATGCCCCGCCCTCCGTCCCGTGCAAACCGCAAGGTCCCCTCTCCCTGCGGCGTGCAGCCTGCATATCGGAGATTTACCATATCTCTTAACCAACGGCGGGTCCCGTCCGGAAAGCATCCGACCCTGAAGTCATAAATCGCCGAGTTGCGGACGGAGAATAATTTCCTCCACGACGGTATTCCGCCCAAGTCGGTAAATATCGAAGAACGCCCGCGCCACGTCCGCCGCCGGCATGATACGTTCCTCCGCAATGCCGCTGCCCGACCATGATGGAGCCCACGTTGCACCCGGGTGCACGCAACATACGCGCACGCCGTGCTCTTTGGTTTCCGCGCGCAACACCTGCGCCAGTCCGGTCACGCCAAACTTAGCCGCGCAATACGCCGTGCTGTTTGGATATGCGCCCAACCCCGCGATGGAACTCATGAAAAACACATCGCCCTGCTTCTGTTTGATCATCGCCGGCACGAAGGCGCGCGACACCAAAAAGGCGCTCCGCAAGTTCGCCGCGACGATGCGATCAAAGTCCCCGACGGTCGTTTCCAAAAAAGGCGCGGCGGCAAACACCCCGGCGTTATTGATTAAAACATCCACGGTTCCGAAGCGCGCCGAAACGGCGCCCTCCAGAGCTTCCACCGCGATCGCGTCGGCCACGTCACAGGTGAACGTCTCCACGGTCGCGCCGAATTTTTCGCATGCGCCCGCCACCGTCGCGAGATTACGCGCGTTGCGCGCGACCAGCGCCAACCGCACGCGCGGCATTTCCTTGGCGAATACCTTGGCAATGGCCGCGCCGATGCCCTGCGAGGCGCCGGTGATGAGGATGACGGGAGTTTTCATGATGAGTGTGTTGCGGGTTTGTCCGCGAATGCGCGGAGTGGTTCGGGTCGGCCGACCGCTCAACAGCGCAACAACCCGAAGTCGGAGAACTCCGCCGCGAGGCCGCCGGGCACGCCTTTGCAAATAACACTCACCGCGTCGTGCGAGTGCAGCGACTCCTGATGCGAACACGCGACTTGGAAATCCGCGATTCGACGGTCCTTTGCGAGTTCCGCGTAGAGCAGGCGCGCGGCGTCTTCGACAAACTTGAGGTGCGCGCCGTTGAGTTCGGCAAACGCCTGCTCGTCCTCACGCTTCACCATCACCTGCGTCTCGGTGCGCAACGCGCGCACGCACAACGCATGGATTTCCTCGATCCAGATCTTTTTCCCCTCGGCCTCCTCGATGGTGAGACGCGCCTTGCTGCGTTGAGAATGCGGCACCGTGTAAGCCCCGCGTCGATCGCGCGCATGCTCCGACAACTCCGCCGAACAGGGACAGGCCGAAGAATACACAAAGTCGAAATGAATGAAGCGCCGATAGCGCCCGCCTTCCGTCATCACGCCCTCGAAGGCGACGTCGTAAAATTGATAACCCGCCAACCCGCTTCGCAGGCTCGGTTGCAGCAGCGGATACGAAAAGCGGATCTTCAGCCGGGCCGCCTTGCTCTCCACCTTGCGCAGGTAGGCCTTGAGGATTTTGCCCATCCACTCGCCCGTGGTGATGCCGTCCTTGTGCTCGTAAAACGAGCGCATGATCCGGCTCATGTTGATGCCCTTCAATTCCGCTTGAAGCGAAACCGTGCCCGTGACGCTGGTCTCCAACGTGAGCGTCTTGCCGGCCTGCGTGCGGTATTTAAGCGGCAGCTTAAAATTAGAGATGCCCACCTGCTGGATCGGCACCGAGCCACCGGAGATGGGATCCGCCGCTTCCATCATGTCGGGCAACGACGCGCGATAGGCGGGCGTGACTTTAAATTTGGCATCGTAGGCGCGCCTGATCTTGGGCGCCGTTCCACCGGCGGTGCGGTGGAGATACATGGGCTTGGCTGTGTTTTCGGGCATCTTCGTTTTTGGGTTAGGAGCGTGCCCGGCGGGTGACGATAACCGCGGCCTTCGCGGAGACGAAGGCGGCAGGCGCGCGTATTGAGGAAAGGATTACACGACGTCCGGTCCGTGATACTCGGCGAAGTTGCGCGGCGTCTCGTAAAGCTTCACGCAATACAAACGCCCCGCCGGGATGTGCGGTTCGAGCTGGTTCCAGAACGCGATCACGAGGTTCTCTGTCGAGGGAATGATCCCGCGCAAAAAGTCCACCTGGTCGTTGAGATTGCGATGATCGCACTTGTCCAAGATGTGCGTGTTGATGAGCCGCTTCAACTCGCCCAGGTCCATGATGCATCCGGTCTCGGGGTCGGGTTGCCCGCGCAGCGAGACCTCCAGCACGTAGTTGTGGCCGTGCCAATGCGGGTTGGTGCAGAGGCCGAACTGGTTCACGTTCCACGCCTGGCTCTTCGACGGGTTCCACAGGCGGTGCGCGGAGTTGAAGTGCACCTGACGCGTGATCGTGACCACGCCCATTTGCGGTCGCACGGTGACGGCACGGGCTTTGGTTTGGGCGGCTTTCTTGGGCATGAAGGAAGACGATGTAACATAATTCGCCGCGCGGTCAATTCACGGGCAGGACCTTGCGCAACCGGCCCGCCCGGGACGCAAATCCACCTTGCGCGTCCGGCCTCGCCCGCCTTCATCAGCCCCAGAACATGGCAATGTCTTTTCAAATCCTCGGCAGCGGCAGCGCGGGCAACTGCGCCATCCTGCGCACCGCCGAGTCGCGCATCCTCATCGATGCCGGTTTCACCCAGCGCAAACTCAAGCAGCTTCTCCATGACGCGGGCGAGAGCCTCGACAACATCCACGGCGTCTTCCTCACCCACGAACACGGCGACCACGCCGCCGGTATCGACGGCCTCAAGAAGTTTCCGCACATCCAGGTCTTCGCCAACTCTGCCACCGCCCGCGCCGTCCAAGCCAAGACCAGCCACCCCGTCGCCTGGAAGATCTTCGAGACGGGTTCCCGCTTCCACTTCCGCGACCTCGAAGTCGAAAGCTTTCACGTGCCCCACGACGCCCAAGAACCGGTCGGGTTCACGTTTTCCAACGGCCACGAAGCCGATCTCTTCACGCCGCGTCGCCGCATCGCCTGGCTCACCGACCTCGGCCACGCTCCGCAACACATCCACGAGCGCATCCGCGACGTCGATGTCGTCGTCGTCGAGAGCAACCACTGTCCTCGCCTCTTGGAGGCCGACATGAAGCGTCCCTGGCCGACCAAACAGCGCATCTCCGGTCGTCATGGGCACCTTTCCAACGACGCGATGCGCGAACTCCTCTCCGCCGTGGCCAGTCCGCGCTGGAGTCACGTGTTCCTCACCCACCTATCGCGCGACTGCAACAGCCACGAGGCGATCGAGACCTCGCTCGCCGACCTTCGCACACGGCTCACCTGCCGCTTCAACATCGTTGCATCAGGCGGCGGGACCGCTCTCTGCGAACTTTAAATTTAGATCTGCAACTTATTGCAGATCGCGGAGCACTTGCGTCACAGGGGAAAGATTGACCGCCGGTCGTCTCGCTGGCCTGAATCTTCGCGTCTATGCCAACTTCTACGCTTCGTCGCACCAAGATCATCTTCACCCTCGGCCCCGCCACCCAAAGCGAGGAAATGCTGGAGAAGCTCATCGCCGGAGGCGCCGACATCGCCCGCCTCAACATGGCCCACGGCAACCATGAATGGACCCGCGCCGTCATCCGCCGCATCCGCGACGTATCCAAAAAAGTAGGACGCGAGATCGCGATCATGATGGACATCAAAGGCCCCGAGATTCGCACTGGCGACGTCGAGGCTCCCATCGAACTGAAGGTCGGCGAAACCTTCGACTTCACCGTCAAGCCCGGCGACCGCGAAGGCGGCGAAGAAATCCGCTCCGTCAACGTCAACTACCAGGACCTCGTCAACGACATCCACGTCGGCGACATCGTGCTCGTTGACAGCGGCCTCATGCGCTTCGAGGTCCTCGAAAAAGACAACAACCACATCCGTTGCAAAGTGCTCACGCCCGGCGCCCTCAGCTCCCGCCGCCATATCAATCTCCCGGGCGTAAAGGTGAACCTCCCCTCCTTCACCGAAAAAGACCGCCTCGACACGCTTATGGGCATCGAGGAAGGCATCGATTTCGTCGCCCTCTCCTTCGTCCGCGAAGCCAAGGATATTCACCAGCTCCGCGAGTTTCTCGCAGTCAACAAATCCAAGGCCAAGATCATCGCCAAGATCGAGGATCAGACCGCCATCTCGAATCTCGACGAAATCATCCAAGCGACCGACTCCCTCATGGTCGCCCGCGGCGATCTCGGCATCGAGTGCCCGCTCGAGGATCTGCCCGTCATTCAGCGCCGCGCCGTGCAAGCGTGTTTCCACTACGGCAAGCCCGTCATCATCGCCACCCACACGCTGGAATCGATGATCAGCTCCCCCGTCCCCACCCGCGCCGAAATCACCGACGTCGCCAACGCCGTGTATGAAAAGGCCGACTGCGTCATGCTCTCCGGCGAAACCACCGTCGGCCGCTACCCGCTCGAATGCGTGCAGACCCTCGACCGCATCGCCCGCCGCATCGAACAAGAAGGCCCGTTTGAATTCGCCGAGCCCGACCACGTCGAAACCGACAAGGTCAAACTGCTCCACTCCGCCGTCCTGCTCGCCCACCAGATGCCGGGCTCAAAGATTCTCACCTTCACCCGCCAAGGCTTCATGGCCGCCGGTCTCGCCGCGCTGCGCCCCGCGCTTGCCCCGATTTTCGCGATCACCAACTCGGTCGAGACCCTGCGCCACATGCGCATCATGCGCAGCGTCGAACCGTTCATTATGCCGCTCGACTCCGAGCCCAACGCAACCATCGAGAACGCCATCGCGCTCCTCGTGAACAACGGCAGCGTCAACATCGGGGACAAACTTATCATCGCGACGGATATTCTATCCTCCGACCGACTCGTTGACTGCGTGCAACTGCGCACCGTTCGTTGAGCCAAAGCACACGCGCCATCACGCGCGCTCCAAAAATAAAAACGGCGCCTCTCGGGGCGCCGTTTTGCTGGCTACTCGTTCATGTGTCGGCGTCACCGGCTGACGCTTGCGCCGGGACCACGCGGCTCGGCAACAAGGCCGCGTCTTGCATGCCGTGGATGATTTTTTTGTCCGGCGGACAAAACGTCGCCAGCGCGCCGCTCAGCACCGCCTTGCCGCCGATCACGAAATAATACGGGCACAGGCGCAGCCGGCCGTCCACCTCGCGCACCTGTTGTTGGTGATCATACACGCGGTGCTTGGCACGACGCGGCTTCTTATACTCCTGCAACAGGTGCGGATTGCGCGGTGCGTCTTCGATCGCGACCTCGACGCCGGCCTGCCATTCCTCGCGCGAACAGTCGCTGCCCAAAACCACGCTGCGCGCGCCCCAGGCACTCTCATGGTAACCGGAAATCTTGAGGATCAAGTCGCGCTCCTTCTGCGACGCTCCGGCGAGTTGGCGCCAGTCGTTCATCGCGCGGCCCCCTACCTTAGGACCGTCGAGCACCGCGCCCGGCGGCAGTGGCGTCGCATCGATCACCCAGGATTGCGGGATGAGTTTGCGTAACAGCTTCAACGTGCGCCCACCCAACGTCTCCGCCCAGTAGTCCTGCAGCAGATGATGATGGAATAAAGCCAGCCCGAGTTTCTCCTCTTGGTAAGGCCGCATGGGCGGCACGATCGCCACCTCGCCCGCCGCCCACGACTCGAAGAAGTAATGCGCGGTCGGAATGTTCTCCAAATCGAACAGCTCGAAGAAACGATAAATGATATCGATCTTCTCGGGGTTGCCTTCGACGTCGAAGCAGAGCGACGTGCCGAGCGGAAACACGTCGTCGGGGTCGAGGCAGAACACACGCTTGCCCTGCACCTGGAGTTGCTCGGCCAGCCAGTGCATCTCGGGCCGGTAGGTCGCGGCTTCGTCGGACACCACGATCGCGATCAGCGGATTGCGCACGTCGGGCCGCAGCGCCGCGAGCGAAGCGTGGAAGTTCCGGATCATAGCGTCGCCCGCGCCGACGATGTCGCCGGTTTCTGAATACAGCTTGTTGAGAAACGCGGTGAGACCGATCCCGCCCGGCACAGAATCGAGTTCGGTCATCACAAACCCTTCGTCGGTCAGCAGCAGGTCCGGCCGGAGCACGGTCGGGAAGACGCCGCGGTTTTTCGGATCGCGCGCATGGGCGACAAGGTGATCGGGTTTGCCGCGGTCGAGATAATCGGCGACCCAGGGCGCGAGCAGCGGCTTGTTGCGCAGAAGGTTCTTCCCGGCGGCCGATCGCAGATAAAGCGTCTCCAAGGCCTGATGATATTCGAGACACGCCGCGCCGATGGCTTCGAGTTCGGCCGCTTGTTCCGGCGTGAGCGCCCACGCATCGGGCGAGAGCTGCCACGACTTGTCCTCGAACAACGACGTGGCGGCAAAGGCGGCTTGAAGGTCGGAGTGAGCGAGGTCGGGCATGGGCGTCTTTCTCATTATCTTAATCTTTCTCTTTCTCCAGCCCGGGCTGACGAAAGATAAAGATTAAGAGAAAGAAGAAAGAGCCTCCCCCGGACTCACTTACTCGTCGTCGACCTGGATGTCCTTGTTGCGGTGACGCGGACACCCGGCGCGCAGCCAGCCGTTGATGAAGCGGTCGATGTCGCCGTCGAGCACCGCCTGCGTGTCGGACGTCGAGACGCCGGTGCGCAGGTCCTTCACCATCTG
>DFYA01000298.1:0-6513 GCA_002382525.1 Opitutaceae bacterium UBA4094
CGTCGCGGCGTGTTTTGCGGTGGTGGTGTGGGTGCGGCGGGATAAGGCGGCGCCGTCATTCGTGGCGACGACGACGGAGAGCGACAGCTTGGGCGAAGCTCAGCCGGTCGTTGGTTTGTCGGTGCCCGCCGTCGAGCTTGCGGACGTGAGTTTCGATCAGACCTTGGCGGAGCTACCGGCACCGGCGCCGGAGCCGTTAAGGATGACCTACGCAGAATTCAAAAAGATGCAGGATGCAGCGNNGTCGGCGCGAGCTCTTTAGGCGGGATGGGGTTTGGAAAAGGTGTCGGTCAAGTGCGCGCCGAGCCGGGTTATAGCACAGGTATGGGCGCGGGAAGCGCGGGTGGATTCAATGCCCAACCGACGGCCTCTACACCTGCGCCGGCACCGATGAGACCTGCCGTGCTAGGCTTGGATCACCGATCCGCGCGTATGCTTCCAGAATCGCATCTCACGGCCCGAGCGCGGCCGGAGGGATTCGGGGACGCCCGTCTCCATAGCTCTGCAGAGGCCTACGTCCACCCCGGAGATAACGGGTTTCGCCGCGTCTCGGAACATCCGCTCTCCACGTTTTCCATCGATGTGGACACGGCGAGCTACAGCAACGTCCGCCGCTTCATCACTGGCGGTTCGTTGCCGCCGCGCGATGCGGTGCGGGTGGAGGAGCTGATCAACTACTTCCCGTATCGCTACGCACCGCCTCGCGATGGGACGCCGTTTGCGGCGCATTTGGCCACCGAGTTGGCGCCGTGGAACCCGCGTCATCGCGTGGTGCGGATCGCGCTTAAGGGGCGCGAACTCACGGCGGCGACGCGTCCGGCGGCAAACTTGGTTTTCCTGATCGATGTGTCGGGCTCGATGAGTTCGGCCAATCGACTGCCGCTCGTGAAGGAGTCGTTGCGGATGCTCGTCGAGCGTTTGCGGCCTGATGACCGCGTGGCTATCGTTACGTATGCGGGCAGTTCGGGGCTCTCGTTACCGTCCACTCCGGGTTCGCGGAAAAACGATATCCTCGCCGCGCTGGATGGACTGGTGGCGCGGGGATCGACCAACGGCGCCATGGGTATCCACCTCGCTTATGACATCGCCAAGGCCAACTTCGTGCCGAACGGCGGGATCAACCGCGTGATCCTTTGCTCGGACGGTGATTTCAACGTGGGCGTCACCAATCGCGACGAACTCGTGCGGCTGGTCGAGGACAAGGCGAAGAGCCGCGTCTTCCTGAGCGTGTTCGGGTTCGGCATGGGCAACCTCAAGGACGCGACGCTCGAGGCGCTCTCGGCGAAGGGCAACGGAACGTATGGCTACATCGATACGCGTCGCGAGGCCGAGAAGGTGTTTGTCGAACAGGTCGAGGGCACGCTCGCGACGATCGCGAAGGACGTGAAGGTGCAGGTGGAGTTCAACCCTGCGCGTGTGGCGGCGTATCGGTTGATCGGATACGAGAACCGGATGCTCAAAAAAGAAGATTTCAACAACGACGCGGTGGACGCGGGCGACGTCGGCGCGGGACACACGGTCACGGCGTTGTATGAAGTCGTGCCGGTGGGCGCGGAGTCCGGCGTCGGAGCGGATGGGCGGCCGGCAGTGGATCCGTTAAAGTATCAGACGAAGACCCGGAAGACGGGCGATACGAAGTTGGCGGGGGCGGCCTCGGCGGAGCTGCTCACGGTGAAGATCCGTTACAAACAGCCGGAAGGTGACGTGAGCGCGAAGCTGGAGTTCCCGCTGACGGACAGCGGGGAGAAGTTCGCGGCGAGGGCGGACACCGAGTTCCGTTTTGCGATGGCGGTGGCGGCGTGGGGCATGTTGCTGAGCGACTCGCCACACAAAGGCACCGCGACATTCGACCAGGTGCTGGAGTTGGCCGAGGATGGTTTACGGAACGATCCCGGCGGCCATCGAGCGGAGTTTCTTCAACTCGTGCGGCGGAGCGCGGAGTTGGCTCGGTGAGGGGGAGTCGGGATTTGGGTGGGAAACGAGCTTGCTCTCGCTGAGCGCCGAACGATCGCGAGCAAGCTCGCTTCCCACCTCAATCCAGTAGCGGCTTCAGGGTTTTCCAGATGGTCTCGGCGATGCGTTGGTGGCCGGGGAGGTTGGGGTGAAAACCGTCCGCGAGATTCATCTCCGAGATGCCGCCGACGCCTTCCAACACGAACGGGATGAGCGTGGCGTCGTTGGCCTTGGCCAGCGCGGGGAAGATCGCGGCGAACTCGCGCACGTAGGCGGCGCCCATGCTGGTGGGCATCTCCATGCCGGCGATCACGAGCTTCACGGACGGGTTCTTCGCGCGGACTTTATCGATGATGCCTTGCAGGTTTTTGGCGGCGACCTCGGGGGCGAGTCCGCGCAGGCCGTCGTTGCCACCGAGTTCGAGAACGAAGATGTCGACCGGCGTGCGTAGAACCCAGTCGATGCGACGCAGGCCGCCCGCGGTGGTTTCTCCGCTGAGGCCGGAGTTGATCACGCGGTAGGGAAGGCTGGCGGCGTTGATTTTTTTCTGGATCAGACCGGGGAATGCCTGCGTGTCGGCGTCGTCGAGTCCGTAGCCGGCGGTTAGGCTGTCACCAAAAAACATGATGGTGCGGGGGCGGGAATCGGATGCGTGCAGGATGCTCAAGCAGAGGAGGAAAAGGAGGGAAAAGAGGATCTTCATCGGTTGCGTAAAAGGGGATGCGCGCTTTCTTTCGCGCTCTTCGCATGAGTGACCAACCTATCTTGAAAGTCGAGAAGCTCACCCAGATTTACCCCACCGCGGCCGGGCCGATCACGGTGTTGCATGAAGTGAGTTTTGCGCTCGGGGCGGGCGAGAGTTTGGCGATCGTGGGTCCGTCGGGCAGCGGCAAGACGACGTTGCTTGGGTTGTGCGCGGGGCTGGATCGGCCGAGCGGCGGCGACGTGACGTTGGGCGGCGTGTCGATCGGCGGGTTCGGCGAGGACGCACGCGCGCGGGTGCGGAACGAGCAGGTCGGTTTTGTGTTTCAGAATTTTCAACTGATCCCGACGCTGACGGCGTTGGAGAATGTTTTGGTGCCGCTGGAGCTGCGCGGCGTGAGCGGCAAGGAGGCGGCGGCGCGGGCGTTGTTGGAGCGAGTGGGCCTGGGCGCGCGGACGGGGCACTATCCGATTCAGTTGTCGGGTGGTGAGCAGCAGCGCGTGGCGTTGGCGCGGGCGTTCATCAATGCGCCGAAGATTTTGTTTTGCGACGAGCCGACGGGGAACCTCGACGGGGCGACGGCGGCGATGGTGACGGAGCTGATCTTTGGGTTGAACCACGAACGCGGGACGACGCTGGTGCTAGTGACGCACGACTTGGAATTAGCGAAGTTGTGCGGCCGTGTGTTGCGGCTGAAGGACGGGCGCGTGGTGGGGTAAGGAACGATGGAGTTCGGAGTTTTTGGCCCACGGAACACACCGAATACACGGAAGAACTTTATGGAACTACTACACAGGGATGAAACGTATCGGATACTCGGCGCTTGCTTTGAGGTATATAAGGAAAAGGGGGGCGGATTTCTGGAGGCGGTGTTTCAGGAGTGTCTGGAAATGGAGTTTGGGATTCAGGGGATTCCCGCCGTGGCGCTGGTGCCTTTGGCACTGAGCTACAAAGGCCGGCCGCTTAAGCAGCACTACGTCGCTGATTTCATCTGCTACGATAAGGTGATCGTCGAGTTGAAGGCGGTGTCGAAGCTCATCGACGAGCATCGCGCACAAATGCAGAATTATCTTCATGCGACCGGCCTTCGCGTGGGTTTACTGGTCAACTTCGGGCACTTCCCGAAAGTGGAGCACGAGCGGTTCGTGCTCTGATTCTTCCGTGTATTCCGTGTTTTCCGTGGGCAACTCTTCATGAATTTCATCTTTAAAATGGCTTGGCGGGACTCGCGGACGGCGCGGCGGCGGCTCGTGCTGTTTTCGCTATCGATCGTGCTGGGCGTCGCGGCGCTGGTGGCGATCGGGTCCTTCAGCGCAAATCTTCAGAGCGCGATCGATGACCAGTCCAAGGGGCTGCTCGGGGCGGACCTCGAAGTGAAATCGCGCTCGGGACTCACACCCGAGGCGGAGGCGTTTCTTAACTCCATCGGAGGCGAAGCGCGGTCGGACGAGATCTCGTTTGCTTCGATGGTCGTGTTCCCGTCGGCGGCGAATCGCACGCGGCTCGTCACCGTGCGCGCGCTGGAAGGGGCGTATCCGTTTTATGGTGACGTGAAGACGACGCCCGCCGACGTGTTCGGAAAACTGACGCAGGGCGACTTTGTTTTGGTCGAGGAAACCATGATGCGGCAGTTCGGCCTCGCGGCGGGCGATCCGCTGAAGCTGGGCGAAAAGGTGTTCACCATCGCAGGAGCGTTGAACCAGTTCCCGGGCGATTCGGCGGCGGTGGCGACGTTGTCTCCGCGCGTGTTGGTCTCGACGCCGGCGCTGGAGGGAACGCAGCTTTTGGGGCGCGGATCGTTGGTGCGGAACCGGGCGTTTTTTAAGTTCGCTCCGGGGTTCGATGTAGAGCGATTCGTGGAGGATCGACGCGAGGCGTTTCGCGAGTTGCGGCTGGGTGTCGATACGGTGGAGGAACGCAAGGAGGAGCTGGGGCAGACGTTGAAGAACGTGCAGGGCTTTTTGAGTTTGGTGGGCTTTGTGGCGTTGGTGCTCGGAGCCATCGGTGTGGCGAGCGCGATCCATGTGTATGTGGGACAGAAGATCACCACGGTGGCGGTGCTGCGGTGTTTGGGCGCAAGTGCGTGGCAGAGCTTTGGCGTGTATCTGGTGCAGGGGCTGGCGCTCGGTTTTCTCGGGGCGCTGGCGGGCGCGGCCCTCGGTGTGGCGGTGCAGCTCGCATTGCCCGCAGTGCTGAAGGGCATGCTGCCCTTTGACGTGGAGTTTTTTGTGGCGTGGGGCGCGGTCGGACGGGGTTTGGCGGCGGGCGTGTTGGTCGGCGGATTGTTTACGTTGTTGCCGCTGCTCACCGTGCGGCGCGTGTCACCGCTGGTGGCGATTCGCTCGGCGTTTGTGGAGCGGGCGGGGGGCGATCCGTGGCGGTGGTTTGTGTATGCGGCGATCATCGGCGCGGTGACCGCGTTTGCGGTGTGGCAGACGCAGCGTTGGACATGGGGGCTGGGCTTTACGGCGGCTCTGTTGATCGGTTTCGGCGTGCTGGCGGTGGTGGCGCGCGGCGTGGCGTGGGCAGCGCGGCGTTTTATGCCGAAGCGACTGCCGTATGTGTGGCGGCAGGGCGTGGCGAACCTGCATCGTCCGAACAACCGAACAGTGTTGCTGTTGTTGTCGCTCGGGCTGGGGACGTGTTTGCTGCTCACGCTGACGCTGGCGCGCGAGACGTTGCTCAACCAGATCCGCGGGACGGGTGAGGGGGCGCGTCCGAATCTGTTGTTCTTCGATATTCAGGACGACCAGTTCGAGCCACTGAACGCATTGCTGACGGAGCAGGGCGTGCCTCCGCAGGCGAGTGCGCCGATCGTGACGATGCGACTGCGGAGCTTGAAGGGGCGGAGCATCGAGGAGTGGTTGAAGGACGAGACGTCGGACATCCCGTCGTGGACATTGCGGCGGGAATATCGCTCGACGTTTCGCGGGGAACTGTCGGACACCGAGACGGTGACGAGCGGCGAGTTCGTTGGGCGTATGCCGGAGGGCGAAACGGTGGTGCCGGTTTCGATCGAGCAGTCGCTGGCGAAGGACATGCACCTCGCGGTCGGCGACGTGTTGGAGTTCGACGTGCAAGGCGTGCCGGTGGCGGCGCGTGTGGCCAGTCTGCGGTTCGTGAACTGGCGGCGGATGTCGCCGAACTTTTTTGTGGTGTTTCCCGAAGGCGTGCTGGAGGGGGCGCCCAAGTTTTATGTCGTCGCGACGAAAGCGGCCGACGCGGCGGAGTCGGCGCGCGTGCAGCAGGCGGTGGTGGCGGCGTTACCGAATGTGTCGGCGCTGGATCTCGCGCTGGTGTTGCAGACGTTGGACGGGATTTTTTCGAAGGTGCAGTTTGTGGTGCAGTTCATGTCGTTGTTTACGGTGGTGACGGGCGTGTTGGTGTTGGCAGGCGCGGTGTTGACGGGGCGGTTTCAGCGGCTGAAGGAGACCGTATTGTTGCGGACGCTCGGGGCGTCGGGTGCGCAACTCGTGCAAATCCAATTGGTGGAATATGCGGTGCTTGGCGTGCTGGGGGCGCTGGTGGGCGGGGTGCTTGCGTATGGGGCGAATGCGGCGCTGGCGTATTGGGTGTTTAAGTTGCAGGTGATCATGCCTCCGGGGCCGCTGCTGTGGGCGGTCGTGCTGGTGACGACGTTGACCGTGGCGACGGGGTGGCTGTCGGGGCGCGGCATCACGCGGCATCCGCCGCTGGAGGTGTTGCGGCAGGAGACGTGAGGCGGGGGGCGCGGGCGATCGGCGGCGGTGGCGAGCGTGGCTTGGCGACGGGGCGGCGGAGATCGCGAGCAAGCTCGCTTCCCACGTCGGAGGTGGTTTTCGCCCTTGCCAGCGGGCGGGGTGGGGTCGTGATGGGCG
>DFYA01000298.1:6644-7705 GCA_002382525.1 Opitutaceae bacterium UBA4094
AAGGCGCTGTTGCCGGTCGAGGGCGAACTGAAACCGGGCGACCAGTTTCGGGCGGGCGAGGATCAGTTTGCCCCAATCGTGCGCGTGGTGGAGGTGGACGGTGACGAGGTGTTGCTGGATGCAAATCATCCGCTGGCGGGCGTGGACCTGGTGTTTGACGTCGAGGTGGTTTCGGTGCGCGCGGCGACGGAGGAGGAATTGACGCACGGCCATGCGCACCAAGGCGGCGAGGGCGAGTGCGGCAGCGGCAACTGCGGGTGCAAGGGGTGAGCTTTTTCGCATGAACATTCTTGGAATCGATATCGGAGGGTCGGCGCTCAAGGGGGCGCCGGTGAACGTCAAAACAGGCACACTGCTGGGTGAGCGGCATCGTATCCCCACGCCGGATACGTTGTCTCCGAAAGCAATGGCGGCGGAGATCAAGGCGCTCGCCGCGCACTTCAAATGGAAGGGGCCGGTTGGCGTCGGGTTCCCCGGCGTGATCCACGACAATGTCATTCGCACGTCGGCTAATTTGCACAAGGACTTCATCGGCCTCGATGGCGGGAAGTTTTTTAGCGAGGTCACCGGGCTGAAGGTGTCGCTCGTGAACGATGCCGACGCGGCGGGCATCGCGGAGGTTCGCTACGGCGCGGGCAAAGGCGTGAAGGGCGCGGTGTTGTTGCTGACGTTCGGCACCGGCGTGGGCAGCGCGTTGTTCCTTGACGGACAACTGTATCCCAACAGCGAGATGGGACACTTGCTGATGAAGGGGAAGTCGGCGGAGCGGTTTGTGTCCGCTGCGGCGAAGGAGCGGCGCGAACTCTCGTATAAGGAATGGGCGCGCGACGTGAGCGATTATCTGGTGCAGGTGGAGGATATTCTCTGGCCGGAGCTCATCATCGTGGGCGGAGGCATCAGCGCGGATCACGCGAAGTGGTTTAAGCACCTGAAAATCCGCACGCCGATCGTGCCGGCATCGTTCCTCAACGAGGCGGGGATCGTGGGTGCGGCGTTATCGGTGTTGAGGTGAGTAACCACCGGGGGAACCACTCGCTCACGCTCGCGGCTACGGACTGAAT
>DFYA01000298.1:7735-7864 GCA_002382525.1 Opitutaceae bacterium UBA4094
ATCATCAACCCGATCACCGGCCAACGCATCGTGAAGAGTTGGTTAATCGACGAACTCCGCGCGGGTGCGCTGGCGATGTATCGCGACCTGGAGGCGGCTCTGGGCTTGGACCTCGTGCGGGAGATGCGC
>DFYA01000298.1:7875-11552 GCA_002382525.1 Opitutaceae bacterium UBA4094
TGCGGGTGGACACGGCGGCGTTAATCGCGGCGGCCCGCGCGCGGTGGCTGAAAGCGGGGCGGCTGCGGGAGGGGCGATTGGACGTGGCGGAGGCGTTGGCGCGCTACGAGACGGTGATCGCTTGCACCGGGGCGGAAGATGGTGGTGGGCGCGCGTGGGCGGGCGTGCCGTGCGCACGGGCGACGGGGGAGATCTTGCGCGTGGCGGTCGACGGTATGGATCCCGATGTGATCTTGAATCGCGGACACTGGGCGTTGCCCACCGGACCGGGCGAGGCGCGCGTTGGCGCGACCTATACGCGAGGCGCGGCAAATCCGGACGCGGCGCGCGTGGAACTGGAGGCGAGTGCGCGGGCGTTGTTGGCCGGTCGGGGGTTTATCGTGACAGCGCAAGAGTCGGGTGTGCGCGTGACGGCGGCGGATCGGCGTCCGCTGTGTGGTCGCTGTCCGAGGGAGCCGAGGCTGGGCGTGATCAACGGACTAGGCTCGAAGGGCGCGCTGCTCGCGCCGTGGCTGGCGCGGCAGTGGGTGGAGCACCTCGCGACCGGCGCGCCGTTTAAGCCGGCCGTCGAGGTGGGGCGGTTTGGCGGGTGACGGGGCCGGAGGCGCGGGAGGCGGAAATCATGGGCCGGAAGCCCATGCCACTTTATCAACCGCGGCGGATTTCGGAGCCTTGGAAGCGGATCTGGATGCGGAAGACTTTTTTCACGCGGCACTTGATCAGGCCGGTGGCGACGTCGAAGCGCTCGGGGATTTCGATCCGGTGGATGTCGACGACGGCGTGGAAACCGCGCTCGGAGAAGATGTCGATCAACATCGCAAGGCAAAGCGGATCGTCGAGGAGCGGCTCCTCGGTGTTGACGAGGGCGACGCCGGAGATGGCGTGACGGATAACGATGGGGACGATCTTTTTGTCGATGAAGTGAACGACCTTGGCGAACAGCTCGGCGTTTTCGACGGCGTAGGTGTCGAGGCGTTTCACCATCTCCTGGCGGGCGTGGACGATGATTTCGCTGGCGACGGGAATAACCCGCAGGATGTCGTGGGTGCGCGAATCGAGTTCGAGGGTGCTCTGGTATTGGAGCTCGTTGAGGATGTTCTGCTCGACCTCGTGGAGGTCGCCCTGCGCGTTGATGAAGTGGTAGTGGAAGATCTCCTTCAGCGACTGAAGGGCTTCCCACGTCTGCTCCTTGAAGACACGGTAGCGGCGCTGGGCGAGGGCGGTGTCGTAGTCGGTCGCGCGCTCCTCGAGGAGTTCGCCGACACCGGTGCGGCGGACCTCGGCGTTGTGGAGCTGGATTTCGCGGCCGCGTTTGAGCTGGCGGTCGACGGAAGTTTTTTCGTCCACGAAGAGCACCATGATGTGGATGGTGGTCTGTCGAAAATGGATGCCGAGCGGTGTATTGTAAAATTCACTACGCAAGGACTGGACGCGTTCGACGAGGAGTTTAAGGCACTCGACCTGGACCTTGGTGCGGGGGAAGCCGTCGAGGATGACGCCGTCGCGGTATTGCGGCTCGAGCAGGCGACCGAGGAGCAGACCGATGACCTCGCGGTCGCCGACCATGCCGCCGGCGTCCTTGATGCGTTTGGCCTCGGGCGAGTCGAGGAGCGCGCTGACGACGATCGGCTGACAGGTGAGGCCGCGGGCCTTGAGGATGAAGTTGGTGTTGGTGCCTTTGCCGGAGCCGGGCGCGCCGCCGAGCAGAATGATCTCCTTGGGAAAGCGCAGGTGTTCGCGGCCGACTTCGAGTTCAAGGGCTTGCCAGACCGCGTTGAAGATCAGCTGGGCGTCTTTAATTTCGAGGTCGTTGCCGGAAGTGGTGCTGCCGGCGAGGGGGGACGCGGGAGCAAGGTTTACGCTAGTGGGGAGATCCATGGTTTTTGCGGCTTGGTTTAGAAGTAATCGTCCGCGCAGTTCGACACTAGAAATGCGCTTCCGGAAAGAAACCGGCTGAGGTAACGCGGGTGGTGGGCGGGTCTTGCGTTTTGCGCCTCTCGCGGGGCGCCTTTGCCTGCATCTTGCACGGTCGCAGACAAGGCGGGCGTTGGGATTTATTTTGCTAATACGTTAAGCCATTTTTTTTCAGCGGCTTAAGACGGAGGTTCGGTTCTTGGCACGCAATGGGCGTTAGGGCAGGGGAAAGTAATCCTACCGTAACCCTCAACCCCTCATCATTATGTTAAGCTGGTCTATCACCTTCATTATTATCGCCATCATCGCCGCTGTGTTGGGTTTTGGTGGCATCGCGGGCACCGCCGCCGGCATCGCCAAGGTCCTGTTCTTTATCTTCCTGGTGCTCTTCATCGTTTCGCTGATCTTTGGTCGGCGTCCCAAAGTCTGAACTGCGCGGGCATTGGTTGCGTTCCCTTACGCGCGATGAGTCCCGCGACCGTCCAGACCCCGCAGCGAGATCGATCGCCTGCGACCAAGGCGAGGCATGATGGCTTCGGCGATCATGCCTCGTGCTTCTCGTGGGCGATGACCTTTCTCCTGTTGTCGGTGGTTGCCGCAATTTTTTCTTTTGGCGGAACCGTCGACGGGGTCGGGGGTCTCTTAGGACGGGTAGCTGCAGTCGGGTTTCTCGTGTTGGCGATCGTGATGATGTTCATCCGTCGCTCGCTCAAGATCACCTCTCGGTAAGCTCCCGGCAGATGTGTGTAACATGAATTCCCGGAGGTGCGACTTCCGGGGTTGTTAGTTGAAGCTGGACCTGGCGGGGCCGCCTTAAAAACGGCCCCGCCTTGGCTTTCCTAGCCCGAGCCGCGCACGCGTGAATCAGCTTTTGCGAACGCTTGATGGACGCCTCGATTTCCAAGCATCCTGTCACCCCCATGCGTGTATTGATAATTGATGACGAGCCTTCCATCCGAAAGACGACCGGCCTTGCCGTTGAAGCGATGGGCCACGAACCGGTCGGTGCGCCTACGAGTGCACGAGCGTTGAAGGAGCTCGAAGCAAGCGCATTCGACGCCTGCTTTCTCGATCTGAAACTGGGAACGGAAGACGGCTTGGAGGTGCTGGACAAGCTCCTGAAGGCGCACCCGTCGATGCCTGTGGTGATGTTCACCGCTTATGCGAACATCAGCACGGCGGTCGATGCGATGCGCCGTGGAGCGTTTGATTTTATCCCGAAGCCCTTCACGCCGGAGCAGATTCGCCAAGTGCTCGAAAAGATCGGGCGCACC
The DNA here is from genome assembly GCA_002382525.1 of Opitutaceae bacterium UBA4094. Lineage (GTDB taxonomy): Bacteria > Verrucomicrobiota > Verrucomicrobiia > Opitutales > Opitutaceae > Rariglobus. Next base: position 11,064 of record DFYA01000298.1, read on the forward strand.
CGCCGTTTGGAGCGCCGCGTCGAACAGCTCGAGTCTCGCCTCAACGAGGAGTCGCCGCCGGTCGATCTCACCTCCGAGGAGATGGCGATGCAGCGCACATTGGCCATCGCGTTCAAGGCTGCGGAGTCCGTCGCGAGCATTCTGATCCTCGGCCCGAGCGGCACGGGTAAAAGCGTGTTGGCGCGCGAGGTCCATCAGCGCGGCGGGCAACGCGACAACGCGTTCGTCACCGTGAGTTGCCCGAGTCTTTCGCGCGAGCTGCTGGAGAGCGAACTGTTCGGCCACGTGAAGGGTGCCTTCACCGGTGCGATTAACGACACGACGGGCAAAGTGGCGGCCGCCGACGGCGGCACGCTGTTCCTNNTCGACGAGATCGGTGAGATGCCGCTCGAGATTCAGCCAAAGCTCCTCCGCCTCCTTCAAGAGCGCGAATACGAACGTGTCGGCGAGACTCGCGTGCGCCGGGCCAACGTGCGCGTGATCGCCGCG
>DFYA01000298.1:11604-13049 GCA_002382525.1 Opitutaceae bacterium UBA4094
ATCACGGTCGTGTTGCCCGGCTTGCGGGACCGGCCGGCGGATTTCTCGCGCATCACGCAGGGCTACGTGGAGTTTTTTGCGCGGCGTATCGGGAAACGCATTACGGGATGCTCGCCGGCGGTGACGGAGGCATTTGCACGTTATGCGTGGCCGGGCAACCTGCGCGAGCTGCGCAATGTGATTGAACGCGCGGTCATCTTGGCCGGCGGCGACGAGATCGCGTTGGAGGATCTCCCCGAGGAGTTTTCGGAGCCGTTGGACCTGCGCATAAACGTCGGCGCTCGCGTGACACTCGACGAGTTGGAGGCCGAGCACATCCGCCGCGTGATCGGGTTTTCCAAGACGCTCGACGACGCGGCACGCATCCTCGGCATCGACCCGGCCACGCTGTATCGTAAGCGCCAGAAGCTTGGGCTCCTCTAGGCTGCGTCCGCCATGCTGCGCACCCGACTTTACCTCGGACTTCTTCCGCTGCTGCTGTTGTTCATCTTGGTCTCGGGCGTGACCACGCTGCTCTATCGCAACCTCGCGGTTTCGCTCGAACAAGACCTCGCGGCGAACTACCGCGCGATGATCGGCGGATACGAAATGCGCGACGCGGTATCGAGCATGGCGAGCGCGCTGACGATGGTCGGTAGCGCCAACTCGGAGACGGCACGCCGCGACTACGCCTATCATCGGGCGCGGTTTCAGAAGCAGTTCATGGAGCAGTCGCTGGTGTCCGCAGGCAAGGCGCGCACGTTGCACTTGGAGAAGCTCGACGACGGCTTCACGCAGTTCGACACGACGGCCCAGGCGCGCATCGACGTTGGCAGCGGCACCTCGCTCGAGCGACTGCGCGAGACGGAAACCCTCGTTTTTCGGATGCTCGCGACACTCGAAGAACTCACTCAGAGCGACTATGCGGAGGTGCAGGACGCCGCAGGGGAGGCGGCTCGCATCGCGCGGGTGAGCATCAATGTTCTTATCGCGGCCACCGTCGGCGCGGTGCTGTTGTCGCTGTTTCTCTCCTATCGGCTCGCAGGCGCGTTGCTCCGCCCGATCCAGGCGCTCAACGACTCGGTCGCCGCGCTCGGCGAAGGTCGCCTGGAGCACGATGTGCCGGTGACGCGGGACGACGAACTGGGCGAACTCGCGCGTTCGTTCAACGCCATGGCGGACAAGCTGCGGGCTTACCGTGATGCAATGACTCAGCGCGTGACCCGCGCGCGCCGCACGATGGAAGCGACGCTCACCTCGACGCCTGACCCGTTGTTCGTGATCAACGCCGACGGCACCCACGAGGTGCGCAACCCTGCGGCGGAGGCGATCGCCGCGTTACCCGAATTCGCGGACGGGTTGCCCCCGGAGCTGCGCGAACCGCTTCGCGAGGTGGTGGCGAGCGGCGCGCATTACCTGCCCACCGATTACGAGCACGTCGTGACGATTCACGTCGACGGTGGCGA
>DFYA01000173.1:0-4114 GCA_002382525.1 Opitutaceae bacterium UBA4094
GAGCGCTTGTATCGTCCGTTTCTGGACCGCGGCCTTCCCGTGAATCTCGCTGTCATCCCGGAGGTGCGCACCGACGTGCGGTTGCCCGACGGACAGGTTGAAGGGTTTTTGATGGCCCGCACGGGCGATGAACCGGAAACGCTGCCGATCGCCGCAAGACCGCAATTGTTGTCCTATCTCGCAGACAACAAGGGTTACCGTGTTGTGCAGCACGGGTGTTATCACGACTACATGGAGTTCGATGAGTGCGATCACCGCGAAGTCGCACGCCGCGTCGACCACGGCGCGGAACGCCTGCAAGAGGCCGGCCTCGGAAAACCCCGTGTGTTCGTGGCGCCCTACGATCGGATCTCCCGCGCGAGCATGTCGGTCCTTGGCCGCACATTTGATGTCGTCTCCACCGGCTGGTTCGAACTCGGCAAGCTGCCTCATGCCTGGTGGCCGCAATATGCGATGAAGAAGCTGCGCCAGCGGCCGCACTGGCGCGCGGGCTCCGCAAATCTGTTGAGCCACCCGGGATGCCTGCTCTCGTATCAACGTCCGAAAAACACGATGCTCGACGAGATTCGCGAGGCCATCGACAGCCAGCAGTTGACCGTGCTCGTGACGCACTGGTGGGAGTATTTTATCAACAACACCCCCGACGAGCCCTACATCGACGTGTTGCACGAGACTGCGGAGTATCTGGCCGGGCAACGTGACATCAAAGTCGTCTCCTTCGACGACGTCGCCGCAGGACGCGTGCCCTTGAACTGACGCACACGGGGCGTCGGCGCGCAGCTGGGGGGCGCGAGAAGAGGACGCGCGGACGGCGGTAAAACCGGAACGCCGGGCCGCTTGCTTTGTCCTCTGGTTGTGGGACACCTTTGCGCTCCAACCCTTTCGTCATGAAACCTCTTCGTCTGCTCCTGATCGGCCTGTTAGGCCTAGTGTTATTGATGGTGATTGCCGTCGCGCTTGCCTTCACGCCCGGCGTGCAGACGTGGGCCGCACGCAAGTTCGCTCCGGCCGGGCCCGAACTCACCGTCGATATCGGTCGCGTGAACGCCGGCCTCAGCCAAAGCCGCCTCGAAAACGTGCGCGTGGTCCAACCCGGTCTGGTGCTCACCCTGCCATTGGTTGAGATCGACGTCGGCGTGCTCGACGCGGCCGGCGGCAAGGTCGAGATCAAGCGCCTTGTAGCGAAAGGCTGGATACTCGACCTCTCGTCGCCCGCCGCCGTGTCGCCGACCGCTCCCGGCAAGACCCCGGAAGCCGCCGCCGATGAAGCTTTCGACGGGCTGTTCAAACTCCTCGAACTTCCCTTCGACCTGATGGTGGACGGTGTGGATCTCATCGGCGAAGTTCTCCTGCCGGCGGGCAACGCCCAAGTCGCCCTTTCCGGCGGCGGGGTCGCCGCCGGTCAAGATGGTCGGTTTACGCTTACCACCAATCTCAAGACCACCGACGGCTCGGCCCTCGTGGTCAACGGCGTGCTCGCCACCCGTATGAATACCCCGCGCACATTTGAGCGCATCGAGTTCACCGCCAACGCCACCGCCACGGGCCCGCAAGTGCCGAAAGGCGCCGCACTCGACTTCGCCGCGTCGGCCATTCGCGAAGGCCAGTCCGAGAACTACCTGCTCACGCTGCGCTCCGGACAACGCCACCTCTTCAACGCCACCATGACCCTTCCGCAGGGCGACGCACCGCTCGCGGGATCGTGGAAACTTGACGCCACCCACGCTGACGCCGCCCCGTTTACGCTGGGCATGGCGCTACCTGAGTTTGCCGCCAAAGGCCAAGGCACCTTCGAGGCCGACCGCGCGTTTTCCCAGATCAAGACGGCCGGCACGTTGGACGCCACGGCGGACAAACTCGCCGCGCTGCAGCCGGAGTTTGCCGCGCTCGGACGCCTCGCGTTTAGCGCCGCGTTCAACGTGGCCACCCAAGGCGACATCGTTCGCCTTAATACCTTCGATGCCCGCGTGGCCGGCGCGAAACCCGTCGCCAACGTGACCGCGCTCCAAGCCGTCGAGTTCAACACCGCGACTGGCGAACTCACCGCCGCCGATCCTGCCGCCGAACTTTTGCGCATCACCCTCGACGGCGTGCCGCTGGCCTGGGCCGCGCCGTTCCTCGGCGACCTCGTTCTCACTGGCGACGACGTCCGCGGTGCGTTCACGGCCTCGGCCCGCGACAACGGCTTTACGCTCCGCCCCGCCGCGCCGATCACGCTGGGCAACCTCTCGGTCACGCAAGCCGGCGAGCTGCTTCTCCAAGCGCTCAACGTGACGCTCTCCGCGCAAGCCGACTACACGCCGAAAGGCTGGACCGCCGACGTCACCGATCTCTCCGCGCGCAGCGGTGGCGCGACGCTCGTCACGCTCANNGCAACCTGTCGCGGGTGGCGGCGCCTCGTTGCAACAGGGCGTGGCTCGCGGCGACTTCACCGCCGCGATCGCCGACACCCAACAGGCCAACGTGACGGTGCAACTCGCCGACCTTGTTGCCGCCGACGCCTCGCCGCTCCCGAGCGTTGCCCTGCAAGCCAGCATCAACGTCGACGCCGCCGGACGCATCGACGCCAAAGTTCCGATGATCGTTTCGCAGCGTAAACGCCGCTCCGATATCCGCCTCGACGCCGTCCTCACGCCTTCGGAGAAAGCGACCCACATCGTCGGCAGTCTCACGGGTGACACGGTGCATCTTTCGGATTTGATGGCGTTGTCAGCCGTATCGCCGACTGCGCCTGAAGCGGAGGCACCCCAAACTCCGCCCGCGAAAAAACCCGGCGAAAAACCCGCGCCGACCGAGCCGCTCTGGGCCGGGGTGACCGGCGAGATCAAAATCGATTTCAAGCGTCTCATCTACGAAAAGGACATCGAAACGAGTCTCCGGGGCGTCGTGAAGATTACGCCCGATACGCTGCGTCTGGAAACGATGAAGGGCGCGCTGAAGACCGGCGGCACGCTGGACGCCAAGGGTGGACTGATGTTTGAGGCGAAGAAAAAACAGCCTTACGCGCTGAAAGCCGATCTTGCCCTCGTCGGCGTGGAGCCCGCGCCGATTTTCCGTGCTCTCGCGCCGAAAGAGCAGCCTCCGGTCGAAGGCAAGTTCGACATCACCACGCAGCTGTCCGGGCGCGCCATTGCGCCGTCCGCGTTCGACGAGAACGTGATCGGCGACATCCATCTGAGCGGCAAAGGCGGCACCTTCCGGGCGCTCAGCACCAACGCCAGCAACATCGTGGGCGCGGCCTCCGGCGTCGCCGGCATGGTCGGAATCCTCGCCGGAGGCTCGACCGCCAAATACGCCGAACGCACCCGCGCGATGGCCGACATCACGCAGCAGCTTGGCGCGATCAAGTTCGACGAACTCAACCTAGTGATCGCCCGCGACAAAAAGAAGAACATGGACATCAAGGACCTCACGCTGCTCTCGCCCTTGATTCACCTGAAGGGTTCGGGGCAGATCAAGAACGCCCCCGACAAGCCGCTCATGCAGCGGCCCTTGCTCCTGAACCTGCAACTCGGCGCGAAGGACAAGTTCGCGGCCGATCTACGGACGTTGAAGTTGCTCAGCGACAAGCCGGACAAGCTGGGTTACGCGGCCATGAGCGAGGTGCTCACGCTGGATGGATCGTTGCAGTCGATCGGCACGAAACAGGTGGAGACCGTCTTCCGGAACGCGCTGCTGCGATAAGCGCTCCGGCCACTAGGCCGAGCAGGTGTGCGAGGGGCACCGGCGCAAATTCGCCGCCGGTGTCCACGAACGCCGTGTGGCCGCTGAACACTTCGTAGAGACATTTTGCGGAGAACCCCGCAAGCGCGACGCCGCCCACGGCGATGGAGAATCCGTGACGTTCACGCCACCCGGCGCGAAGCGACTCGGCCAGGAGGTATCCAAACAGCGCCGAGTCGATCCCGGAGAGTCCGCGATAAAACATGAACTGCGGTTGCAGGAACCACACGCCCGCCGAGACGAGCGCGGCCGAAGCAAGCAATGTAGTTAAGAAATGGTTACGCGAAATACGTTCGACCGCCACGCCGAGCACTGCGAACGCAAGCAGATCCCAGCGTAAGTGGTCTCCGCCGAAGTGGGTGAGGTGGGCGGTGAAGAATCGCCACACTTG
>DFYA01000173.1:4196-36133 GCA_002382525.1 Opitutaceae bacterium UBA4094
CGCTTCGGGAGCGGAGCCGAACCGCGCCTGCAAGCAGGCGGCCTACGGGAGTGAACCGGGACTACGTTAATCGTCGCGACGGTTGCGTTTCATCGCCTGACGGCCGACGTAGGCCGCAGCGCAGAGTCCGAGGAGGGCGCCGAGCAACGTGAGGTCACCGCGGTCGAGCGCGCCGCCGCCGGAGCCACCGCCACCCGACGGACGGCTCACATGGGGGGCGGGCGAGGCGTAGGTTGGCTGTTGCGCGTCGACTTGGTAACTCTTCACCGGCTGAGCGGCGCGGGCGCTCTGCGCGGCGCGCTCGGTGGCGACGCGTTTCTTGTTGTTGCGCTCGATACCGCGGCTGGCGTGCGTCGCGTCGTCGAGGACAAGCATCGCTGTGTGGTCGGTCACCAGCTGATAAGCGACGCCGAGGTGCGTGATGGCATCTTTCGCTTCGGACGGCGGCGTGCGGCCGATCGACTCCTTTAACTCGATCTGCTCGATCTGAGCCATGGCCCAGAGGCGCTCGATCTCCGGGTTTTCGGTGTCGATCTCCGGGAAATCGAAGGTCGTGGCGTAGGTTTTATCTTCACCGGTGAGCTTGGCCTTGAGGGTCACGGTTGCTTTGCCGGCGCGGTCGTAACGTCCGAAGATCACGAGCTGTTGTCCGCGATAGATTTTCTGCGGGAGTTCGCCGGTGGTTTCGGAGACGCGCGCTCCGGTGAATTTAAACGACGCGTCGTGGAGCGACTCGTAGGCGACCTTTGACTTGGCGAGGAGGAGCTGGCCGACGATGTCGTCGGAATTGGATACGCCGGTGTAGAAGCCGCCGGTGGCATCGCCCATGGCGCGCATGAGCGGCCAGTTGGCGTTGTTGCCCATGAGAAATCCGAAGAACCGGATGTCGTGCTGCTTGAGCAGCGCGTGGAACTTGGCGGGATCGACGATGCCTTGGTTGGTCACGCCGTCGGTGACCAGCACGATGCTGCTGGCGCGGTCGGCGTCGAGGCCCTTGGTCGCGAGTTGGAGGCCGTCGTAGATGTTGGTGCCGCCGCCGGGCTGGAGGGTTTTGACGAGTTCGGTCGCGGAACGGACGTTTTCGGGAGTGGCGGACGTCCAGCCGAGGATTTCGCGGGCGCTGGACTCAAACGTGATCAGGCGAAAGCGGTCGGCGGGGCGCATCTGGCCGAGGGCTTGGCCGACGCCGTTGGCAAGCGTGGCGATCTTGCCCTGCATGGAGCCGGACACGTCGAGCACGTAGGTATAGTCGGCGTGGGTGATTGGTTGCAGATCGATGCCGGGCGTGACGACCATCATGAACGTGCCGGGTTTCGTTTTGTCGGCGCGGTAGGGGATCACCTCGACCCGGCCCGGCAGGTTGTCGGCGAGGCGATAGTAGAGCACAAAGTCGCGGTCGAGTTTCGCGCCGGTGCGGTCGAGCGAAAGCGTGTAGTGGCCGGCATCGAGTTTCCGCGTGACGGCGGAACCCTCGAAACCGGGCACGCGCACGTCGTCAACCGGCCAGGCGGATTTGAGCGTCACGTTGATCGAGAGCACGCCTTCGACGGTCGAATGCGCGGGTTGCCAGAAGCTCTTGGCGACCTCGTCCGTGCCGCCCTCCTCGAGCGGATACACGTATCGACCGATACCGGTGTCGATCTCCAGCGGTTGATAATACATGAAGCGCAACTGCGTCTCGGCCTGTGCGCGCACCGGCGTGATCTTGAACTCGTAGTTTTGGAAACCGTTTTTGGTGGTGAGACCGGCGTCGTTGCCCTTGGACTTTTCCTCTTCGTAGATGGTTTCGGCCTGTTTTTTAGGCAGGACTTCGCCATGGAGCGTTTTCTCGCCCGCGGTGATCGTGACCTCCGAGAGGCTGGCGCTCTTCGGAACGGGAAACGCGTAAACCGCTTCGAGGTCGGCTGCGTTGGGATTGAAAAAAGTCTGGAGGACCTCGGTCTGGGCGAAGCCGTTGTTGATGGTGACGTTCACCTGATGGGAACGGATCTGGAACGGCGCATGCGGCGATCCGACGGGAGTCAGCGTGCCGCCGGCGAAGATCGGTGCGACGCCGGAAGCGAAGGCGAGCAGACCGGTGAGAAACAAGTATGTAGTTTTCATAACAACGACCTTCTTTGCTGACGCGGTGCCAACTTGCGTGGAGATAATTCAAGAAGTTTATGTAGAGTCGGTTATGATTTAACGTGTGTCTGGGGACCGCGCTGTCGATTGACATTTTACGTCTGCGTCGCCGACATAAAACGTATATCATGGCTAAACTCTTTACGGCGACGGAGCGGGCGTTTGCGGAGACGGTGGCCCGGATCAATACGTGTAATCCGTTCCTGCCTGAACGGATCGCGAGTGAGCGCGAGGCGTTGGGCGGCGAGTTTGTGTCTGCGGCGGCCGAGTGGAACCAATTGCCGCCGTCGCCGACGCCGCATCCGAACCATGCGGCGTTGAAGCGGCGGGTGGAGGCGTTGATGGAACACGTTCGCGCCCGCTGGCCGCGAGACGGCAAGGCGTCGCGGAGCGAGGGGCTGCTCTACGAGGAGATGGTCGGCTTCTGGCTCTATCAGACGTATTCGCTGCGCTTTGACGGCGTGATTCTGGCAGCGCTGGAAGAGACCCGGCGCGGCGGCGGTCCGCGGGTGGATTTTTTCCCGGCGTTCAAGGCGGATGTGGACCGGCTGCTGGCGTTGCCGGGTATTGATCTTCTGGATACGCAGCCGGCGGTGCACCTGTTTGCGTGCGCGTTCCAGATACGCCGGGCGTTTCACCACATCTTCCGTTCGCTGGTGGGCGGCTCCGCGCCTATGGCGCGGTTGCGGGCGTCGATCTGGCAATCGATTTTCACACACGATCTCAACCGTTACCGGCGCGTGTTGTTTGCGAGGATGGGCGACTTCGCGACGCTGGTGACGGGACCTTCGGGCACGGGAAAAGAGCTGGTGGCGCGGGCAATCGCCTGGTCGCGTTATCTGCCGTTCGATCCACGGCGCGGGGGTTTCTCGGATGATTTTGCGGGTGCGTTTTATCCTCTGAATCTCTCGGCGCTTTCACCGACGTTGATCGAGTCGGAGTTGTTTGGGCATCGGCGCGGCGCGTTCACCGGCGCGTTGGCGGATCGCGAAGGCTGGATGGAGGCATGTCCGGCTAGCGGCTCGGTGTTCCTCGACGAGATCGGGGACGTGGACGGAGGCATCCAGGTGAAACTGTTGCGCGTGCTGCAATCGCGGACCTTTCAGCGGCTGGGTGACACGGAGACGCGCACGTTCAAGGGCAAGGTCATCGCGGCGACCAATCGCGATCTGGCGGCGGAGATCCGCTCGGGGCGGTTTCGTGAGGATTTTTATTACCGGTTGTGCTCGGACCTGATTCGCACGCCTTCATTGCGTGAGCAGCTCGACGACGCGCCGGGGGAATTGCCCGCGCTGGTGGCGCATGTGGCGGAGCGGTTGCTCGGGGACGAAGAAGGCGACCTGTTTGCGCAGGAGGCGTGCGGATGGATCGAGAAACACCTCGGAGCGACGTATGCGTGGCCGGGCAACTTTCGGGAGCTGGAGCAGTGTATGAGAAACCTGCTGGTGCGCGGCGAATATCGTCCGTCGGCGACGAATGGCGCGTCCGGTGCGGAAGATTGGAACACGTTGTTGGGCGAGGGGCGGATGACCGCCGAAGAGGTGTTGCGCCGCTACACCCGGCAGGTGCATGCGCAAGCCGGGACAGTGGAGGAGACGGCGCGACGGTTGGATCAAGATCGACGCACGGTGAAGGCTCGGCTGGGTTGAGGGCGGCCAACCCGCTTGCGTTGGCCGTTCGCGACCGCACACCGGTCCGCGCCGCCATGGCGGATCTCTCCACCTCGCGTCCGTCGATGCGCGACCGCGTCGCGGTGTTTAACCAAGGCCGGCTGGAGCAAATCGGCACCGGCGTGGAGTTATATCATCGGTCGCGCACGTTTGTTGCGGGCTTCATTGGCGAGGCCAATTTGTTGCCGGCCGAGTTCGTCGCCCGCGCCGGCGACACGGTGCGTGTGCGCGTGAAAGGCGGCTTGGGATTATTGGAGAGCGCGGTGCAGTGGCCGGACGGGTTGCCGCGCGGGTTAATTTCGGTGCGGCCAAAGAAAGTCCATGTGTCCAAGCGGCTGGTGAACTGCGAAAACGTGTTTGAGGCCCGGGTCGAGACGGAGCTGTTTCAGGGGGCGATCGACCGGCTGTCGCTCGCGGTGGACGGAGGTTGCGCGTCTTACGGCGCTGGTGGCCAACGAAAGCGCGTTGCGCGAGGCGATCCACGAAGGCGACCGCGTGTGGTGCGGGTTGCACACCGACGACTTGGTAGTCGTGCGGTGAAGCGGATCGATCACGCCTTCTTTTTCGGCTTGAGCGCGGGCGTTGCGGGTTTGACGGACGGGCGGATGAACTTGGACTGCGTGTTCAGGCTCTGTTGAAAGCGTTTGTCGGCCTTCAGGTCTTTTTTCGTCGGCAGGTATTTGTCTCCCATGCGACCAGAGCGCCGATAAACGGAAGCGCGTCAACGGCGGAGCAGGGGAAGACGCGTGGATGGAGGTTTTGACCGGGGAAACGAGTTCGGCGGTTGGAAACCGCCGCTCCTTCCGGAGTCTCCGGAGGAGCGGCAGTTTCTAACTGACAGTCAGACGTTACTTACTTCAGCGCGCGGTTGGCGCGGATGAGGGCGAGGCGTTGATCCACGCTGCGGCGCGTGGTGAGCGCGTCCTCGGGTGTGTTGAGGCACCAGTCCACGAGCTTGTCCACCGACGTGCGGGCGACGTAGCAGCGCGTGTCGGAGCCGGCATAGTAGATGAGCACGGTCTTGGCCTTGTCGGGCAGTTGCACCCAACCGTTGGTGAACGTGACGTTGGACACATCGCCAAAACCCTCGCCGCCATAGGGCGCGAGGAAGTGGCCACCCGGGCGCGCAATCACCTTCGTCGGGTCTTCGAGGGACGTCATGAACATGTAGAGCACGTAGCGCAGACCGGCGGCGCAACCGCGGACGCCGTGGGCGAGGTGCAGCCAGCCTTTCGGCGTCTTGATGGGCACGGGGCCTTGGCCGTTTTTGACCTCTTTGATCGTGTGGTAAGCGCGACCGTCGATGATCGTTTCAGGACCGGTGACGGGCTTGTTGATGTCTTTGCAGAGCGCCCAGCCGATACCTCCGCCGGAGCCCACGTCGATAAAGCCGTCCATGGGGCGGGTGTAGAACGCATACTTGCCATCCACGAACTCGGGGTGGAGCACGGCGTTGCGCTGCTGGGACGCGGGTGTCTTGAGGTTGGGCAGGCGTTCCCAGGTTTTGAAATCCTTGGTGCGGACGATGCCGGCCTCGGCGACGGCGGAGGAGAGGTCGCCCGGCTTGGCCTTGGGATCCTTGGCCTCGGCGCAGAACATGCCGTAGATGCAGCCGTCCTCGTGGAACGTGATGCGCATGTCGTAAACGTTGGTCTCCGGCGGGAGTTCGGGCAGATCGACGGGCTCGTCCCAGAAACGCCAGTTGTCGATGCCGTTGGGCGACTCGGCGATCGCGAAGAAACTCTTGCGGTCGTAGCCCTCGGTGCGGACGACCATGTGGACCTTGCCCTTCCAGTAGAAGGCGCCCGGGTTGAGCGTGGCGTTGATGCCGAGGCGCTCCATCAGGAACGGGTTGGTGGCGGGGTTCAGGTCGAAGCGCCACTCGAGCGGGGCATGTTTGTAGGTGAGAACCGGATACGTGAAGCGCTCGAACACGCCGTTGTCCCAGTCGGGATTCACGGGGTTGCGGCGGCGGATGAGTTTATCGTGATCGGCGCGGAGCTTTTTAAGGCGGGCGGACCAGGCGGCGGGGGCCTTCGCCTTGGCGGCGGGCTTGGCGGCGGCGGAGCGTTTGGAGACGGCGGAGGGTTTTTTGGTGGCCATGGATTGGAGGGGGACGGAAGGGGGACGTGCGATCATGCCCGAACGCCGCGGGTTCGTCGTTGTCGATAACGATAAAAAACATCACGTTTTCGCCACATGCCGAAAACCTCACTCCAGCCACCGTATCGTGTGCAGATCGTGGTGGACGCGGAGCAGGAGTATTTCCGCGACGTGGTGCTCGGGGTGCGTCGGTATGGATTTGAGACGGGTCGGTTGGTGTTCACCGACCGCTGGATCGGGCACGAGTTGGACGACCCGAAGCGNNGGCGTGCCGGTGGTGAATGTGTCCAACTCGATGCGCGTGCCGCGGTTGCCGGTGGTGACGCAGGACGACTTGGCGGTGGGGCGGCTGGCGGCGGAGCATTTGAAGGCGTGCGGGTGTCGGCGGTTTGGCTTCTGGGGACAGACGGGGCGGAGTTATTCCGAGCAACGCTGGGTCGGCTTTCGAGAGGCGTTGGGTGAGGGGGCGATGGTGAAGCGCGGTGGGTCGCCGACGGGGGAGCCGCCGGCACGGATGTTTGCCCGGATGCGGGCGTGGTTGGAAGGCATGGAGCGGCCGGCGGGGGTGTTTGCGGTGTTAGACAGCTATGCGCTGGTGATGCAGCGGGCGGCGCGCGAGGCGGGCTGGAGGGTGCCGGAAGACGCGGCGGTGCTGGGTGCGGGCGACGACGATTTTTTTGTGGAGTTCGAGCGGGTGCCGTTGTCCAGCGTGCGGTTGCCCTCGCGGGCGATCGGTTACGAAGCGGGGGCGTTGCTCGATCGGATGATCACGGCCGGGGTAAAGACGGCGGAGTCGGTGCAATTGCCGGGGAGCGGCGTGACGCATCGGCGTTCGACGGATGTGCAGTTCGTGGACGACCCGCTGGTGGCGCGGGCGGTGCGGATGATCCGTGAGCAACCGGGCGTGCGGGTGGCGGATGTGGCGCGGGAAGTCGGCGCGGCGCGCTCGGGATTGCAGCGTCGGTTTCTGCAGGCGCTCGGGCGAGGCCTAAAGGAAGAGATTCTGCGAGTAAGGATGGGGCGCGCGCGCAGTTTATTGGAAGGCCCGCGCGTGAAATTGGAGGAAGTGGCGGAGCAGTCGGGGTTCGCAAGCGTGCAGCGGTTCAGCGCGGCGTTTCGTCAGGCCGAGGGCGTGGCCCCGGGCGAATATCGCAGGCAGGCGCGGGAGGGTGGCGGGCGGCGGCGAAGCGGTTGACGAGCTGAGGATTCAAGGACTCAGGCGAGGTCCTCATTGGTTTTCGTCTTTTAACAAGTAGATGCTCGGCACGTGCAGCCCGTCACCGAAACCAGCCTCCGGCGTTCGATCCCTAAAGCCACGCCAAGTCGACAAGGTGAGCACGCCTTCGCGGAGCGCGCCGAATTTTGACGCGTTGAAGATTACGACCTCTGTCGGCGTGGAGACGACCGCTTGGGATGTGGAGTTCACCTTGTGGCGGGTGATGGCGACGTATCCGTTCTCGTCCGTCGGCCCAGCGTCCTTGGGTGCGACGATTGTGTAGGGGACGGAGTGCGTCAGCTTAACCATCGCTCCGGCAAGCGGTGCCCCGTTGTCGTCGATAATGCGCACGCCGGTTGCCGTTGGGCTGCTACAGCCAGACGAAAGCAGCGTGATCAGCCCGAGGACAGTTGTCTTCATGCGGAGAGATTTGCGTAGGCGAAGAGGGCCACGGCGATCACGACACCGATGATGGCCCACGGCCAGCATACGGCCAGAAGGCCCAGGGCGGCGGCGCCACCGGACATACGAATGTGCTCTTTTCGAATCCATGAAACCATACCCAATCCCATGGCCGCCAAACCGAGCAACGTGTAGGCGATCCGGCTGGGCGGGAAGGCCTTCGCCGGTGGTGCCGGCGCGACCGGTTCTTCCTTGAGGACTTTTTCTTTGAGCACGCGCTTGCTCGCTTCGCTTGCCAGCTCACGAAGCGTGCGCGTGTCCTGCTTGGGCGGTTCCGCTGCATTTAGGTGGGTTTCGAATGCGGCGATGCCCACCGCCAAAAAACCGATAACCAAGCCTAGCATCGAATAGAGATGGCGCATCTAGGTGAGGAAGCTAAGGGACAACCCGGATGCAATACCGCTTGTGGCGCGCCGCTGGAAAGGCGGCGGCAGGATTGCCGCCGCTCCGGTGGTTCCGGCGCGTGACGCGGTCGGCCGAGGGCGAAGGGCGGCAATACTCGCCGTAAAACACCCCTTGAGATTGACTCAAGGGGCTTGGAAGAACCGCCGCATCGAACGCTCACTGGGTGACGGTGAGTGTCACGGGCGTGGAGCGTTTGGGATTGCCGTAGAGGTCGAACGCGACGGCGACGAGCCGGTGCGTTCCGGGCGCGGGAGCCGGGAAGCTCGCGGTGTAGGGGGCGGTGGCGTCGAGGCCCACCCGCTGATTGCCGAGGTGGAACTCCACGTAGTCGATCGCGCTGCCGGCGTCGGTTGCGGTGGAGGACGCGTTGACGGTTGAACCGCTCGCCATCGTGGTGGAGCCGCCGATCGAAACTGTGACCGTGGGCGTTACGGACTCGGGGCGCTCGATCACGAACTGATCGAGGTGCACGACATGCGCGGTGTTGTTGGTCGGCAGGCCTTCGAAGGCGACGCGGCGGACGCGCTGAGCGCCGTCGTAGTTGGCGTTGGCGAAGGCGGAGAGCGGAACCTTAATCTGCTTCCACGTGCTGGTGAGCGGCGAGATTGTGGCGGTGTCCACCTTCGTCGAGTTGAGGCCGGCTTCGGTAACGAGGAACACGCGCACGGAACCGCCGGTGCTGCTGCGGGCGTAGAAGGAGAGCACCTGGTTGTTGGCGTGGTTGCCGGAGAGGTTGACGCCGCCGTTGATGTGGAGTCCGCCACCGGCCCAGCCGCCGGCGGGAACGGCATAGGCGAGGCTGATACCGTGGTCACCGGAGTGTTTGGCGGACGGATCGGCGAAGCTGGCCGTGAGGGCGGCGGTGGTGGATTTGTAGCTGTAGGCGTAGGAGCCGTTCAGACCGGTTGTAGTGGAATCGTGATACCACGTGAACGGTGGCCAGTAGCCGGTGCCGGTGCCTGGGGCGTGCGGAAGCATGGCCTGCATCTGCGGAGACTCGTCGTGGTTGGGGCGGATGTTGCAGCGCTGTTGGTAATCGCCCCAACGCGGGCCGGCGGCCCAGTAAGTGGCCGGAAGGTTGTTGGCCTTCATGTGGGCAACCATGTTGGCGAGGGCGACGGACCAGCGCGGATCGTTGTCGGGCACGCCGAACTCACCGATGAAGCCGCGAACTCCGTGGGTGTTGCACCAGTTGATGAAGTTGTTGAGGCGCGTGACTCCGGTGGTCGGGGTGACGCCGTCGGTGTCGTAGTTGGCGTCGCCGGTGCCGCCGTGGTCGGCGTCGAGGTATTGGTGGGCCTCGAAGATGAGATTGTCGGCGGAGTCCTCGAGTTCGAGGAGGTTGTTGCTGTGGCCGACCCAGGTGTGAGCGTTGCTGTAGGCGTCGCCGGAAATGAGGATCGCGTGGCGTTGGTCGTGGAGACGCACGCCCTCGATGCCCATTTGCGCGGTGTCTTTCCACGTGTAGGAACCCATGCCGTGAGGTTCGTTCATGAGACCGTAGGCCCAGATGCAGTCGCGGTTTTTCAGGTGTTGAGCGAGGCGGCTCCAGAGGTCTTTGAATGCGGTGCGCGGAACTGCGGGGGAGCCGACGATTTCGGGAACGTGGTTAACATGATAACGACCGAAGTTGTGGATATCGGGAATGACCCACATGCCGCGTTGTTCGATGGCGTCGAGAAAGCCGTCGAGGCGTGCGAGTTCGGCGGAGTTGAGCGGTCCAAAGAGCACGGGCTGGATGTTTTCCCAGCGGAAAGGCAGGCGGATGAGCTCCATGCCACGGGCTTTGAAGTAGTCGAGGTCGTCGGCGCCGGGCCAAACGTAGTGGGTGTTATAGACGCCGGGGTAGTATTCGCCGAAGCAGGCGGAGGCGAGGTTTACGCCGAGCATCCAAGGTAGTTGCGCGGCGGGTGGTGGCGGGGAGGACGTGGGGCTGACGTTGATCGCGTCAAGGGTGGCGACGGCTTGGGTGACCACGGTGTTGTGGTTGGCCACTCCGAAGGCGATGCGCGAAACGGTGGAGCTTCCGCTCACCAACCCGGCGGCGGTGAAACGGGTGAACGAACCGGTGGCGGTGGTGCCGCCGGCGGTGACCGTCGTGCCCGGCGGCGTGCTCGCGAACGTGGTGCCGGTGAGCACCACCGAGTAGGTGGATGCCGCGCCGTTGATGGTCCAAGCGACGGACGTGGGTGAACCGTTTAAGTTAAAGTAAGTGGCCCCGTAGGTGGTGCCGCTGTCCTGAACCTGGAGACGCCACGGGATCGTGCCACCGTAATGGAGCACCATGAGGCCGAGGGCGCCGCCGCCGTTGTAGCCTCCGCCGCCCACGGTGTAGTTGTGCGCCATCGTCGCGGTGGCCGGGCCGCCGGTGTCGGTGGCGAGACGACCGACGACGGCGTAGGCGGCCACGGATGTCGTGCCGTTGCCCACGCCCGCGAGCGAGAGACCTTGAAGGTTCACGGTGAGCGGCTGGGCGAACGGGTTGAACGCGTGCGAGTGAGAGAGCAACGCGGTGCGACCGGACGTTGTGCGGTTTACGTCGAGCGTGAGTTGGCCGCCGCCGACGGTGATGACGCCGGTGGAGCCGGTGCTACCGGAGACCCAGCGGGAGGTATTGAGGGCGGTGCCGTCGAACGAGTCGTTGAGGGACTGGGCTGAGACAGCGGAGGAGAGGCCAGCAGCCGTGATGAGAACGGCGGCGTGGCACACGAAACGGCGGACGACGGCGAAGCCGGTGCGCGCAGTATAGGAAGCGGAAGTAGGCATGGGGAGATGCGTTCCAGCGGTGGGGTTTGGGGGTAGACGCAGCCAACGAGGTCGGCGCGTGGCGCCGACCGCGTCCTGCGGGCGTGCGGCCACAGATGGGCGGCCGCACGCAACGACACCTTGGCGAGGATGCAGTCAGCCGGCGAAAGGATTGCCGAGAAGCGCTCGAAACACTCGGGAACGCTCAGTTTAGCCGGCCAAATGAATCGTCGTGTGGAAGCCACCGGACACGGAATCCGGGGGGCGGTGAGGTAGACTAACGTGCGCGGTAATCCCAGGCGGGAGTTCTAGTTGCACGTCAACGCGCGTGGCTGTGGTGCGTTGCCACTTTGCGGTAATCGGGCCGTGCGGGGTTGGCACGACGGTGCAGGCGTGATCGCCAACGAAGGCCGGACTGAAGGTGATTTCGCGCCACGCGGGAGCGGTTTGGACGACACCGCCGACGGTCTGTATGAGATGGAACAACGGGTGGGCCGACCACGCGTGTGAATGGCTTTCGGCGCCGCGCTCCGGGACAAAATTCTCCCAGGTCGTGCCGTAGTCGGCCATGGCGGACCAATGGCGCTCGATAAAACGAACAACCTCGGTGCCGTGCCCGCGCTCGGTGAGAACGGTGAAGACGTAGGTGATCCAGTAGGCTGAGGGGGTGGCCTTGGGCTGGAGTTCGCCGCGGATAAACGGGAGCAGGAGTTTTTGTTTGATCGCGGTGGCGTCGAGTCCGGGGACAGCGGCGGCGAGCCCCAGGACCTGCGCGTGGATCGACGACGTATCCACGATTTCGTGACGCCGATCGAGGCCGTCGCGGAGAAAACCGTCGGAGCCGACCAGCCGGGCGAGGGCGGAGCGGAGGCGGATGGACCAGGCTTCGAGCGGGGCGGCGTCGGCGGCCGGCAGAGCGGCGGCGCGGTGGAGAAGGACGAGTTTGTCGAGGGCGAGAAGGAGCCAGAGATTAAGAACGGCGGGGGCGCCGTCCTTGTGCAGATCGGTCCAGTCGAGGAAGAGCCAGAAGCGGTCGTCATAGGTGACGAGACCCGTGGCGGGATCGGTGTGGCGTTCGAAGTAGGCGAGGGCGCGGCGGACGGTGCCGCGATGGGTGAGGAATGGTTCGGTGGAGCCGGTTTGCCAATAGAAGTCCCAGAGCGTGAGCATCCAGATGAGCGTGAAATCGGGCAGGATGCAGCTGTGCGCCATGGTCGGCGCGTGACCGTAGGTGAGCCCGTCCGGTGTGGTTTGGGCGGCGAGTTGGGCGATGCCTCGGCGGAAGAGGCGCGTGTCGCCGTTGAGGTGAAACGTGTTCCATGCTTGGACGCGGGCGTCGCCCCACCACTGGACTTGTTCGCGCCACGGGGTGTCCACGTAGGCGTCGAGGCTGCAGCATTGTTGGGTCCATGCGCAGGCATTCCAGATACGGTTGAGCGTCGAGTTGGAACTCGCGAAGGAGCCGTGGTGCGGGAGCGGGTAGCCAATCCAATCGAGGGCGACCGTCACGCGCAGGCCTGCGGGGGCGTCGCGCACGGTGAGTTCGAGATAACGAAACCCGTAGTGGTGGTGAAAGCGGTGGCTTTGGTCACCGGCACGGCAGACCAAGCGGTCGCCGAACGCCATGCGCGAGCCACTGGTATTGCCCTGATCGATCGTGAGCGTGGCGGTGTCGAGAGACTCGCCGAGGTGAGTGTCCAGGATCTCGCCTCCGGAGGCGCCGGTGATGGTGAAAACAAGGTTGCCGACGACGGTGTGGCCAAAGTCGAACAGGAAACTGTGGAACGTGCCGAGCGCGGTGGCCGGGATGGAGAGTGAGGCGGGCTCCGGCAAAACGGAGGTGGCGGGGCGATGCGAGCGGTCTTCAGAGACGCGCAGCGCGACGACATCGCGGGCGCGGGCGTAGGCGGCGCCGGATTGGCCCGACCCGGTGCCGAGGAGGACGGTCGGGGCGACGCTGCGTTCATCGAGCATCGGGGTCCCGCGCGGTTCGAGGTCAAACCACGGAGCACTGTTCCACGGGCGATCGGAAGGGACGGACCAAGATGAGTCGTCGAAGTCGAGAGAGGTCCAATCCCCCGGTGGTTCGTCGCGGAGATCGATGTGCTCTTGAGGGAAGAGTTGCACGCTGGACGGGACGGTGTCGCGGGAGACGGATGTTTGGCGACGGGCGCGCCAGGAGGAGTCGCTGAGGAGTTCGAAGGCATCCCAGCGTGCGGCGACGAGGAGGCCGGCAAAGCCTTGGGTAAGGTATTGGAAATTGCTGAAGCCGGGATTGTAGGCGCGGACGGCGATGAGATTGCGGCCGGGGCGAAGGTGCGCGGCGATGTCGAGTTCGTCGTAGGGCCAATGGTGTTGGTAACCGCGGGCAGGACCGCGGGCGATAAAACGCCCGTTCACGTAGAGGCGGTAGGATTGGTCAGCGGTGATGAAGAGCGGCGCGTGGGCGGGGACCGCGGCGAGCTCGAAGACGCGGCGAAAGAGCGCGAAGCTGTTGTGGAGATCCCAGTGGTGGCTGTCGGGCCAGAGCCAGCGGGCGCGGTTGAAGGGGGAGGGCATGGAGGGCTTGGGTCGTTCTCGTTCTCTTACTCGTTCCTGGATTGGTTCGGTCCGGAAGATGGAGGAGAACGAGAACGAGTAAGAGAACGAGAACGAAGGGGCGGAGTTAGGCGAGAGATTGAGGGTTTACGTGCGGGAGGGCGACCTCTCCGGTGAGGCCGGCGAGGAGGCGGCGGAGGGCGGGGCGGCCGCCTCCAAACGTGGCGAGTGCGCAGTCGATGACGGCATCGTATTCGTAGCAAGGATACGGATGATGGTGGGCGACGAAGACCACGGGCACGCCGAGGCGCATCCAACCATACATCATGTTGCGGGCGACCGGACCGTGGAGGCGAAGGACGTTGGTCGCGTATTCGATGGCGCCGCCGATGGAGCAGATAATCACGTCGAACTCATGGTCGCGGGCGGCATTGAAGAGGAGGTCGCAACCGGGATCGACCCATTCGGTGACGTGGTCGGAACGCTCGCGGAGGAGCGTCGTGAAGGCATCGAGGATGGGTTTGTGGCGTTCGTAATGATTGTAGATGACGACGTGGAGAACGCGGGCGGATTTGTGAAGGTTGAGCGGGAGGAGGCCGGCGCGATCGCGGAGGATGCCGACGGATTTCGCGGCAAGTTCGTCGGCGAGCGCGGGGAGGTTGAGCGAGGCGAGGTCGAGCGGGGCGCGCGGAGCTGCGGGCGCGTCGAGCAGGCCGAGGGACTCCTTCATCGCGATGATGCGGGTGGCGCGGTCGCGGAGGGTGGCCTCGGTGAGTTTGCCCTCGGCGAGGCAGCGGCGCATCTCGGTGAAGAAACGGTCGTCGATCTTGGCGAAGAGGAGGACGTCGCCGCCGCATTCGAGGAAGCGGGCGCAGGCGTCGTAGTAGTTCATCCAGCCGCAGAAGCCGCCCATGTTGACGGCGTCGGAAACGATGAGGCCTTCGAAGCCCATTTCTGTTTTGAGCAGATCGGTCATGAGCCGGCGCGAAAGCGTGGCGGGCGGACAGAGGCCGTTCTGCGGGTCGGGTTCGTCGTAGGCGGGCAACGAGATGTGTCCGGGCATGATGGCGCGGATGCCGTGGTCGATCATGCGTTGGAACGCGAGGCCGGGGCCGGCGCGCCACTGGTCCATGGGCAGCGGGTTGACGGCGGTGGTGAGGTGTTGATCAAGCGTGCCGAAGCCGTCGCCGGGAAAGTGTTTGGCGGTGGCAAGGACGCCGTGTTGTTGGAGCCCGGAGGCGAAGGCCCACGCGATGCGCGCGACATGCTCGGGATCGCGGCCGGCGCTGCGCGTGCCGACCATGGGCGAGTCGGGATCGGCGGCGAGATCCACGCACGGGGCGAGTGACCAGTTGAAGCCGCGGGAGGCGGAAAGGCGTCCGGTGAGTTCTCCGAGCGTGGCGGTGAGCGTCGGGTCGTTGGCGACGCCGTTGCTCATAAGGGTGCCGAAATCGGCGTCGTCATCGGGCGGCAGGCGGTCGGGGCCCGATTCGATGTCGGCCACGACGAAGGGAGGCACGGGACAGAGCGGACGAAGGCGGGCGAGGAGTTCGTCGCGCTCAGTTTGAGTCGAGCCGTGCAGGAAGATGCCACCGTAGCCGTCGAGTTTCTGCGGGTCGAGGTGCACGAGCGCGGGAACGCATACCTGAAGGAGGAGGTCGCGCAGCGGAAGGGCGGCGGCGATGCAACGAGCGCGGTCGGTGATGGGGAGGTGGAAACGCACGGGCGTAAGGTCTGATTGATGATTGCGGATTGGTAATTGGGGCAGCGAGGGGCGTCACTCGGCGCCTGAGTCGCCGAGGCGATGGACAGACAAGCGGGCGAAGCGGCGGGGCTCGTTGTGGGGAAGGAGAAGTTCCCGGAGTTCGGCTTCGCCGAGGTCGGCGACGACGGTCTCGGGGCCTTCGAGCGGCGACCAGTTTGAGCTAGCGAGGCCGGTGGACGTTTCCACGAGCAGGAGGATGCTGGCGTCGCTGTCGACGTGCTTGGAGCGGCGGTAACGCACTATGAGATTCCCGTTTTGCACGTGAATCGAGATGGGCTCGATGGCCGGGTCCGCGACGTCGGGATGGGTGCCGAGAGCGTATTCGAGAAGGTTCTCGAAACGGTCGCCGTCGGGGTTGGCACGGGTTCCCCACACGGTGGCTTCCTGGGATGGATCGGCGAGTTCCTCGGGAGCGAAGTGGCGATGCTGCCAGGCGGCGAAGGTGGTGAACTCGACGGAGAGACGGAGCGAGGAGCTCACGCTCTTGTTGGCCGAGTCGGTGGCGGTGACGGTGATATCGGCGGTGCCGGCTTGGCTCCCGGCGGTGAGGGTGAGTTGATTTCCTTCGAGAGAGGCCGTGGCGACCGAGGGGGCGGAGTTTCCGGTCAGGGTGAAAACGAGGGCCGCACGAGTGGTTCGGTCTTCGATGTCGCGGAAGGCGGCGCTGAGGTCGATCACGAGCCGCGAACCGGCGGCGTAGAGCGAGGCCTCGGTGGGGCCGATGTGGGTCGGCGTGCTATTCGCTCCGCCGGCCGAATCGCGGGCAAAGGCGTCGGTGCGGAACGGTTCGGCGGGGAGGCCGGTGCCGCCGAAGAGATTGCATTGGGGGAAGCTCTGCCAGGCGTAGCGCACGGCGACGGGAGTCGGGACATCGGCGGAGTTCGACAAGCGGATTTGGTTGGGCGCGATGATCTCGGCGTGGGTGGCGTGGAAAAACACCTTGTCCGCGCCGCAGAGGGTGAAGCCGAGAAGCTCGTTGGCGTAGGCGTGCACGGCGGGAAGCCCGCGCGAGAGCTCGGCCGTGTCGGGCTGCGCGTCGACCTCGCGAGTGGTGAGTCCGTCGCCGACGTTGTCGAAGGTCAGGATGATGCTGAAACCGTCGACAACGTAGCTGGACAGCGTTGGGCCGCGGCTGATCACGGGAAGGCCGTAGGCGTCGGCTTGGGCGAGGAGGGCGAGACGCTGGCCGACGAGATCTTTGCCGGAAGGGTGGATGTTGGTCTGGTCGCCGGTGTCGATGGCGACGGCCATGGCGGTGCGCGGGATCGCGAGGCTGTTCGTCTGGGCTTCGCGGATCCAGGCCCAACTCGAACGATAACCAGTTCCGGGGGCGTCGTCGTCGGTGGGGATGGGCGAGTGGGTCATCCAGCTGGCGAGCTGGACGAAGTAGAACGGGAAATCGGCGCCGCGGGCCGCACGCCAAGAGCCGACGAGGGTTTCCTTGAGTTTCTTGTAGGCGTCGATGCGAACGTAGTTACCCGAGTTGTTTTCGCCCTGATACCAGACCGCGCCCTTGATCGGGAAGCGTTCGATCGGGCCGAGCATGGCGTTGTAGCAGTCGGAAGCCGTCGTGGGGATGATGGAGCCGCTGGGCCAAGGGCCGGCGGCGGCGAGTGCTTCTTGGGAGATCCACTGCTCGATGTTGGTGCCACCTTGGGAGGAGATGAGGATGCCGATGGGAACGTGGGAGAGACCGTTTGCATTGAGCGCCTGCTTGAGGGCGCGCCCGAAAAAATACGGGGTGGTTGGCATCCAGTTCAGATTGGTGCCGAAGGGAAGCGGGAGATTTTTCCAACGGCTCCACGGGATGGTGAGCGTGACGTCGGGCCGGAGGCTGGTGGAGTTGTCGTTGGCGACGAAGCAGACGCGCATGTCGTCGAAGTTGTCGATCGAGTTGGGGATCGTGCCGTAGACGCCCGGGTATTGGGGTAGGTGATCCAGCAACCGATACCACATGTTGGATTGGCCGCCGCAGAGCCAGACATCGCCGAAGCAGACATCGGTGGACGTGACGGCGACGCTGTGGCTGCCGGACACGATCAACTCGTAGGGGCCGCCGGCGGGCTGAGGCGCTAGAGTGACCTCGAAGGTCCCCTGGCTGTTGGCGGTGGTGGTGTGCGTCTGGCCGGCGATGGAGACGGTGATGGTTTCGCCGGGTTTGCCTTTGCCCCAGACGGGGACGGGGGTGTCGCGTTGGAGGACGGTGCCGCTGCCGAAGATCCGGGGAAGGGAAACGGGTTCGGGAGAGCCGGGGGCGGCGACAGTGAGCGTCGCGAGGTGGAAGCCGTCGCTGGAGCTGTTGGCCTGGACGACGAAGACCTGTCCGGCGGCGAGCGGGACGCGGCCGAGGTTGAGAGGATTCGATGCGAGGTGGTAGGCGCTACCGCGGTAGATCAGGACGCCGTTGGCGTAGAGATCGACTAACTCGGCCGGGGCAGCGGAGGAGAATGAGATGCTCTTAATCTCCACGTTCTGCTCGAAGCGGAACTCGATGTAGTCACCGGTGAAGAACGCGGCACCGCCGGCGGTCTGCGGGCGCAGCAAAGAGAGGCCGCCGGCGACGGTGGGATTGAGGCTCACGCGGGTTCCGACGAGCACCGGGGTGGTGCCGTCGTAGGCGGTGGCATTGACGGTGAGGCCGGAGGTGAACGCGCCGACGGGCGGGAGGGCGAGTTGGCCGACGGTGCCAGAATTGAGATCCTGGACATCGCCGCTGAGGGCGCCGCTGGCTTGGGTGCTGTAGTTGCCGGAGCCCCACTCGACTCCCAGGGAAACGCCGGGAAAAAGCGCGAGGGGGGTCGAACCGTCGACATCGAAACCAAACATGATTTGCGAAGCGGTGGCGCCCTCCGGGAGCGGAGGATTGCTCGGCGGTGCGCTAGTGTCGCTCACCTGAATTTCGCCGAGGGTGAAGCGCGTGGTTGAGCCGGCGTCGAGGTTGCCGGCGTTGATCGCGCCGAGGACGATGCGCGAGACGGATTTGTCGGCGACGGCCAAATCGCTTGCTCCAAAACGGGCATCTTTGACCCACGTGCCGGAGGCGGACAACGTGCCGACTCCGCTCGGGCCGCTGACGATCGAGGCGCCGGTGAGGGTGAACGCATAGGTGTTTTCGGCACCGGTGCCGTCGATGACCCACGTGACGGCGCTGGGCGCTGCGTTCAAGGTCCAGGTGGCGGAGCTGGCGCTGGCGCCGAAGTCGTAGACGCTGATCGAGTGGGCTCCGGTGGCGTTGTTTTTAAAAAGGTTCAGCGCGAGCGCGCCGGCGGGAGTGCCGGAAGGGAGCCCGTCATACGGTGCGAAACTGGTGCTGCTGTAGCTTTTGACCTGCGTGGCGGTCAGGGCCTCGCCGGTGTCGGTTTCTTCACGACCGAGGATGAGGTAGCCGACGCTGCTCCCGGTGGTCGAGGCGCTGTCGAGCGCGAGGCCGGTGACGGTGAGCGTGGTGGCATGGGAGAAGGGATTGGCGCGGGTGGAGGTGGAGCCGAGAGCGGCGCGGTTGCTGGAGCTGTGGGTGCCGGTATCCAGAATGATGGCTCCATCCCTGATGACAGGGGAGGCGGGTGCGCTGCTCGCATGTGCGGCGTAGGTCCATGCCGCCGGGTCGAAGCTGGCGAAGCCGTCGTGGATAAGCGTGTCGGCGACGGCGGAGGTGGCGAAAAAGGCGGTCAGGGAGAGGCGGGCGAACTTCATTTGGGTGCGATCAGGGAAGGCGGGCGGCGTGGCCTTAAAAGGGTGCGAGGAATCGGAGCGGGGCCACGCGGAGGAAACGCCTGGAGGACGTTACTGCATACGGTCACCTGTTTCGGCCGAGGCGTCGGTGCGCCCGGGGGCGATGAGCGGCAATGAGGAAGGCTCGGGAATTTCGGAGGAGACGAACTCGACCGCGCCGAACGTGGCGATGGCTCCATCGAGGACTCCGTTGCCGTTGTTGGCACCGAGAATGAAGCGGGAAACGGTTTTTTCGCCGACAGTCAGACCGGCGGCGGTGAAGTTGATGAGCGTTCCGGTTATCGTGGTCGCGTCCACCACGGTCGCCTTGAGATTGTTTACGATGAACGGTCGGGAGAAGGTGGCGCCAACGATGGAAAGGGTCCACGTGGCGTTGGCGCCGTCGATCCGGTAGGTCATGTCGGTCGGTGTTCCATTCAAGGCAGCCTGGACTTGTTTCACGGAGAGTCTGGCACCGCTATCCAAAATTTGGATACGATTGCCGGAGGAGAAGCGGAGGAGCGCGACACCGAAGGCACCGCCGATATCATAAAGGCCGCCGGCGGAGTAGCTGGCCGCCAAGGCGCCGGTGGCGGCTCCGCCCGTGTCCGTCGGCAGACGCCCGATCGCGGAATACAGCATGTTGAACGACGGGCCAGGATCGCCGTCGAGCGAGAGGCCCGACAGGGAGACCGAGACCGGGGAGTCGAACGGATTAAAATTATGGGCATCGGTGACGACGGCAGTGCGGGCGCCATGCGTCTGTTGGTTCACGTCGAGCACAAGATTCCCCGAACGCACCTGCCCGGTGCCGAGGGAGCCGGTGCTGCCCAGGGTCCAGGTGGCGGTGTCGAGGGAGCCGCTCTCGAAGGTGTCGGCGAGCAGAGAGGCGCGAACGACGGGGGCAAGGGCCAGCGTGAAAGCGATCGCCACAAGACGGAGACCGGCGGAACACGCGACGGTCAGGGACGACGATGCGGTGGGTGTGTTCATGGTGCTGTTGGCCGAGAGCGGGAGACGTTCAGGAACACTAAACGAGGAGGCTTATTATTGTCAGACGGTGGCCGGAAAAGCGGGTGCTGGACGGGTGAGAGGGAGAAGAAAGGGGGCGCGTATAGGCCGCGCCCCCGTTGGAGTTATGGGGTGATCGTGAGGGTCTGGACGGACGAACGGCCGGGATTGCCGTGCAGGTCGTAGGCGATCGCGGTGAGGCGATGTTGCCCGGCGGCGGGGATCGAGATGGCCGCCGAGTAGGGCGCGGTTTCGTCGATGGCGACGCGTTCGCCGTTGATCAGGAACTCAACGAAATCGATGCCGCTGGCGTCGCTGGCCGTGGCGTTGGCGGTGAACGCCGCATTCGCGGCGAAGGAGCTGCCGCCGGACGTCGCGACCGTCGCCGTGGGCGAAACGCTTTCGGGTTTTTCGATGGCGAACTGGTCGAGCTGAATGACGCGGGCGGTGTTGTCGATGGGAAGCCCTTCGAACGCGAGGCGGTCGGCGCGCGACGTGCCGGTGAAGCTTGAGGTGAGGAACTGCGAGAGCGGGATTCTCACCTGCTGCCATGAACCGCTGGTGGTGACGTAGGAGGCGGTGTTGACCTTGGCGCTGGTGACGCCGTTGAGATCGCGGAAGAACACGCGCACCGAAGAACCGGCCGTGCCCTTGATGTAGAACGTGAGCACGTGGTTGCGCTGGAAGTTGGGCGCGAGGTTGACGCCCCCGTTCAGATGCATGCCGGCTCCGGCCCAGCCGCCGGACGGCACGGTGTAGGAGAAACGAATACCGCGAGCGCCATCATAGGCGCTGTAAGCGGAAGTCGCGTCGTCAAAGTCCACGGCGAGGGTGGCGGTGGTGGATTTGTAGTTGTAGGTGTAGGAACCCGACGGGCTGCTGGAGACGGCGTCCTTATACCAGACGTAGGGGGGCCAGTAGCGGGTGCCGACGCCACTGCCGCGGGCGATGAGGGCGGCCATTTGCGGGGCTTCCTCGCCGAGGCGGCGCATCTCAGATGAGAGGACATAGGAGCCCCACCACGGACCGCCGGCCCAATAGGTGCCGCTGATGTTGTTGCTGGCGAGATAACCGAGGGTGTTGTCGAGGGTGGTGATCCACCGCGGGTCGTTGTCGGGCACGCCGTATTCGCCGACGAAGCCGCGGACGTTATTGGCCTTACACCAGTTCACGAAGTTGGTGAGGCTGGCGATGCCGCTCGTGGGGGTGGCGCCCTCGGTGTCATACGTGCCGACGTATTTGCCGGAGCTGTCGTTGTCGAAATACTGGTGCGCCTCGAACATCACGTTGTTGGCGGGATCGGTGATCGTGATGAGGTTGGCTCCGTGGGTGAGCCACCAGTGAGCGCCGCTGTATGCGTCTCCGGGGAGGAGAATGGTATGGCGCATGTCGTGGGCGCGAATGGCGTTCACGGCCACCTGGGCGCTGTCCTTCCACGTGTAGGTTCCCATGTTATACGGTTCGTTCATGATGCCGTAGGCCCAGATGCAGTCGCGGTCCTTGACGTGTGCGGCGAGCTTGGACCAGACGTCGGCGTAGGCTGAGCGCGGGACCTCCGGGCTGCCGATGATGTAGGGGGTGCCGGAGATCCGATAACGCGCGTAATTGTGCATATCGAGGATCACGCGCATGCCGCGCTGCTCGACGAGATTCAGGAACGTGTCGATGCGGGCGAGTTCGGCGGCGTTGAGCGGGCCGTTGAGCGTGTGCTGAAGACGTTCCCATTTGAACGGCATGCGGATGAGCTCGATGCCGCGGGCCTTGTAGTAATCGAGCTGGGCGACGCCGGGGTAAACGTAGTGTTGGTTATACGTGCCGGGAAATGTGTCGCCGAATTCGGCGCCGGCGAGGTTGACGCCCATCATCGTGGGCGGACCGGAAGGGAGTGAACTGGTGACGGATACATGGTCGAACGTGGCTGCGCCGCCATCGGTGATTCCGGTGCCGGTGTTGAAGGAGCCCATGGCGAACCGGGCGATCGGGGAGGCGCCGAGTGTCGCGGCGGTGAAGCGCGAGAACGTGCCGGTGATCGTGCCGGTGCCGGCTTCGGCACCGGTCGTGAACGTAGCTCCGGTCAAGGTGATCGTGAAGGACGAGGACTGCCCGTTGATGGTCCAGACGATCTTGGCGGGAACCGCGCTCAATACGCGGTTGCTGCCGAGGGCATTGGCGTAGCTGCCGGTCCCGTTCACGCCGCCGGAGTCCAGGACCTGAAGCTGAACGGATCCGCTGCCGTAACGCAGGATGGAAAGGCCGAGCGCACCGCCCGTGCCGCCATTGGTGTAATAAACTCCGCCGCCGGTGGTGTAGGCCTCGGCGAGCGTTGCGGTGGCGGCGCCTCCGGTGTCGGCCGGGAGGCGACCGACGACGGCGACGAGCGAGATGGGGTTGCCCGCAGGAACTCCGGCCAAGGAGAGGCCATCGAGCGAGATCGTGAGTTCGCCGGTGAACGGATTGATGTTCGTGGCGTGCGACAGGAGGGAGTTGCGGGCGGTCGTTTGCTGGTGGGTGTCGAGGGTGATCGAGCCGTTGGCAAACGTGGTGAGGCCCAGTGAATGGGTGCTGCCGTTGGCCCATTTCCCGGTGTTGAGGGATGTGGCGTTGAAGTCATCACTCACGAGGGGCGTCTGGGCATTGGCGACGGCTGCAATGCCTAGGGCGGCGATGGCCGCGAGGCTGCTGAGGGCGCGTGGGAAGTAACCACGCCGGGGAAGGCGGGGGGGGATTTTTTGGGTTTCTATTTTCATGGGGTGGGGAAGAAAGCGCGGGCAAACGAACTGTTCGGCGAAGGGGAAGTGGGAGGGGGCGCCGGGAGCAGCTGGGGCAGGTGAAAACCGATGACACGCCGCGACCGAACTTTGGGGATAGCACCTGGGGCTTGAACGTCGCAGCGGGGCGGGCTGGTCTATGGATATTGTTTCTGTGCTAGTATAAAAATGAGTCAACTAGTATTGATGTTGCGGGTGTCGCTCTCGCCGGAAAGTCGGAGGCGTCGTCTCAGGGGGTAAGCGTGACGGTTTTCACAGCCGAGCGAGCGGGGTTGCCGTAGCGGTCGTATGCGATCGCGGCGAGCCGATAGGTCCCGGCCACCGGAGGAGCGATTCGCGCGGTGTAGGGAGCGGAGCGGGCGAGGGCGACGCGCTGGCCGTTGAGGAAAAACTCCACGAAGTCGACCGCGCCGCCATCGGCGGCTTTCGCGGAGGCGGTCACTTCAAGGGTGATGCGAACAGGGAAATGTGAACGGTCGCCGCCGGCGATTTCGAGGGTGACCGTCGGGGGATCCTGAGGGCTGGTCACCGTTAATTCGTCGAGCTCGACGGTGTAGTCGCGGCCGTCAGCCGGACGACCTTCAATGATGAGACGGGCGACGCGATCCGTGCCGTTGAAAGTCGGCGTGAGGAAGCGGTCGAGCGGGATGCGCACTTCACGCCAGGTCCGGTCGAGGCGGGTGAAGTCGGCGAGATTGACGGCGGCGCTCTTCACGCCCTTGGCGGTGACCATCAGGAGGCCCAGTGACGATCCAGCGGTGCCGTTGGCCCGAAACGTTAATTCGTGGCCGAGGGCAAAGTTTCGGGCGAGGGCGGCGCCGTCTCCGCCCAGATCAAGACTGACGCCACCGTGCCCGCCTTCGGGAATGGTGTAATTCAGGAACAGCCCGGTGGCACCGGCGAAGGCGGCGTTGTCGGCCTGTCCGTCGGCGAACAAAAAGGCGTTTGGGGATTGATAGGGGGAGACCGCGGGTCGACGTCCGCGACGGGGGTCGGCATCACCGAGCCAAACGAACGCCGGCCAGTGGCGGGTGCCAGGGCCCTCGGCGTGTTTCGCGAGGATGGCCATCTGCGGGGCTTCGTCGTGCAAGGGGCGGAGACCGGCGGCCAGGGTGTAGGAGCCCCACCACGGGCCACCCGACCAATAGGTGCCGGAGATGCCGGAGGCTTTCATCCGCGAGAGCATTCGGTCGAGGACGACGAGCCAACGGGGGTCGTTGTCGGGGACTCCGTATTCGCCGATGAAGCCGCGCACGCGGTTGGAGCCGCACCAAGCCAGGAATTCGCGGGTGCGTTCGACCCCGGCGTCGGGGCGGGCGCCCTCCGCGTCGTAATCGCCGCGGTATCTTCCGGAGTGGTCGCGGTCGAAATATTGGTGGGCCTCGAAGATGAGGTTGTTCGATGGGTCTTTGACCTTGATGAGATTGGCGCTGGCCTGGAGCCAGCGGTGGGCGCCGCTGAAGAATTCGCCGGGGATCAGGATGGCATGATGCGTATCGTGTTTTCGAATACCGTCGACGGCGACTTGGGCGGATTCGAGCCAGGTGAATTCTCCGAGGCTGTGGGGCTCGTTCATGATGCCGTAGGCCCAGATGCAGTCGCGGTCCTTGAAATGCACGGCGAGGCGTTCCCAGACGTCGCGGAACGCGGAACGAGGGAGATCGGGCGAGCCGATGATGCGCGGTTTCCCGTCGAGCTGGTAACGCGCATAGTTGTGCATATCGAGCACGACGCGCATGCCGCGGATTTCGGCGGCGTTGAGGAAGGCGTCCATGCGGGCCAACTCCTCGGAGTCGAGTGGTTCGTTGAGGACGGGTTGGATACGTTCCCAGCGGAAAGGCAGGCGGATCAATTCGAGCCCGCGAGCTTTGTAATAATCGAGATCGGCTGCGCCCGGGTAGGTGTAGGTGCGACCGAAACGCCCAGGCCATTCGTTGCCGAACTCGGCGCCTGAAAGATTGATGCCGAGCATCGGAGGCGAGTTGACGGGGCCGCCGCAAAGGCAGGCGACCGCGAACGGAAGGAGCCCGAGCAGGAGGACGCGGCGAGTCGGCATGGGCGGCAACGGTGAAGACGACGTCCCGGTCTTAATCCGTCCTCTTTCCCGGCAACCCGGTGCAGCGGAAGAAAGAGGACGATTAAGAGAACGAAGGACGGGGCGGGCGGACTTGGGGGCGAGCGGGGCTTACCAGCCGAGGTCGCGCTTGAAGGCGGCGACGAGTTTGTCGGCCATGAGCGAGTGGGTCTTTACGCTCGGGTGCCATTGGGCACCGATGCCGTGGTGCTGGGCTTGCGTGCCGAAATCGACGAAGTGCACACCGGCGCCGCCGGCGGCGTTGGCTTGGGCGACGATCTTTTCGAAGTGACCGAGGAGGACGGTGCGCGGTTTACGGTCGCCGGGCCAGTTGCTGATCATCGGCCCGAGGGTGCAATACACGACGGCTTTCGGGTAGCGGGATTGGATCTGTTTGATGAAGTCCACGTAGGCGGCGATCCAGGCGGATTCCTCGGGGTTTTCTTTGGAGAAATCGTTTGTCGCGAGGTTGATCACGACGGCGTCGGGAATCCACGAGGAGAAGTCCCACTTGGGCGTGCCGGCATTGGCGAGCACGCGATCGTAGAGGGAGACGATGGTGTTGTCGGGGTGGAGCTTTTTGCCGGAAGCGGCGATAGCGACGTAGTCGGCGTTGACCTCGCGGGCGGCGATGGCGCCGTAGCTGAGCCAGGCGTTTTGCGTGGCGGCGGTGAATTTCTCTTCCTTGTTGGCGGCCTCGTTGCCGAAGGCGCAGGTGATGGAATCACCGATGACCTCGATGCGACGAGGGCGGGCGGGCGTGGGGAGGAGCTTGGCGTTGTCGTCGATGCGCAGGCCGGTGATCTGGGTGACGCCCTGGGAGGGCTCGGTGCGTTTGACGAGTTCGATGGTGTGCTTGCCGGCGGGGAGATTGGCGGCGACCGGGTAGGTGTCTTCGCCGGGCTTGAGTGCGATCACGGAAGTGGGCTCGCCGTTGATGACGACCTGCCAGTGGCTCTTGTTGGTGTCGTTGAGTTTCACGTCGACGGAGCCGCCGGAGACGGTGAAGGCGACGGCGCTGTTGGACCACGAGCACTTGGGGCCGGCGGCGTCGCGGGTGTCAAAGCGACCGATGTAGCGCAGAGCGGGATCGGTGGGCTTGATGTCGGCGCCGAAGAGCGACGAAGCAAATGCGGTGGCGGCCGTGAGGAGACCGAGGAGGAGGCGGGTGCGGGTTTGCATGCGGAAAAATTAACGGGCGCGTTCCGGGCGTCGGGCTTCGACGACGTATTGGGTTTCAGTGATGGTCAATGCGCGGGCATTATTTTGCGCCTGCGCCGTTCCGATGTCGGCCTTGGTGTGCACGACGAGCACGTCGCCGCGATACTCAGGCCGCAGGGACATAAGTTCGCGGCCACCTTCGATCCAAGTGCCCCCGACCTGAAGGGCAGTCATCAGGATCACGCGGTATTTGCGATCGGGCTTGGCGCGCACCTGTTTCCACTCGAGCGATTGCAAAGGGTGGCTTTCTTCACCGAACCGCACCATGGCGGGAAACGGGGTAAAGTTGAAGACACGCACGTCGCCGGCGGGGAAGGTGGCGATGTCATTGGGCATGACGATCACGCGATAGACCGGGATGCCGTCTTTGTCGGGTTGCCGGACGATGTAGGCTTGAAGTTCCAGGGCGTTGGACGGCAGCGAGACCGATACCGTAGGCTCGTAGTGCTGTTTTCCGTCGCGCTCGACTTGGCGATAGAGTTGGAGCGTGTTGCCCGCTTTGATCTGAGATGCGCGTCCGAACTGATAGGCCGGGCAGTGGATCTCGGAAAACTTTTGGCCGTCGAGGGTCGTGAAGAGGCCGCGCACCGGCTGCTCCCAACTCATGAAGGTGATCGCGGCGGCCGGAGCCGCTTCCGGCGGCTGCGGGGACTGGGCGTATGCGGCGGGATGACTGACCGCCCAAAGGCCGACGCAGAAGATGACGAAGAGGCGTCCGCGAAGCAGAGATAAGAGGGACATGGCGATCAAATGTCGTTCGGGGTGAGCCACCGGAAGCTGACCACCGAGAACCGACGGCCGAACTGTTGGTTGAGGCCATCGGTCAGATCGCCCGGAGATACGCGTGCGTCGTCCGCGGGCGAAACATAGTCCGGCAGGCGCTGGACAATGGCTTCGCACCATGCGCGGCCCACGACATCGCCGGTGACCGGGTTGACGGTTTCGCCGTAGGTCCGGACCCGGAAGGTGTCGCTGCGCGCGGAGAGAACCGGGGCTAGCGCTTGAACGAGGTCTGCTTGTGTGAGCCAGCCGGCGATACCCTCCAGGCTGTGTTTGGCGACGTGGGCTGCAAAGTGGTAGGGGGAAGCGGTGGTCGGGACGTTTGGTGTGAGAGGGGTGACCGTGCTATTGCCCGCGTTTTGGAGCGAGTTGGGGAAGTGATCGTTGATGCGCGCGGCGGCGATAGGAGACTGATCGGCGGCATCGATGGCCGCTTGGAAAACGCCCGCCAAACCCGTATCGTCCAAAGCCAATTTGCGGTTGATGAAATCGGCGGTGGAGAGGGACACACCGCGCAGTTGGATCTGTTCAACGATGCGTGCGGCGAGCTCATCGATTTGGGTCGTGGTGAGATTACGAAATCCGTTCCACGCGTCCGCCGAAACGCCATCGGTGGCAGCCGCGGAGCCGGCGGTCTGGCGGACGGAGCGAACGAAAGCGCCGGTGACGGTTTCTCCGTTGAAGCGGGCGCCTTGGAAGGATGTAAGCAGGGCGCGCCACGCCTCCACCGAGGTGGAGTTCACGTTGAAGGCGCCTTCCAGTAGAAGATTGCGTGCGGCGAGCCGGGCGTTTTCGGGAGCAAACGATCCGCCTCGGAAAACAGTCACGTCGTCGTTCTGAAGCTCGGCGCGGAACGGGCTCATCCGCGGATTGGGCAGCCGGTCGGAGTCGAGATCCACCGCGCCCGATTGTGGATATGTGGAGAAGAAGTAGCCGTCGGACAGCACGCGGTTCAAGAGGTAGCTCTGGTCGTAGTAGGGCTCGTTGGAATTGAGGCGGCGAACGGCGGTGCGCTCGACGTTGGGGTGTGCGCGGGAGTTGCCGATGGGATAGGGATTGGCGACGTAGCGCGGGCGAAGCTGGTTGTTGGCGGACGGTCGGGCGGCACCGAGCGGCGAGGCGGGCGCGGGATAGATCATGCCGTTCAAGTGGCCGCCCGCGTTAAAATGTTGTAGTTGGCCGATGGATACCAACCCCGCGTTCGCATTCGGGACGTCGAAGGCGCGCCATTCGGTGCGGGCTTGGGGAAGGGAGGTGTTGGTGCCCACGCCGCCGTTCCATTCGACGTGAGTGAGGAGTTTATCGGGGGCGGGATGAGGTCTGACCCAGCGGGAGAAGGAAACGCCGCCGACCTTCCAGTCTTGTGTGAAGGCGATGATCGAGTCGGGCGTGCCGCCGCCACTGAGAAAGGCCGGGCGGCTGAGCAGCGGGGCACGCCAGTTCATCTGGGCATAATAAGGGAAGCGGCTGACGGGAGCGTCATTGTTGGTGCCGCTCGCGCGGAAGTTGCCGCTTTCCGCGAGGCGGAAGAGAAGAAGCCCCTGGCGGTTGTCAGGACCGGGCGGAACAAAAGTCGCGGGGGTGGTGCCCGACCCGCGGATGCCATATTGGGTAATCACCCAGCCCGGAAAACCGAGGTTTTCCATGCGTTGGAGGACGACGTCCACATCATTGGTAAGCGTGAAGGACAAGGTGCCGCCCGCGCCCTGACCGTTTTGGGTAGAGCCGATGCGGTATCCAGTGTAGGTGCCACCATCACCCGCCCAGCTTGGGCTCGGCGTCTCCGAGGTTCGATCGCCGAAAACCATGTGAATGCCCTGGCCGTTGCCGGCTCCAGATCCGCTGCGATAGAGAACGTTGTTGGGGACCTCGGAACCGCCTTGGGTTGCGGTGTTCAGAGTGATCTTTGCCGCGCCGGCGTCCCAATCGTTCATGAGGGCGTAGGTTTTCACCGGGGCCCACGTTTCGTCGGCAGGGGAGGAGGTGAGGGTGAAGATTCGTGCTTCACCCGGGGCGAGGGGTTCCGTGCAATCGAGTTCAAACACTTGGCCCTCGAACATCTGTTGGAGAGTGCGACGCCAAAATGGCGTGTTGGCTTGGCCGATATACGCGGAGAGGAAGGCCCCCGTGGCGATGTCGATACGCACCCGGTATTTGGCGGGAGCGATGGGCGCGCTGTAGGGGTTAGCCAATACAAACGTCGGGTAGATATGAACGATGAATTGCTGATGGTCGGCCTGGGCGCCGGGGGCGGTCGTGCCGCCAAAGGCGATGCGAGCTTGGGACAGGATGGGATAGATGCCGTGCTCGGTCGCGGTTTGCGGGCGGGGATTGACCGGGGCGGAACCGTTAAGATTTCCGTAGGAATGTAACTGGTCCCAAGTCGGTCCGTGTTCGGTCAGCGGCATGACCGATGTCGGGATCAGCGGTGTCGGGCCTCCGGCGTTAAGGCCGAGGGAAGAACGGAAATTGGTCAGAGACTGGGCAAAGGCGTAGGTGAGATCGCGTTTGAGACCGCCGGCGCGGGGATCCGCGAGAACGCCGAGGGACGAGCCGGTGAGATCATGGAAACGCGCTTGGCTAGCGGCGGGCGTGAGGGCGCTGTCGGCAATCGCAGCCTGTTCGGGCGATAGCACCCGACGTGCGAGGTCGGTGTTGATTGGGAAGTTGCCAAAACCGGGGACGCTCTCGATGCCGATGCGTTGCGGGAGCATGAGGCGGAACACGGAGTCGATCTGCGGATCGACATCGGCCGCAATCATGGCGGGTGTCGGCGTGACATAGGGGTCTACGGTGTTTAATCGGGCCTTGACGCCTTCGTCGCCGACCCACCAGGCGTAGCGACCGACAGGCACGAGGGTCGAGCCGGTGCCCATTCCGGGGAGACTGGACTGTGGCACCTCGATGTTGCGCAGGGGGGCGACCACGTAGTTGTCAATGCCCTCGGAGGTGCCGGGACCCACGAGCAAGGTGGCCGGCCGGTTGTTGACGGTAACGGCCGTGTTGACCGTGGCCGCGGCGGAGAGGCCGGTGATCGGCTGCGCGGGAGTGAAGACCCGGCTGGCGGCGGTGGCGGCGGCGTTGCTGACTTGCCCGAACGCGGAGGCGTTATTTGTAACCTGAGTCGCCGGATTAAAGGCGGTGGCTTCATTGCCGCTCACGAGCCACTGCAGCGGAACGGGCGCGGAGGCGATGTCGGACTGCGGGTTGTTGGCGTTGCCCCAGACGCCGGTCCAGCGGCGGGAGCCGTCGCGGACGCTGGTGGCTTCAATGTCGGCGCGGGCCGTGGCGCGCTGGTCGGGGCCGGCGTATTTTTGGAGTTCGCCGAGTGCGATGTTGAGCGCGGTTAGGGCGTTCTGGCGGGCTTGCGCCAACTGCTGCGTGTTGCTGGCGACCTGTGTCTCAACGCGCGTGAGGCTGGCGAGCGACACGAGGAGCAACACGAGGAACGCGAGCAGCGTGATGGTGATGAGCAGGGCGAAGCCGCGCTGACGGCGGTCGGGTTGAGCAGTGGGGGCGGGGAGAGACACGTTGACGAGGGGCTGGGGTTGGAAAGCGGGGTCCAGCTTAACGGGGGACCAACACGGGGAGCGGGGTCACGGCACTAATTTAGCCTGCGACCGCAGGGAAGAAAGCGGGGCGACTCGTTACAGTAACGCCAATAGAGGGGGTGTCAGGTCGAGTGGGTCAGTAAAATGGCAGAACGAGCCTTGTCGGCCCGAGGGTGGCGGAAGATCACGCGAAAGCGTTTGCGATCAGGTGCTCCCATTCTGGGGGCAAACCGCTTTCGATTTCGATGAACGCAGGCGAGGGTGACAGCGGAAGACGGCACCCGCTTGTTATGGCGGGAGCGGCACGTCCGAATAAGTCGGACACGACGGCGGACGTGCTTTCGGGTAACGCAAACGGAATCCATGGCGGCGCCTCGGCGTCTTCGCTGCGCCAGAGCACAACCGTGGAGCGACCAGCGTCGTGTTCGTAGATTTGCAAAAACACGCCGGCGATCGGTTCGCAGTGGAGCTTTAGGCGGCCGTGCGTGAGGCGTTGGATGACTTCGCGCGCGGCCAAAAAAACCGGCAAGGGCGTGCGATCATAGTCGAAGAGATTGAGGCCGTTGGCGCGGAACGGATGGAGCCGCCCCGGCTGCGGATTGTTGAAGAGGTGAATCTTGGCAATGCCTGCGCCGAGTTGGTGGAGCAGCCCGCGGGCGACGAAGCGGGCGCAATCGAGCGCGGTGTAATCGCCGGCGCAGAGGTTGCGGCTCGGTCCACGCTCGGTGCGCATGCGGTGCGGTGAAATGACGGGACTATTCCAGCCAAATTCGGTGGACCAGAGCGGCTTGCCGGGAGCGTGGCAGTCGCAGAGCGCTTTGATGCGAACAAGCGCTTCGGGCAGGCCGCCGCGCTCGGGCGAATGCGGCCAGACGTAGGGGTGAAACGAAACCACATCGAGGTGCTCAGCGGCACCGAGGGCGAAGCATTCTTCGAGGTAGGAAACGAGTCCGCCGCGCGTGCCGTCCACCTCGTCGCCGGTGGAGCAGATGCCGACGACGGTGAGCGCGGGATCGACCTCTTTGAGCGTGCGGTGCGCGGCGGCGAGCAAGCGCACATAGGCGTCGGCACTCATGATGCCGCTGGGTTCGTTGATGACCTCCCACGCGCGGATTTCGTTTCGGTAACGCGTGGCGACGGCGCGCACGTAGTCGCACCATAGCGCGAGATCAACCGGCACGGCTTTGCGCAACGTGGGCCACGCGCCGGGTCCGGGCAGTTCGCTCGCGACCCACGCGGGCGGTGACAACACGGTGACGCCGTCCGCGGCGACGGTGCGTCGGTTGTAGTTGAGAAGCCCTACAAGCGGCGCGATGCCGGCGGAGGCGAGGCGTTGGATGAACTGGTCGCTGTCCGCCCACTCGAAATGACCCGGCTGCGGTTGCACCACTTGCCAGTTGAGCGGATACGGCATGCCGTCGCCGAGGAGACGCGATGATGGCGCGCCGAGCACACGACAACTTTCGTGGCTCGCGGTGTTGTAGAGCGCGCGTCCGATGAACGGGGAGTTCGCCGGGTTAACGTCACGGGGCAGACGCGCGGGGGAAAAGAACGTGATGGGTCGCGAGACGGTAACGCGTTCAGCGGCGACGTCGGCCACGCCGGCGACGACCTCGACGAGGAATTGGCCGACGGGCAACGCGAGGGCCAGCGGCAGCGCGCGGGTTTCGCCGGCGGCAATCGTGACGGTGTCGGGCAAGGCCAAGGCGTGGTCCGTTCCGTAGAGGATGTCGGTCGCGAATCCGGTGAGGAGAACGGTGACCGGACGCGTGTCGGGATTGGCGAGCGTGACG
>DFYA01000170.1:0-1184 GCA_002382525.1 Opitutaceae bacterium UBA4094
CAGGGCGCGGTGATGCGGAGGCGAAGGAAACGACGGGTCGCGCCTTGAGGGACGGAGGCGACGATCGTTTCTGTCGTCGAGGATGAGGCCGCGACGGGCCGCACCACCCCGGGTGATGCCAGCCTATAGCATTGAACGTCTATGGTGCTGAGTGCGCCCCCACGCTGGAACGCCTGCCGAGTCCCCACCGAAGGACTCGCCCCGTGCCGATTATCACAGGGTTTTGAAGGGGGTCAAAACCGGGTAAGCTTCCGCCCCGCCTCCGGAATTCGCTTGCGAGTCCCTTCGTCGCCAAGCTGCCTCAACTCAGACGTTTCGTATGCCCTCTCCCATGAGAAGCCTGCTCTCAATAGGCGCCAGTTTTCTCACCGCCCGCACGGCTCGCAAGTTGAGCGACGGGGCAGGAGCCGTGCCTGCGCAGAACCGCGCCTTCTCGCGCCTCTGCGGGCAACTTGCGCACACCGCCTATGGCCGCACTTACGCCGTCGCGCCCGACACGGCATACGCCCGCTTCCAGGCCTGCGTGCCCCTGCAGACCTACGAGGGCTTTCTCCCGTTCATCGAGCGTATGAAAGCAGGCGAGGCCAACGTCCTCTGGCCGGGCCATTGCAACTTCTACGCGCTCACCTCCGGCGCCACCACCGGGCAACCCAAATACCTTCCGGTCACCGACACTCTTCTGGAGCACTTCCGCAAGGCCGCCATCGACTCTCTCCTCTACTACACCGCCCGCGTCGGCCACACCGGGGTGCTCCGAGGCAAACACCTCGTTCTCGGCGGCGCCGCCCCCCTCACCCGCCTCGACGAATCCTCCTCCGTCGAGGCCTACGCCGGCGACCTCAGCAGCATCACCACCCTCAACCTCCCGGGCTGGGCCGAAAAACACCTCTACGAACCCGGCGCCCCCGTCGCCCGGATCGCCGATTGGCCGACCAAGATCCAAGCGATCGCCGAGCGCACATGGAATCGCGACATCACGCTCCTCGCCGGCATGCCCGGCGGCGTGCTCCAGCTCGCCGAAGCGATCAAGACCCGCGCCGCCTCCGGCAAAAGTCGCCCCAGCCACCTCCAAGGCGTGTGGCCCAACCTCGAGTGCTTTGTGCACGGCGGCATCCCCATCGCGCCCTACATCGACGAACTGCGCGCCTGCATCGGCCCGAAGGTCAACTTCCACGAGGTTTACA
>DFYA01000170.1:1383-10930 GCA_002382525.1 Opitutaceae bacterium UBA4094
AGCGAACACCTGATCGAAAAAGATCTCACCGACGCCTTGGTGACCGTTTGCCAACGTCACAGTTGGACCATCGTCAATTTTCACGTCGCCCCCCTCTTCACGGAAGGCACACGCCGAGGCCGCCACGAATGGTGGGTGGAGCTTAAACCGTTAACCTCAGCCACGCCCACCGGCCCCGTCATCGCGACGGAACTCGACGCGGAGCTCAAGCGCCTCAACGCCGACTATGCCGCCCGCCGCGCCGTCGGCGATATCGACGACCCACATGTCAAGCTGGTGATGCCCGGCATCTTCGAACACTGGCTGCGCGCCCGTGAAAAATGGGGCGGCGAGAACAAAGTCACCCGTTGCCGCAGCGACCGCCAGATCGCCGACGAACTCGCGCAGATCGCCCGATTCTCCAGCGAGGCCTGATCTCGTCCCGCCCGCGCCGCCCCGCGCCCTCCCCGCCGACGACTGCGAAAACGACCTCCGCTTCACACGCGGTCGTTGGCATGAGCAATGCTATGTTCCATCCGGAACACTTCCCTGCCTTGGCAGGGTTTAGGGGTAACATGGAATACCGGCTCACGCCGGCTTAGAAAAATAGAGGGCCCGCCGTAAGGGGTTTCGGCGGGCCCTTCAATTTTTGGCCTGCGGCGAGCCCTCCCCGCTTTCGACGATCCGCCCCGGCGGCTCGCCCTCGGCCCCCAGGCTTCGGGCCTGACCAAGCGTGCCTCCCTCGCCTCACAACAGCGACACGATCAGCCGCTCGTAAGCCGCCATGTCGGAGAGCCCTGTCTTCACGTGGCGGATGTTGCCTTCGCGATCGATCAGATACGCCGTCGGCAGATAACCCTTAAAATCCCCAAACGACTCCGCCACCTCGATGTCCGCCATGAGAAGCGGATAGTTTACCTTCATCGTTTCGCCGAACCGCTTGATCTCCGCCGGCTCCACGCCGTCGTCCAACGACAGCCCGAGGACCACCAGCCCGCGCTCCGCATACTTGGCCTGCAACGCCGCATACTCCGGCATCTCCTTCCGGCACGGCGCGCACCAAGTGGCCCAAAAATCCACCACCACGACTTTGCCCTTAAAATCCGCCGCTCGCACCTCCCGACCGTCGACATCTTTCAACACCCAAGCCGGTCCCGCTCGCAAGACCGGCAGCGACGCCACCGCGCTCACCTCGGCACTTGCCGGCGTGGCCGAATCGTCGCCCGATCGTTCGTCGCGCGGACCGCAGCCCGTCAGCAGACCGAGCAACACCGCACCCGCCGCCATTCGCCACAAAGATTTGATACGCATGATCCCTCAAACGATCCAACTTGCGCGCGGCGTCAAACCCGAGCTGCTCCAAACCGCGGCAGCAGATCCCCCGTGGACACCAGCGCGATGCCGAGAAAGCCCGACGATTTCACCAACAACACCAGCGCGATCGACTCGAGGCCCTTGATCTCAAAGTAAACCGCCCCTGCCAGCATCATGGTGCCCAACACCACCTCCACCGCCGTGATCGCCGCGAACAGGGTGCGCTTCCGCAACCGCTGCACCAAGCCCCCCGCCGTCACCACGCGCCCGCCTTTTGGCGTGCGCACAAACTCGCCGCCGCGCTGAAAGAGTCCCTCCACCACCGCCACGCAACACGTGACGCTCATCGCCAAACCAAACGCCAGCATCACCGGCGCCGCGACGAACAACATCACGCCCTCCTTCCACTTTCGCTGACTAAAATATTGCCCCGTGATGTAGAGCGCCACCGTCGCACCGCTCGTGAGCACCACCACCACCGGATTAAAAATCATCCACGTGCCCGAGAGCCGCGCCCCGAACAGCAGATACGGCACAAAGATGATCGAGAACAACACCAGCAGCGGGTGAATGAACCCCACGAGCAGGTGGCTCGCCGCCTCACGTTTGATCCGCGCCGGCACTTCGCTGCGCAAAATCTTCCCCAGCTGTTTCCGCATCACTTGGATTCCGCCCTTTGTCCACCGCAGCTGCTGCGATTTAAACGCCGTCAGGTTCTGCGGCAGCTCCGACGCCACCGAGTAATGAGGCAGATAGACGAAGCGCCAGCCCTTCAACTGCGCCCGATAACTCACATCGAGATCCTCCGTCACGGTGTCCGGAGTCCAGCCGCCCGCCTCCTCAAGCGCCGCACGCCGCCAGATGCCCGCCGTCCCATTGAAGTTGAAAAACAGCCCCGCCCCATGACGCGCCGCCTGCTCCACCACAAAATGCGCGTCCAAGAAGATCCCCTGGAACCGCGTGAGAAAACTGGCGTTGCGATTGTTGAATTCCCACCGCGCCT
Organism: Opitutaceae bacterium UBA4094; assembly: GCA_002382525.1. Classification (GTDB taxonomy): domain Bacteria; phylum Verrucomicrobiota; class Verrucomicrobiia; order Opitutales; family Opitutaceae; genus Rariglobus. The sequence continues at coordinate 3,680 of DFYA01000170.1, forward strand.
GCACCACGCCCACCTTCGGGTCGCCAAACTGCGGCATCATCGCCTCCAGGAAATCCGGCTCCGGGCGGAAATCCGCGTCAAAAATCGCAAAGAATTCCGCGTCTGTCTGCGTGTTCGCATACGCCAACGCCCCCGCCTTGTAACCTGAGCGATCCGCCCGTCGGATATGCCGCACGCGGGCCGCCTCCGCCGAATGCGCCGCCAGCCAGCGCTCGATGATCGCCGGCGTCTCGTCGTTCGAATCGTCGACCACCTGAATCTCCAGCAACTCCGCCGGCCACCGAATCGCGGTGACCTTATCCAAAAGCGCCTCGACCACCAACGGCTCGTTAAACAGCGGCAGCTGCACGCAGACCTTGGGCTGCGGCCCCGACCACACCGGCGCCGCCCCCGGCTGCCGCCGCGAACTCCGCAGGTAGAGCCAGAGCATTTTGACCTTATGCAGACCAAACAGGCACATACCGGCTAACGTGAAGAGATAAAGCCCCAGCAGGATCTGGGAAAAGAGAGGAGACATAGTTAAGGGCGGGCTAGTGGCTAAACCCTGGCTTTTGTTCCAAGGAACCCACTGGTAGCAAGCTACCAATTCGCATCAGGCCGCTTCCCTTAACCCCCGCGTCCCGCACGCCCCCCCCGTGCACGACCGCCGCCTGCCGCCCCAAACCGCTCCGCGTTCTCTCAGCCTTCGTCGCCCGATCCCGGCAAATTCATGCCCAGCGTCTCAATAAACTTCTTCATCGCCGGAGTCAGCACGCGACCCTTGCGATGCAAAATCGCCAGCGGACGCGTAAACTCCTTATTCTTAAAAGGAAGCACTGCGAGCGTCCCCTGCTGCTGCTCTTGAAGCACCGTCGCCTGCGGCACGATCGCGATGCCATGGTCGATTTCCACCGCGCGCTTCACCGTCTCAATATTGTCGAACTCCATCACCGGCTCAATCTCCAGCTTGTTGTCCCGGAAAATCTGGTCCACCGCCTTGCGCGTGGGAATGTCCGGATCGAACCCGATAAATTTTTGTCCGGCCAATTGCTTCAGCTCCACGCCGGCCTCGCCGCACTTCGCCAACGCATGCTTCGGATGCGCGATCAGCACCAGCCGGTCGTTGCGAAACGGCAACTGCTCGATTTGCCGCGTGCGCACCGGAAACGCCACCAATCCGAAGTCCACCGAGTTGTGCAAAATGTCCTCATAAACGAGGTTCGACCGACGATACTCCACCCGCACGTTGACCGACGGATAATCGACCAAGAAGCGCTTGATGAACGGAGGCAGCTCGTGAAGGCCGATCGAGTAAATCGTCGAGATACGAATCGTGCCACTGATCACCTTCTTCATCTCCTGCAGCTCGCTCTCCAGCTTATCGTAGGCGTGCAACAACTCCTTCGCCGCCTCGTAAACCCGCTGCCCCTCACGCGTCAGCTGGAACTGCTTCTGGCTGCGATCGATTAAGAGCGCCTTAAAATGCCGCTCCATCGCGCGAGCCTGCTGGCTCACCGCCGACTGGGTGATGGCATTGATCTTTGCCGATTTTGAGAAACTCTTCGTCTCAACCAGATCCGCGAAGATTTTGAAGTTTTCGATTTGCATAGACGTGCGGGGATGACGTGTAGGTATAAATAAATCTTATTTCGCGCAACCTTATTAACGCACCAACCATGCTTCCCGATTATAACGAGTTCAAAAGGCGAGCTGATACCGTGCACGCGCAGATCGCTTCCGCCTGCACACGCGCTGGCCGACATCCCGCTGATGTGGAACTACTTGCCGTCACCAAAACCCACCCTGCGGCGGCCGCAGACTACGCCGCTCGCTACGGGTTGCGCGCCGTCGGAGAAAACCGCGTCCAAGAAGCCGTCGAGAAGCAACCGCACTGCACGGCGCGCATTCAGTGGGAACTGATCGGCCACCTTCAATCCAACAAAGCCAAACTCGCCGCCGCCCATTTCGACCGCGTGCAAAGCGTCGATAGCGAAAAACTCCTCAACCACCTCGACACCGCCGCCACGGCGCTTGGAAAAACACTCGGCGTGCTGCTGCAAATCAACGCCGGCCGCGACCCCGCCAAGTTCGGCGCCGAGATCGAAGACGCCCCGCGCCTGCTCGAGCACGCGTTGACCAAACCGCATCTGCGTATCGACGGTTTCATGACAATCGCCCCCTTGTCCGACGACCCCGCCGTCGCCGCGCGCACCTTCGCCGCGTTGCGCGAACTCCGCGACGATTTGGCCGCGCGCTTCGGCGTGCCACTGCGCGAACTCTCGATGGGCATGAGCGGCGACCTTGAAGCCGCCATCCTCGCCGGCAGCACCCAAGTCCGCGTCGGCACCGCGCTCTACGGCACACGATAAGGGAGGGACGATCTCCGCTTCGTCCGCGTCCCCTCCTCGCTCCGTCGTGGGAAGCGACCTTGCTCGCGATTCCGGATGGCGCCTGCGCGCGATTTGCAGCTGTCCGCCGCGCCGCTTTCCCGTTTGCCACCCAAGCAAAACCGCCTTGGATTTCGCACGTGGAAAACGCTCACCCCAGCCTCGGCTCACGCGAAGCAGTGCTGGCGTTGCTCGACGACCCCAGCCCCGTCGTTCGCAAGGCCCTGCTCGCTCACTTTTCCGCTCAAGGCCAGCCCGCGCGCCTTTTCCTCGAAGGTCTTGCCAACGGCGGCAGCCGGCTCCTCGCGACCCATGCGCGCGGCTACCTCGAAGAGCTCAAATTCACCGACCCCGTTTCCGAATTCCGCGACTTCATTCGTTCGCTCAACTACGAACTCGAAACGGGCGCGCTGCTGCTCGCGCGCACGGTGTTTCCCGACACCGACATCGGCCTGAGTTGCCAACGCCTCGACGACCTCGCCGCACGTTGCCGCGAACTCATTGCCGAGCCGCTCTCCGTGCGCGAGAAGTGCCGCATCATGAACCGCGTGCTGTTTCACGAAAACGGCTTTCGCGGCAACCTTGAGCACTACACCGACCCGCTCAACAGCTTCCTGCCCGTCGTCCTCGAACGCCGCAAAGGCATCCCGCTCTCGCTTAGCATTGTCTACCTGCTCGTCGCGCATCGCCTCGGCATCGACCTCGAACCCGTCGCCATTCCTGGCCACTTCATGATCGGCTGTTACCTCGAAGACGCGCCGCTCTTCATCGATCCGTTTGAGCAAGGTGCCTTCCGCTCGCCCGAGGAGGTGTTCGCCTTCGTCAAAGCCGGCCCCATCGCGCCCAAGGTCTCCGACCTCGCCCCCACCACCGTGCGCGAAGTCCTCTGCCGCAGCTGCCGCAACCTGGTGCACCACTACACTGCGGCCGGCGACACCGACCGCGCCGAACTCTTCGAGAGTTTTGTTGAAGAATTCGAGTCCACGCACGAGCGCCACGCGCAATCGTAGTCCCGCGTAATCGTTCTCGTTCTCCTACTCGTTCTCGTTCTCTCTGCTGCGAAGAACGCCAACGACATGTCCGCCGATCCCATCTACACGCTCGCCGATCTCGACACCTGGTCCTTCGCCGGCACCGCGCTCGCCGTGCTCGGCCACCCGATCAAGCACTCGATCAGCCCGCCCATGCACAACGCCGCGCTCGCCGAGATGGCGCAACGCGACGCGCGCTTTGCCACTTGGAAATACGTCCGCTTCGACATCGCCCCCGAAGACCTGCCCGTCGCGCTAGAAAAGCTCCACGCGCGCAACTTCCACGGACTCAACCTCACCGTCCCGCACAAGATCATCGCCTTCGATCGTGTCGCCACCCTCGACGACGCCGCGCGTCCCATCGGTGCCGTCAACACCCTGCGCCGCACGCCCGCCGGCTGGCATGGTTTCAACACCGACGGCTATGGCCTCGCCACCGCCATCCGCGAAGATCTCGGCTTCGATCTCGCTGGCGCTCACATCCTCCTTCTCGGCGCGGGCGGTGCCGCGCGCGGTGCTGCCGTCGAGTGCCTCCAACGCCGCTGCGCCAGCCTTACGATCATCAACCGCACCCGCGCCAACCTCGACGCCCTCCTCGCCCAACTCGCCCCGCTGGCCGGCAGCATCCCGCTCCACGGCCTGTCCGACGTAGCTGCGAGCGTGAGCGAGTGGTCCGTCCCCCCCGGCGCCCTCGTCATCAACGCCACCAGCGCCGGCCTCAAAGGCACCGATCCCCTCCCGCTCGATCTCGCCGCGCTCGCCACCGGCGCCCGCCCGGCCGGCGTTTACGACATGATCTACAACCCCGCCGAGACACCCCTCCTCGCCCAAGCCCGCGCCTTCGGACTCCCCGCCGCCAATGGCCTCGGCATGCTCGTTCACCAGGGCGTGCGCGCCCTCGAAATCTGGAGCGACGCCGTCGTGCCCGTTGACGCCATGCGCACCGCCGTTCATTCAGCCATGAAAACCTCCGCATGACCTTCGATTACGCCGAATTCGCCGCCGCCTTCCCTTGGTTTTTTCCGGTCTTCGCCGGCATCTTCGGCGCGATCGTCGGCAGCTTCCTCAACGTGGTCATCTACCGGATGCCGCTGGAAAAATCGATCGTCACCCCCGGTTCCCACTGCGCCTGCGGCGCGCCGATCAAGTGGTATGACAACATCCCCGTCTTCAGCTGGTTCATCCTGCGCGGCAAAGCCCGCTGCTGCGGTCGCCCCTACTCGTTTCGCTACCCCTTTATCGAGCTCCTCACCGCCGCGCTCTTCACCACGAGCTGGCTGATGTTCCCGCCGGCCAAGGCGCTCTGCGGAATGCTTTTCGCGAGCTGCCTCATTTGCGCGCTCTTCATCGACCTCGACCACATGATCATCCCCGACGAATTCACGATCGGCCTCGGCGTGATCGGCGTAGTGCTCTCCGTATTCGTTCCGTCACTACACAACCAATACGACGAGCTGTTCTTCATCGGCGCGCTCCAGTCCGGCATCATCTCGATGCAAGGCCTGCTCGTCGGTTCCGGGCTCGTGTTGTGGATCGCCCTCGTCGCCGAGGCGCTTCTCAAAAAAGAAGCCATGGGTTTCGGCGACGTGAAATTCGTCGGCGCGATCGGCGCCTTCACCGGCTGGCAAGGCGCGGTCTTCGCCGTTTTCGGCGGCGCCGTGGTGGGAACGGTCTGGATCGCGGTCGCGTGGATCTGGCAAAAGCTCAGCGGCAAAAAATCCCCGGTTACCCCGCGCACCGAGAACGCCGAAGGCGAGCCGACCGACCTGGGCTTCGGCGCCCAAGTCCCCTTTGGCCCCATGCTGGCCATCGCCGGCCTGATGCACTTTTTCTACTTCAACGCCTGGATGGACGACTATTTCGCCGAACTCGCCGCGATGTTCCAGTAAGCGCGACGTGCCCGACGTGGGAAGCGAGCTTGCTCGCGATGTTCGCCGTTCGCCCGCGACCGTAGCCGCGAGCGTAAGCGAAGGGTCCGATAAAGTTCACGCCACCTGCGCACCCGCGCCCGTGCGCATGTGCAACACATCCGGAGCCGCCCCGTATTTTTTCTCGTAGGCATCCGCTACCGCCTTGGCCTGCGCTTCGCCGAACGCCGAATTTGTCAGCGCCATCACCGCGCCGCCAAAGCCGCCGCCCGTGAGCCGCGCGCCGTAAACATTCGCCGCGCCCGCCAGCGTATCCACGAGGAAGTCGAGTTCCTCCGTGCTGTTGCCAAACAGGGTTTGCGAGCTGCGATGCGAAGCCGTGAGCAACTTGCCGACCGCCGCGAGATCGCCCGCTTCAAGCGCCTTCACCGCCGCGTCCACGCGCGCGATTTCCTCAACGACGTGCTTCGCGCGTTTCCACGCGTCGGCCGACAACGTGTCCTTCGCGCCGTCCACCTGCGCGGGCGTCGCCTCGACGAGCAACGACACGCCCAACGTCTTCGCGGCCTCCATGCACTCGCGGTGACGCGCCGCATACAGTCCGTCCACCAACGCGTGTTTCGTGTGCGTATTGAAAATCCAGAAGTGCGCGTCACCCGTCAGCGGCACCGTGTCGAAACGCGGGCCCTTGCAGTCGATAAACACGAGGTGATCCGCTTTGCCAAAGCCCGACACGCCTTGGTCGAGAATGCCGCACGGCACGCCCACGAAGTTGTTCTCCGCGTGCTTGCCGATTTTCACGAGCGTCTCGCGATCCGCCTGCTGGCCCGTGAGCCCGAGAAACGCCAACCCCGACGCCAGCTCGATCGCCGCGCTGCTCGAAAGCCCCGCGCCCGTCGGCAAATCCGAGGTCGCCACGTAATCGAATCCGTCCGGCGCCTTCAGCCCAAACGCCGGCAACGCCGCAATCACGCCGAGCGGATAATTGATCCAACTCGCCTCGTCGGTCTGCTTCGCGCTCACGCTCGCGTCGAGCGTCACCGTCTTGCCGGTGAACTCGCTATAAAAATTACGTTTCTCATCCGTGCGCGGCGCCACCGCCACCCACACGCCGCGGTCGATCGACGCGCCCAGAACCGTGCCGCCGTTGTAGTCGGTGTGGTTGCCGATGAACTCGATGCGCCCGGGCGCACGCGTGATGACGGTCGCCTCACGACCGTGGATTTGCTGAAAGAGGGCGGCGATTTTCTGCTTCATGGGGAGTCTGCGGGAATGTCCTTCCCGCCCCCGTCCCGTCAACGGTCTTTCATTGTATAAACGAGCGGCGACAATCGCCCCCTCATCCACCTCGCCTACTTCGCCACACCCTCAAACCCCGGCGGCGCCTCGCCCTGCGCTCCCTTGGTCACGAGCTGCAACAGATAACCCATCGCCTCCACCCGCGATATTCCTCGCTGCTCGACGAGTTGCTCGCAGCGCTTGAGCAATTGATCCGCCATCGTCGCGGCCGCCGCCGCCGTGGGCGCGCCGAGTTTGGTGCAAAGCTGAATGAGTTGTTCGCGTTCGGTCATGCTCACGGAATGTCCACCAGTTCGATAAGCCCAACCCCGCCCGGCTCGGGCGCAAGCAGAGCCCCCGGATCGAGGCCCAATTTCGTTACCATCGCCAGCCCGACAAACCCGCCCGCGCCGTCCGCCACCGCCGAGCGCAACTCGCCCACGCGTTTCTCGCCTTGCAACAACGCGCACGGCACCGCCGGCACGCCGTGCCCGACGCCGCGCACACGCACCAGCTTGCGCCGCACCGTGCCCATCGCCTTGAGCCGCGCCATCACCTCCTGGCCTAGATAACACCCTTTCGTGTAAGACACCGCCACCTCGGCCAACGCGCTCTCGTTAGGCAGGTCGCCGATCCCGATATCCTGCGGCACCAGAGCGATACCAGCCGCAATTCGCCGCCGCTCCAGCTCCGCCTCCGTCAACTCAA
>DFYA01000266.1:0-6248 GCA_002382525.1 Opitutaceae bacterium UBA4094
CGCGTGTTGCTCGATTCCGAGCAGGCCGGCGATGAACCCTACATGTTGGCGCGCAACCTTCCCGGCGTGTTCGTGATCGTGGATAAAAACCGCGTCAAAGCCGGCACCTACGCCATCAAAAAGTTCGGCTGCGACACGCTCATTCTCGACGACGGTTTCCAATACCTCCCGCTCAAGGGCCGGCTCAACCTGCTCCTCGTCGACAAGACCAATCCCTTTGGCAACGGCCACCTGCTGCCGCGCGGTATCTTGCGCGAACCGATCAAACACCTCCAGCGAGCGAGTTACGTATTCCTCACGAAATCCGATGGCGTGCGCGACGTGGAACTCGAGGAGCTGATCCAAAAACACAATCCCGGCGTGGACATCATCGAGTGCGCGCACCGTCCGCAGTATCTCCAACGTTTCGGCACCGACGAACGCCAGCCGCTCGAATGGTTGCGCGGTCGCAGGGTTGGGGCCTTTAGCGGCATCGCCGTGCCGGAGAGCTTCGAGAAATTTGTTCGCGACCTTGGTGGCCACATCCAGTTCACGCGCCGCTTTCTCGACCACTATCGGTTTACGTCCGAGGACTTTGTTTCGCTCTTCACCGAAGGCATCGAGCAAAAGGTGGAATTTATCGTGACCACGGAGAAGGACGCGGTGCGCCTGCCCGACGGCCTCCCGTGCGCAGTGCCGATCTATTATCTGCGGCTCGAAATCGATATCATCCGCGGAGCGTCCGACTTTGACGAAGCGGTTGAACGCATTTGTTTCCACGACGCACCGGTGCGCCCGGCCGCTTAAGCGCTCGCGGAACACTGCCACGCACCCCCTTTCCATCCACTCATGATCATCGACCCCCGCTACATTCAACTGGCCGAAGGCCTCACCCGGTTTTCCTGCGAACTCAAAAAAGGAGAACGCGTGCTCATCGACGCCTTCGACGTGCCGGAGGCAGTCGTCATCGCGCTGATCCGCGCGACTCGCGCGCTTGGCGCGCATCCTTACGTCAACCTGCACCGCGCGCGCGTCGCTCGCGAGCTGATGCTCGGGGCCGAGGAGGCGCAATACGCGCCGTATGCAGAAGTTGAATACGCCCGTATGCAGAAGATGGACGCCTACATCGCGCTCCGCGGCTCGGAGAATATCTTCGAGAATTCCGATATCCCTGCCGCACGGGTTCAGTTGGTCTCGAAGATCATGAAGCCTGTGCTCGATCACCGTGTGAACAAGACCAAGTGGGTCGTTCTTCGTTGGCCGACATCGGCGATGGCCCAGCAGGCGGGGCTCAGCACGGAAGCCTTCGAGGACTTTTATTTCAAAGTCTGCACGCTCGACTATGCGCGGATGATTCCTGGCATGAACGCGCTCAAATCGCTCATGGACAAGACAGACCGAGTCCACATCACCGGCCCCGGCACCGACCTGCGTTTCTCGATCAAGGGCATCGGTTCGCAGACCTGCGGCGGCCGACGCAACATTCCCGATGGCGAGGTATTTTCTTGTCCGGTGAAAGACAGCGTAGAAGGCGTGATTTCCTACAACGCGCCGACGGTCTACCTCGGCACCTCGTTCGACAACATCCGCCTCGTTTTCAAGAAGGGCAAAATCGTCGAAGCCACCGCGAACAACACGAAGCGCCTTAACGAGATTTTGGACAGCGACTCGGGCTCGCGCTACATCGGCGAATTCGCGCTCGGGTTCAACCCGCACATTCTCGAACCGATGCGCGACATCCTCTTCGACGAGAAGATCGCCGGTTCGTTTCACTTCACGCCCGGTCAGGCCTACGAAGGCGTGGGCAACGGCAACAAGAGCCAGGTGCACTGGGACATGGTCAATATCCAGCGCCCGGAGTGGGGCGGCGGCGAGGTCTGGTTCGACGGAAAACTTATCCGCAAGGATGGCATCTTCGTGCCGAAATCGCTGCACAAGTTGAACCCGGATTACTTGCTCGGGAAAACGAAGAGCTGAATTTCCGCCACGGAACACACTGAATCCACGGAAATCAGAGCTCCGTTTTCGATGTGTTCCGTGTATTCCGTGGGCACATGAGTTTCGATAGCTACATCCGGTCCCTGCCGAAGACCGAGACGCATCTGCACATTGAGGGCGCGCTGCCCTACGAGTTGTTGCGTGCGTGGAAACCGGAGCTGTATCCGGAAAATCCTTACTTTCACGCCGCCGACTTTCGTTATCCGAACTTCGTCAAGTTCGACGAGATCCTGCTCGGGCATGCGCTGCCGTGGTTTGTCTCGGCGGAACGTTACCACGAGGCGGCGAAGGCGATCTTCGCCAAACATGTCGCCCAAAACGTTCGCTATGTAGAGACCTCGTTTCACCTGCCGGTGTGCGGCTTCATCAACACGCCCGGCCAGGAAATCGTCGCGGCGATTCGTTCTGCGGTGCCGCCCGGGCTTGAAGTTCGGATCTTCGCCGGGATGGCGCGCACGGATTACCGCGACGCGATGCGGGATGTGATCGACGACCTCGGCAACTGGGACGAGCTGGCGGGCGTCGATGTGCACGGACTTGAAACCCTGCCCACGGAACCGTGGCTCGCGCGCGTGTGGGCGCGGTTGCGATCCGAGGGCAAAATCACCAAGGCGCACGCCGGCGAGTTCGACGGTGCGCAGCGTGTGCGCGAGGCTATCGAAGATCTCGGCGCGACACGCATCCAACATGGCGTGCGCGCAATCGAAGATCCGGCGGTCGTTGAACTGGCGGCGGAACGCGGCGTGACCTTTGACGTGTGTCCGCTGAGCAACGTAAAGCTGCAAGTAGCGCGGTCGATGGCGGAGCATCCGTTGCGCGCGCTGATGAAGGCCGGTGTGCGCTGCACAATCAGCACCGACGACCCGCTGGTGTTCGCCAACACGTTGGTCGACGAGTATGCCGCGTTGGCCGACGCGGGGTTTACGCGGGCCGAGTTGACCCGCTTGGTGCGTAACGGCTGGGAGGTCGCGGATGTGCCGGCTGCGGTGCGTGACGCGATGGTTGCGGAGATAGATCGCTTTGCGGGGAAAAGTGACTGACGTTCGTCCGCTTTTTATGCCGATAAGCTACACCGTTCCTCTTGGCTCCTCGCGCGCGCGTGCCGACAAAGTGCTGGCGACCGCGTTTCCCGAGCACAGCCGGGTGGCGTTTCAACGGGCGCTCGATGCGGGGCTGGTCACGCGCAACGGAAAGACGCTGGATCGCAGTGCCGACGTGGTGGGGGGCGACGAGTTGCACTTCACGTTCCCCGAGGTGAAGGCGACGGAGCTCAAGGCGGTCGATATCCCGATTGATGTCATTTTCGAAGACAAGCACCTGCTCGCGATCAACAAGGCTGCGGGCATGGTGGTGCATCCCGGTGCGGGGACGGGCGACGACACGCTGGTTCACGCGTTGCTCTCGCATTGCGAGGGCGAGTTGAGTGGTATCGGCGGCGTGGAGCGTCCGGGCATCGTGCATCGGCTGGACCGCGACACGTCGGGGGTGATGCTCGTGGCGAAAACCGACGCGGCGCATCGCGGGATCTCGGAGCAATTCGCCGCGCGCACGTCGCACAAGGAATACGTCGCGCTGGTCGATGGCGTGCCCTCGCTTTTGAGCGGAAGCGTCCGCAAGCCCATCGGTCGCAATCCCACGCAGCGTCACAAGATGGCGATCGTCGAGGGGCCGGGCGGACGGGATGCGCACACGGACTGGGAGCGCGTGGAGGTGTTTGGAGGCAATCTCGCTTCGCTGATTCGGTGCACGATTCACACGGGACGCACACATCAAATACGCGTTCACATGAAGTCGCTCGGCCATATCTTGCTCGGCGATGTGATTTACGGGTGGAAAGAAAGCCCGCGCCTGCCCGCACAACCTGAGCGCATGATGTTGCATGCCGAGCACCTGGTGGTGACGCATCCGATCACGGGCAAGGTGCTCGATCTGCGCGCGCCGTTGCCGAAGGATTTTGAGAAGCTGATGAAGGCGCTGCGGAAACTGGAAAAACCGGTCGCGACGAAGATCAAGCGCGGGCTGCGGAGCCCGTTGGGGCCGAAGTGAGGCGGTGAAGTAAACGCGACTTCGCGCCGCGTTGGATATGGAAACGCGGAGGGATGCTGCGTCTACTCGGCAAGCGCTTGCGCGGCCAATCCCCAGCGCAAGTTGTAGAGTGAATGATGGAAACGCTCGAAGAGGCCGAATTCGGCCACCGTCACCGCAGTGACCAAGGCGGCGGGAAAAACGTCGGCACGGGCGGCGGGCATGCCGGGAAGCTGTTTGCGTTCGTCGAGCGCCAGAGCTCCGACTTCGTCGAGCAGTTCGTGTAACGTAGAAACGGATACAAACGGGGGAGTGTCTTCCATTCGCACTCCGTGGAGCGCTCCTTTTATTGCGCGGACGCTTGTCATAGTGCCGCCGGTGAAAACAGCCTCAGCGTCCCGGAGGCTGAAGCGAAAGCCCGAGTTCTTGATGGCGTCGCGCACATGCAGCGCGAGCGCTGTGCATTCTTCGTTTTTTAAGGGGGCATTCGGGTCGGGGATGAATTTCTCGGTCATACGCACGCAGCCGAGTTTGAGGCTGAGCTCTTGTTCGATCCGACGATCACGGAACGCGAGGCATTCGAGGCTGCCGCCTCCGAGATCGAAGACGTAGAAGTTTCGCAGGTGGGCGAGGGCGGGGTCGCAGGTGAGTCCGCGTCCGATGAGTTCAGCCTCTTCGTCACCTGTGAGAATACGAATTGTGTAGCCGGTGGTGACGGCCACGCGCTCGCGGAATTCGGAGCCGTTGGCAGCGTCTCGCACCGCGCTTGTGGCGACGAGCACGGTCGTGGTCGGAGAAAACGGAGCGGCGATAGACAGGAGGTCCTGTATCGCGGAGAGGCCGCGCGTGATGCCCTCCTCGCTCAGGCGCGGGACGGTTTGGCTAATGCCGGCGCTGATACGGGCATCGATGGTATGGGTTTTGAGGGAAAAGATCCGACCCTCGGCGTCGCGGGTGGCGATGAGGATCTTGATGGAGTTGGAGCCGATATCGATGACGGCGACGACGGGGGCGGACATGGGATCACGAAACATGTGAACCAGAGGAAAGGAAAGGAAAGGAAAGGGGCGGATTTTTGGCCCACGGAACACACAGAATACACGGAAGAAATCGGAGGCGGAGAATCGGATTTATTTATCACGAAACACACCAACACACGAAAGCCGGAGTGACTGGATTCTTCTGTGTATTCCGTGTGTTCCGTGGGCAACTAGAGCACAAAGTCGGTGGGGGCGATGAGGACGACAAATTCGCCTTTGAGGCTGCCCTTCAAGAGGCGGTCGCGGACCTCGGAGGCGCGGCCTACGAGAAACGTTTCGTGGAGCTTGGTGACTTCCCGAGCGATGCAGACGACGCGGTCGGGGCCGAGGGTGGCGACGATCTCTTCGGCAAATTTGTCGATGCGGTGGCAGCTTTCGTAAAGCGCGAGGGTGAATTCGAAGTCGCGGTATTTCTCTAAAAACGCGGTGCGCGCGGAGGTCTTCGCGATCAGGAAACCGGCGAAAAGAAATCCGTTGGTGGGAAGTCCGCTCGCGCTGAGCACTGCGGCGACGGCGCAGGCGCCGGGGACGGGAACGACGGGCAGGCCGCGGCGGCGGCAGGCGCGCACGATGCGGAAGCCGGGGTCGCTGATCGCGGGCGTGCCGGCGTCGGAGACAACCGCGACGGATTTGCCGGCGGCGATCTGCTCGGCGAGTTTCTCGGCGACTTCGGTTTCGTTGTGGTCGTGGTAGGCGACGAGGTCACGGCGCAAACCGTAGCGAGTGAGAAGGGATCCTGTGCTGCGCGTGTCTTCGCAGGCGACGAGGTCGACGGAGCCGAGGATGGAGCGTGCGCGTTCGGTAAGATCTGCTAGGTTTCCGATGGGAGTCGCGACAACGTAGAGGTGACCGGGCTGCGGCGTGAGGGAGGCGTTGACGGAGGGTTCGGCCATGTAGCAGTCAAAAGGCACAAAAAAATCCGGCCTTCGCGAGGCCGGATTTTGAAGAGGAGCGGGATCAGTATCCGGAGCCTGGGGAGCCCATGCCGCCCATGCCCGGAATGCCGCCTTCCCAACTGGCGGGACGGCTCCACGGAATGGTGCTGTCCGCCTCGGTCTTGGAAGTGCAACCGGTGAAGGTGAGCGAGACGCCGACGAGAGCGAGCGCAACTAGGAGCGGTTTTTTTAGGCGGACCATAGACGTGGATTATTGGGCGAGAACGGCGTTGTCACCGCGATTGAGACCTCCGCGCAGCGTGGCCGACGC
>DFYA01000266.1:6375-41884 GCA_002382525.1 Opitutaceae bacterium UBA4094
GCGCTCGTGTTGCCCATGGAGGCGACGGTGCTGCCGGTGCTGCCGCGAGTGGACTCGAGTTCGTTTACGCGGGCCTGGAGGGTCGCGATGTTTTGTTTGTAGCCTTCGATTTCCTCGGGGGAGCCGGCGGAGGCGGCCAGTTTGGATTGGGCCAGTTCGCGCTTGAGGGAGCTGATCTCGCGGTTCAAGGCCTGCTCGGCGTCGTTCTTGGCAGTGAGTTGGTTGTTTAGCTGCGCAATGTCGCGCGTGAGCTGGGTGTTGCGCGTCTCGGACGACGTCGCCTTGGACTTGGCATCGCCGAGGTCGCCATCGAGGGTGGCGAGGCGGCGTTGCAGGGCCTCGCTTTGCGCGGAGGCTTCGGTGAGGCGGTTTTGGAGGTCGTTGGCGCGCGTCTCAGTGGTGGCAACTTGAGCTTGGAGCTCTTCTTTCTTGTTGCCGATATCGATGTAGAAATACGTCGAAGCGGCGGCTCCAAGAATCGCGATCACACACAGGACCAGGGTAAGGGATTTCATAAGGGGAAGAGAAAGTTGAGTGTCAGCAGCGCTGACCCGCTTGAAAAGGGAAAAGTTTCCCTAAAAAGCCGCCCGCGCATGAATAACATGCGCGGGCGGTGGGGGCCGCTTCTGCCGATGGTTGCGAAACCGATCGGCGGGTCGGGCGGAGCGTTAGGCGGAGTAGATCGAATCGAACCAAGGCGTTTTGGCGGATTTTTTGACGATGCCGTTGGCGGCGAGGTGTTCGAGGACCTTAAAGACAAGCTCGGTTTTTTCGGGCGAGCCCAATGCCGTGGCCAAGGCTTCGGCGGTGAAGGTTTGGTTGGCGGAGGCCCTCAGTTTCTCGGTGATCTGGAGTTTGAGGGCGATGACCGCACCGGCGGCCTTCTTGCCTGCTTCAACACCGGGCTGATGATAGGCGTTGATGCCAACGAGGGATGCGTAGAGGCCGACCACGCGTTCGTAGAGGGCGATCAAAATCCCGAGGGTGCGCGGGGAAACGTCGGCCACCGTGATGCTGATCGAGGAACGATCTTTTTCGGAAAGCGCGTCGCGGGTGCCCAGGTAGAATCCTTGGAGGAAGTCGCCGGTGGTGACGCCGGGTTCGACGTCAAAGGAGGCGCCGTCGCGGTCCTTCAGAACCTCAATGAAGGTGACGAAGAAGTTGTTCACGCCTTCGCGGAGCTGTTGCACGTAGGCGTGTTGGTCGGTCGAGCCTTTGTTGCCGTAAACGGCGATGCCTTGGTTGACGACATTGCCCTTCAAGTCGAATTCCTTGCCGAGCGATTCCATGACGAGTTGCTGCAGGTAGCGGGAGAAAAGGAGCAGGCGGTCTTTGTATGGGAGGACGACCATGTCCTTGGTGCCTTTGCCGTCGGTGGCAAAGAACCACATGAGCGCGAGCAACGCGGCGGGATTTTCGGCGGTGTTGGTGGAGCGCGTGACGAGGTCCATCGCGGCGGCGCCGTCGAGGATCGCTTGGATGTCGATGCCCTGAAGCGCGGCAGGGAGCAGGCCGACGGCGGAGAGTTCGCTGGTGCGGCCCCCGACCCAGTCCCACATGGGGAAACGGGCGAGCCATTTTTCGTTGATGGCGGTTTGTTCGAGCTTGGATCCGGCGCCGGTGACAGCGACGAAGTGGCGGGCGTAGTCGAGACCGGCTGCCTTAAAGGCGGCGGCGGCTTCAAGTTGGCCGTTGCGCGTCTCGGCGGTGCCGCCGGACTTGGAGATGACGACGGCGAGAGTCTCGGGGAGCTTTCCGGCGAGGGCGGCGAGCACGTAGTCGATGCCGTCGGGGTCGGTGTTGTCGAAGAAGGAGACGGTCAACTTGTCCGCGGCGGGCTGGCCGAGGGCGTGGTTGACGAATTGCGGGCCGAGGGCGGAGCCGCCGATGCCGATCACGAGGAGCTGGGTGAAGCGTTTGCCGGTGGAGCCGAGGATTTTGCCGGCGTGCACGTCAGCGGTGAACGCTTTGATGGCGGCGAGCGTGTCGGAAATTTCCTTGGTCAGCGCGGCGTTTGGGGCGAGGTGCGGCGCGCGGAGCCAGTAATGGCCGACCATGCGGTTCTCGTCGGGATTGGCGATGGCGCCTTTTTCGAGGGCGGCCATGTCGGCGTAGGCTTGTTGGAGCGCGGCTTCTTTTCCGGCGAGGAAATCATCCGGAAACGGGATGCGGCTGATGTCGAGCGCGAGGCCGAGCTCGGAGTTCTGGTAGTGGTGTTTTTTGAAGCGGGACCAGTTGGACATAGAGTTAAAGGGGAGCGGTTATGAGGCCGCAGTGAACAACGACAAGCGAGGACGGGGATGGAGGACGGGATGAAAAGATTCTGTGGTTACGATGAAGCCACGCTTTCGGCAAGACGTGAGACGGTTACGGGTAACGACCGGGCGACAATCAAGCTTACGCCGGATTCACCGTGAGGCTTTTCACCTGATGGCCGATGGGGGCGTGAGTGATTATTATCGCACTTAAGAAAGGACGCGCGCCGCGCGTTTCTATAACCATGATGACTCCACGCCTGTTTTCTCTCGTGACCGCAGCTCTTTTTGTGTGCGGCAGCGCGATCACTCAAACCATGAACACGAGCCGGAGCACGACCACGCCGGCGGACACGCGGCCGGGGACTCCGCCGTCCGGGCCTTCCGGTCCGCCCTCCGCACCGATGCCGCCCCCTCCGGATCCGGTGGCTCCGGTGATTCCACCTGCGGACTCCAATGTTTCGGGGACGATCTCCGTGAAGACCGCTTCCGAGCAAACTTGGGAGCAGATCCGCGGTTATACGTTTGCCCAACGTTCGGAGTTTACCGGGGGCCTGCGCCTAATCGAAACGCAGATGGAAAAATCTATCGAAGCGCTAAAGGCGAAACGACCGAGTTTCACGGGTGACCCCAACGCGTGGGACAGCGAGATGAAGCGGCTGGATGATGCACGCATATTTTTGCAGTCCAATTCCACCGAGCTCGCGAAGGCGACGTCGGCCAATTGGGATGAACGGCGTGATCGGGTGGGGCTGGCGTGGGATCGCCTGCAAGCCGCCTTCGCGCGGGCGAGCAGCTTGGTGACGCCCTGAGGTTGATAAGCGGCGTATCGCAAGCCGGTCCGCGCCGTTGATGATGGCGCTCGCTTGTTGAGAATTTTTAGCGGACAACGGTTCACGTCGCCGGGGAAACATCCATCCCGGCGATGAGATAAACGTAGTTTAATTAAACACTCCCACCATGGGCGACCGGTCCCCGAAATCCACGCAGAAGCAGGCCTCACAAAAACAGGCCAAGGCCAGTGCTTCCGATAACAAAAAGCAGGCGCTAATCACGTCGCAGCAAGCCACCAAGGCCAAGGCTGCCGCGCTCAAGAAAAAGTAAGCCCACTGGCGCGCGGATCGACCGCGCGCCTTTTTTACGTCCGCGCACCACTCCATTCACCTCGACGCCCACTATTATGGCCAAGACACAGAACTCCAAAAAAGAAACCAAGAAACAGCCGTCCAAGACGCCGGCCGAAAAAAAGGCCGCCAAGCGCGAGAAGAAGAACGCGCGGTAAGCTGAAACGAAAAAGCGCCTGATGCTACCTGCCTTTTGGCCGGTGTGCGTCGGGCGCTTTTTGTTGGGTTGGTGATGATCAGCGCTTGAGGGCCGCAGCACTACGCCACTTTTCCGCGGGCACGTAAGCGAGAGCGATGAAGACGAGTTGCGTGGCAACAAAGGATACCAAGGCGACGAACGCCTGGTCCATGAAGCCGTAGCTGTGCAGGCCGACGCCAAGCATGTTCGTGCCGAACCAGCTCCAGCTCGTCACGATGTTGCCGAAAATGGCCATGGCCATGATGCCACGGGTGCGGGCAATTCCGCCCCAGCGGCAATGGAGGATGATGGCGTTCCATATAACGATGATAAGAGCTCCATTTTCCTTCGGGTCCCATCCCCAGAAGCGACCCCACGATTGATCGGCCCAAATGCCGCCAAGGATCGTGCCGACGAGGCTGAAGAGCGTCGCGAAACAAATGATACCGTAAACCATGCGGTTGAGGGCGTCGGCGGTGGGTTTGTCCATCGAACGCGTGAACACGCCGCGACACACATAGATGAGCCCGAGGAAACCCGCGAGGTAGGTGGCGGAGTAGCCGATCGTGATGACGATGACGTGCGTCGCCAACCAGAAGTTGGAGTCGAGCACGGCGCGCATCATTTCGAGCGTGTCCCCGCTAAGGGAAAGGTGGTGCGCGATCAGCAGCGTGCAAAAACCGGTAAGCCCTGCGGCGACGCTGCCGATGCCGTTGCGGAAGATTTTCTCGAGAATAAGACAGAGGCCTACACTACCCCAGCCGACGAACAACGCCGACGAATAGAGGTTGGTGACGGGCGGGCGGCCTTCGAGCCACATGCGCGTGGCGATGCCGATGGTTGTGGCGATGAAGGCGAGCAGGATCAGATAATACGCCGACCGCTGAAGCGGCTCAGGCCACTTGAGCCACGAGAAGGCGGCGATGAGAAACGCGAGCACGTAGAGCGACATCGTGGTGCGCCCGAAGACCGAGGCTTGGTTAAAGCGTGTTTCCGCGTCGGTCTTTGTGATGATCGACGAGTAGTTGCGCGCCCACTCGGCGCGGTGCTTTTCGATGAGCGTGTTAAACTGTTCGGGGTTCTGGGATTTCCAGGTGTGTTGAAGGCCGGCGAAGGTGAGCGCGTGCACGTTGACCGAGCCGTGCTGGAACGTGCCGAGGAGCGCATGGCCGGCTTTGTGCCACGAGTCTTCCGGGCCTCCGGGCGGAGGCGGGACCACGAGCAAGTTGCCAATCTGGTCCATACGAAGGAATTTCGATCCCATCGTCATGGTAAAGCGGACGAGCTCAGGGTCGGCCTCGTTGCCCGCCTCGCGATTGCGCACGGCGGCGACGGCAGCGTCCAGGTTGTCCTGAAGGCGGAGTAGGTCGCCAAGAAAGTCGGAGCCGTCGGGAGCGATCAGGCTGTGCTTGAGTTGTTGATACAGGATGACGTGGCTGCGGAGGTTGAGCACGGCGCGCTGGTAGGCGGTGCGAACCGGGGCTTCGACGCCGATGGCCAGCTCGGACTGGCGGTCGAGTTCCTCGAGCTTCGGGACGATTTGGAGGTAGGAGAATCGCTTTTTGCCGTCGCCGCCCTCGGGCGTGAGCTCGAGGAAGTCGAGGACGTTGGGATGAACGATCTCGAAGTGTTGGTAGGTGTCGGCCAGTTCGGGGCGGAAGAACACGTCGAGCAGCCACTCGTTGGGCGAGAGCCGGACGCCGTCGGGCGTGACGACGCGCTGGCGACCTTGTAACAGCAACAGGCTGTTGCGCGCGACGCTGTCGAGCGGCTTGGTGCGACCGTTGGCAACGACGGGAATGCGGCCGAAGTCCTCGACGTTGTAGTCGGACTTGCTGCGTTGAAACAGCGGGCTGACGAGGTAGAGCGCGCCGAGGAAAAGAACGATGAGCGGGATGTAGCGTTTCATGGCGGTCAGGCGGTGCGGCGGCGCTTGGCGACGAAGGCGAAGAGGTGCATGCAGAATTGGATGGTGAGCCCGACGCCCATCATGATGCAGGCGATATAGGGGAGTATCCAACTGGGGTTCTTCACGACCTGGAGGACCGTGGTGGTGTCGTTATTGTCAAAGCCGGCTTGGTAGAACGTCATGCCGTCATAGCGCAGCGGGTTGTTCATATAGATGCGCACCTCGCGGTCGGTGGTGCCATCGTCGCTTTGGAGGCGCACGTCGCTGGAGAAGTTCTTGGGAATCTCAGTGCCGATGTAGCGGTCGTGGGAGAACTTTAGCAGCGTGAGCGAATAGGGTTTGTAGGCGCGCTCGAAACGCAGCGCGAGACGCCAGGTGCGACCGGCATAGTCGAAGGTCTGCGGTTGCACGAGCATGGTTGAAATAACCCATGTGCCTAAGGATGCGTTGCCCGGGCCGAGCAACTCGATGACGGCGGCGGGCAGATTGCGCTCGTTGGGTTTGTAGGTCATCGCGAGCGGGATGATCGTGAGGCGTGCGCCGATGTCGCGGTTGGCGGGCGCGGGGCTGGTCGCGCTCTCTTGGCGCGCCTCGACTGCGGCGTTCGGATAGTAGGCTCGCACGGCGACACGGAACGGCAGGCGCTCGTGCTGAATGGGGTCGCGGTGGTCGCGCAGGTGTTTTTCGGGGATGGCGACAACCTGGTCCCAGTCGGGGTCGGTGGCGTCGATGATCGCGAGTTCGTTCTCGCGGTAGCTTTCGGAGTAGTTGCGCGTTTGTCCCTCATCGAGGCGCAGTTGGTAGTCCTCCTGCCAGAGGCCGGTAAGGAGTTCGCCCACGAGAAGAATAATGAGGCCGGCGTGAGTGAGGAGGATGCCTGATTTTTTCCACGCGAAGCGGAAATGATAGATGTGCGAAGCTATCAGGTTAATGAGGAGGAGACCGCCGATGAAGTAGCCGCCAGGGAAAACGGGGACCGGGAAACCCTTGACGTTCCAAAAGACGAAGAACGTCTGGAAATATTTCTCCTGCACGGCCCAAATACCGAGGTTCACCTGGTCGAGCGTCGCGACGAAGATCAGGACGATCGACAGCGCGAGCAGCACCACCGTGACGCGGAGCGATGTGAAGAACTGGACGAAGGAATCCCAGATGTCGCGCATGGCTTAGCGGGCGGGTCGGATGGTTTGGACGAAGGCGTAGAACGCGTTTTTCTCGCGGGCGACGAGGGCGTCGGGGCCGGTGAGCTTAAAGAACCAAGTGGCGCCGTTGAAGGGCACGATCGCGCCGAGGACGCGTTGGCGGAGTGTGCCGTCGGTCGGGGCCGGGCCGAGGAGTTCGGCGATATCGATGTGGAGATCTCCCGCATGGACGTGCGTGAGGGTCGCGCGGAGTTCCGACGCGCCGATGGGGGCGAGCTGCAGTTGCTGGCGCCAGCGGTTCACGTTGGCGAGATTCCCGCCGACGTCGCCCGGAAACGCGGTGATGGCCAGTTCGGCCTGCTGGCCTTCGGCATCACCCGGGATGATGAGAGTGGCCTTGCGCATGGGGGAGGCGGGGCGTGATTGCCAATGTTCAGGGGCGGTCCAGACGAGGGCGTCGCCGGTGGCGGTGGGAACGGGAGTCGACGCCATGTCGACTGGGCCAGACGCAACGGGCATCGAGCCGCTGTTGACGGGCGGGATGCCGAGACCGGCATGCGGATCCGAATGAGGATCGAGAGAGGCGGCGTTGACTGCGGCGGGAGGCGGCGCTTCCTTGGGCACGCGGTAGCTGGTGATTTTGGCCTCGCGGCACCCGGAGAAGGCGAGGAGCGCAGTGGTGGCCACGAGGATAAGGGCGTGTCGAGACGGCATGAGCCGTGACACTTCCGGGATTAGGAAGAAAACTGCAACCCAATCCGACCAGTTATCAGAGGCCCGCTGGGGGCCATTAGCTGGAGCGAGATGCCGGCTAGAGCCTGGGGTGCGGCTAGCCTTGTGGTTGGTCGAGGGATGACCACAGTGCGCGACATATGCAATTGAACCCGCTTGGGGACTGCGCCGTTTTGGTGACGCTTGGGACCGGCAACCGTAATGCATCGCTGGATACGGTGGCTCGACTGGCGTGGGCGCTGAACGTGGCTCCGCTCGATGGGGTGACGGATATCGTGCCCTCCTTTAGCACGATCACGGTGCACTATGATCCGGCAAAAGTGGCCGCTGGCGGCGGCAGTGGGGCTCCGTGGGACCGGATAGTTGTTTGGATAGAAGCGGTGGCAAAGGCTCCCCTCGGTGCGCGAGGCGCGGCAGCCGCGCGCGAGGTGGTGGTGCCTGTGTCGTATGGTGGAGCCCACGGGCCGGATTTGCCGGCCGTGGCCGCGCATGCCCGAATGACCGTCGCCGATGTGATTCGGACGCACGCGGGGGCTCGTTATCGAGTGGCGGCTCTCGGCTTTTCGCCGGGTTTTCCGTATCTGTTGGGGTTGCCGGCGCGCTTGGCCACGCCGCGCAAAGCCACTCCGCGTTTGCGGGTGCCGCCCGGTAGCGTGGGGATCGGAGGCGGACAATCGGGTATATACTCGGTCGAGACACCTGGAGGATGGGCGATCATCGGGCGGACTCCACTGCGACTTTTTCGGACCGAAAACGAGGCGGAACCGACGTTGTTGAGGGCCGGCGACACCGTGAAATTTATCGCGGTTTCGGAGTCGGAGGGCGCGCGCTTCGAGGAGGCAGTGGCGGCGCCCGCGCCGGCTAAAATCGCCCGACATGCGGCGACGGTGGAAGTGCTCAAGGCGGGCGCGTTGACCACCGTTCAAGATCTCGGTCGAACGGGGTTCCAGCACCTCGGTGTTTCGGTCGGGGGAGCCATGGACCAACGCGCCGCGCGGGTGGCGAACCTGCTGCTCGGTAACCCTCCCGACGCGCCGTTGTTGGAGGCGATCGGCACGGGGCCGGAGCTGAAGTTTTTGAAAAATACCTGGATCGCCGTCACCGGAGCCGAGGTTGGTGGAGTTGCCAGACTACGTCCCCTGCGGGTGGAGGCGGGACAGGTCGTTTCGCTAGCACAACTGGTCCGAGGTGCGTGTGTATATCTTGCGATTCAGGGCGGTTTCGACGTCGCTCGTGTGCTCGGCGGCGCTGGCACGCTGGTGCGCGCGGGCCTCGGCGGTTTGAACGGACGCGCGTTGCAGGTCGGTGATCGGCTTGCGGCTCGCGCAGGCGGACTTGAAACAAGAACGGATTGGAGCGCGTCGGCGGAGTTTTCGACCGCGCCCGCGGGGGAGGTGACCGTTCGTTTTGTTCGCGGGCTGCAGTGGGCGTGGTTTGCGGCGGAGAGTCGTCGCGCTTTTTTAACGACGCCTTTCCGTGTCACTCCGAGGTCGGATCGTATGGGGCTGCGTCTGGAGGGAGTGGCGTTGCGGCTCGACGAGGCGCACGAGATGGCGTCCGAAGGCGTGGGATTTGGGTCAGTGCAGGTGCCCTCCGACGGCAATCCGATCGTGCTGATGGCGGACCGCCAGACGATCGGAGGGTATCCAAAAGTTGGGCACGTAATCTCGGTTGATCTACCGCTGCTGGCGCAGGCGAGAGCGGGCGACTCGGTGCGCTTCGCGGAGGTGAACGTCGCCGAGGCTCAGTCGCTTTACCTGAAGCAAGAACAGGACCTCGCTTGGTTGGCTGTAGGGCTGCGAGCGAAGTTACGCTTGACCTGAAGATGACGATGAAAACGAAGCTGCCCCTGACAATCGATTTGAACTGCGACCTCGGAGAAGGCGCCAAACACGACGAGGCGTTGATGCCGTTGATCACTTCGGCCAACATCGCTTGCGGCGCGCACGCGGGCGACGCGGCCACGATGAAGGCAACGGTGCGACTTGCGCGGATCCACGGGGTGGCGGTCGGGGCGCATCCGGGTTTCGCTGACCGCGATGGTTTTGGGCGACGGGAACTGGCGCTCGGGCCGAACGAGATCGTAGCGCTGGTGCGGGGGCAGGTGGAGGCGTTGTGCCGGATCGCGGCGACCGAAGGCGCGTCGGTGACCTACGTGAAGCCGCACGGCGCGCTTTATAACATGGTGGCACGCGACGCGGTGATTGCGGACGCTGTGGCGGAAGCCGTCGCGGGCGTGGATTCGAACCTTTGGCTGTATGGGCTGGCCGGAAGCGTCGGACTCAAGGTCGCGGGGGCCCGAGGACTGCGCGTGGTGGCGGAGGTTTTCGCGGACCGCACGTATCAAGCGGACGGCTCGCTGACACCACGNNGCTTGCGCGCGACCGACGGCGCGGACCTTGTGGTTATTGCGGATACCGTGTGCCTGCACGGCGACGGGCCGGAGGCGGTGGGGTTCGCTCGCGCGTTGCGGAGCGCGTTGTTGGGCGAGGGCGTGCGGCTGCGGTCGTTGGTTTAACCCTTCGTGGGCGGAGGCGCACCGGACCATCCGGCTGACGACGCGCGCCATATCACAACCACGCCGGCGAAGATCAGGAAAAAGGAGTAGAATGTTCCGCGGCTGAGACCGAAGATGAGATCGATGCCGACATCCGGTTCGCGGAACACCTCGCTGATCATGCGCATGAGGGCGTAGCCGATCAGAAACTCGCCAGCCAGGCGGCCCGGTTGGCGTTGAACGACGTCCGTGCGCCAAAAGCGCCACTGCATAAACACGAGCAGAACTGCTCCCTCGAGCGCGGCAGCATAGAGCTGTGACGGGTGGCGCGGATCAATCATTGAGACGGGCATGCCGGGCGCGCTGTCCGGGAAGATGACGGCCCACGGGACTTGGCTGACCTTACCCCACAACTCTCCGTTGATGAAGTTGGCGATGCGTCCCAGCATGAGTCCCAAGGGGGCGACCGATACGATCAAGTCCGAGATGTGCAGGAACGGCTGGCGGCGGCTCCGCGCGAACCAGAGCATCGCGAGGGCAACGCCGACAAAACCGCCGTGGCTGGCCATGCCGCCCTCCCACACCCGGAGCAACGCAAACGGGTCTTCACTCAAGGAGCGCCAGCCGTCGTAGAGGAAAAAACTTCCGAGGCGTCCGCCCACCATGACGCCGATGACGATGGCGACAATCAGGTCAGGGACGTCGTCTTTCGACAATCTTGAGCGCCCGGAGCGGGAGTAGGCGCTGAGCATCCAGGCACCGCCGACGAAGCCGAGCAGGTAGGCGAGACCGTAGAAGCGAATGCCGATTGTATCCGAAAACTGATACAGAAATGGACTTAGGTCGTGGACCCAGTGGGCGAGAAACATGGCGTGGTGGAGGGAACGGTGTCGGCAGAAACAGGTCTGGGGCCGCTCGTGACGAGACAATCGAGTGGCGGGGCCTTGTGTGTTACGAACCAAAAGTGACCGCTACTTTTCCCGTAATTCACCTTGACCGCACAAGACTGTAAAAAAATACTCCGACCCGTTCTTCCCCTGAAACCTACCCTTATGAAACTACGATTTCTCGTGCCGGCGATGCTGGCTGGTTGCGTTCTAACATTCTCGTCCGGCTGCGCCGTGCTGAGCAAGGGCCGCACGCAGACCGTGGTGGTCCGTTCCGTTCCTGAAGGAGCGACTGGTTTGATCAACGGCATCGAGGTCGGCCAGACGCCTTTCAAAATCGATTTGAAGCGTTCGTCCGCGTATACGATCGAGCTGCGCAAAGCTGGCTTCGAGAACGTGGCGACAGTGGTCCTCCCGGTCGCCAACGAATACGACAAGCGCTTCCTTCGCTGGGGCCTCGATTATGAACTCGGCGCGATGACCGACCTCACCCCGGACGACTTGGTGGTCGAGATGAAGCCCGCCTTGGCCGACAGCTCTGGCGGCGACCGTTTTCAAGAGATGACCTATCGCGTGCTGCAGGCCGACGCCTTGCTCGCCGCTAAGGAAATCTCCCGCCACGATCATAAGTATCTCGTCGCCGAGATCGTGAAGTTCTATTCGAACTGAATCGGGTCGAAGTGTTTTTGGTCGCACCGGTGCGAAGTGACTTGCGCACCCTGTGACCCGAGGGCCTAGTCTCGCCCGCATGAGTGATTTGAAACGCACGCCTCTGCGGGACTTCCATGCGAAGCATGGCGCCCGTCTCGTGGATTTCGCGGGATGGGAAATGCCGGTGCAATACCGGTCGATTTTGGAAGAACACAAGGCCGTGCGGCGCTCCGCCGGCCTTTTCGACGTCAGCCACATGGGCGAGGTCGATGTGCGCGGTCCGGATGCGCAACGCTTCCTGAACCGCATTGTCACCAACGACGTCGCAAAGCTTTTTCCGGGACGCGTGTTGTATTCGCCGATGTGTTATCCAAACGGCGGCGTGGTCGATGACCTGCTCGTTTATATGCGGGCGCCGGAGGACTACTTTCTCTGCATCAACGCGGGCAACATCGACAAAGATCTCGCGTGGATACACGAGCAAGCCGCCGGGTTTTCGGTGACGATCACCGATCGTTCGGCCGACTACGCGCTGCTGGCGATTCAAGGGCCGAACGCGGTCGCCATCGTGCAGGCGCTGACCGGAGCCAAGCTTGACCGAATCGGCTATTATCATTTTGCCGAGGGGACGGTGGCCGGCGTGCAATGCATCATCAGTCGCACGGGTTACACTGGCGAAGACGGCTTCGAACTTTATCATGCGGCCGGCAATGCGGTCGCGCTCGCGGAGGCGATTGTCCAAGCTGGCGCGGTCCACGGGCTGGAACTCACCGGCCTCGGCGCGCGGGACAGCTTGCGTCTCGAAGCGGGTTATCCGCTTTACGGACACGAAATCACTGCAGACATATCTCCGCTTACGGCAGGGTTGGGCTGGACGGTGAAACTCGACAAGGGCGAGGACTTCATCGGGCGCGACGCGCTGCTGGCGGAGAAGACGAACGGCTCCGCCAACAAAGTGGTGTTTTTTAAAACCGGCGACCGGCGTATTGTGCGCGCGGATACACCCGTGCTCGGCCCGGACGGCGGCGTAGTCGGCAAGGTGGTCTCCGGCACGTTGTCACCGATCTTGAACGAAGCGATCGGCTCCGCGCTTGTGACTGCCGCTGCGGCGACGTTGCCACTGTCCGTGGACATCCGCGGCACGTCGATCAACTTGCAGCTGGTCAAACCTCCTTTCGTCCAACTAAAGAAGTCCTCCACATGAGCAATGTTCCCGCTGATCTTCGTTACGCCAAGTCCCACGAATGGGTAAAGCCCGCCGGCGATGGCACGGCAACGGTCGGCATCACCGACTACGCCCAGAACAGCCTGGGTGACATCACTTACGTGCAGCTCCCGAAGGTGGGCGCGACGCTATCCGCCGGTCAGGTGTTTGGCGTGGTGGAATCGGTGAAAGCCGCGTCCGATCTTTATTCGCCGGTTTCCGGCACGGTGATTGAAGTCAATGCCGTGCTCGACTCGGCGCCGGAAACGGTGAATTCGTCTGCCTACGAAGGCGGGTGGATGCTGAAGCTAAAGCTCTCCGATCCGTCCGGAGTCGATGCCCTGATGGACGCGGCGGCTTACGAAAAACAAATCGCCTGATTAGAATTCGCATTCAAGTTGAGAGGTAGCGCAGACTGCCAGTCTGCTCAGATGTAGGCTGGAAGCCTGCGCTACAACGAGCCTTGGCTACGCTCATCTTGATGAAGGGCGTAACTTGAATGGGTTAAAAGCTGAGCGGGGTGCCTGCTTAAAACACGCCGCTGCTGCGGCGCGAAACCCAGTCGATGATGGCATCGTCGTTGGCGTCGAGACGCCACACGAGGTTGAGAAACTCGGCGGGATGAATGTCGTGCGCCTTGAAAAATTTCCGGTCTCCACCGCAACCATACATCATCGACGAGGGGAGTTCGCCGCGAAGTTTGGCGCGGGCTTTCGGCAGGATGCGCGGTAGCCACTCGATTCCGTTGACCGATTCGGTTTTCGCGGGCCAAGTTTCGGGGTCGGCGATGACGCCGGGGGTCTTCCCGTGCTGGGCGTTGAGGAAATAGTCGCGGCGGATGTATTCGACGCCGAGGGCAACGTCGTAGCCGGGCTCGCCACCGTAGTTGTTATGATCCTCGGCGTAATCGTAGAGGTGCTGGGTGGAAATCCCGTTGCTCGCCAGCCAGGCACATTCATCAGCGGTGAAAAACGAGGCGGCGTCACGTTGGCCGCCGGCATACAGGGCGACGGCTTTGTCGTAGAGAGAGCGGAAGGTCTGGGCGAAGGTGTAGTGAGTCATGAAAGCGTAAGAGAACGCAGTTTGGCCAAAAGGCTCCGTCGCGCAACGAGCGGGTGTGCGGACGCTCAACGTTTGTTGCGGCGCGTCTTGCTTTGGCGCGTGGGTTTTTCGCGGGCGGTGGAGGTCTTTTTCTTCGAGGCAGGAGCGGCTTTGGTTTTGGCGGACCGGCTCTCGGGCGTCGGCTCCGCTTTCGGCGCGACGGTGGCGGCGGGACCGACCGGGCGGAAGTCGATGAGGCGCTTGAAGCGATCGACTTTTTCGACAGCGACCGGGAGGTGCGCGGCGAGTGAGTAGGTGTTGCGCGTGCGGCGTCCGATGAGGGCGTCGCCGGCGTTGTTGATGGAGTAGCTGTCGTCGGACAACGCGGTGATCGGGATGAAACCGAATGTCATGGACTCGGTGAGTTCCACGAAGAAGCCGTTGGGGCGGACGTCGGTGATGACGGCGGCGAATGAGGTCTTTTTTTCCTTGGCGAGTTCACGCTCGAAGAACTCGAGGAGCTTGATTTTGACGCTCTCGCGCTCGGCCTCGGTGGAGTTGATTTCGGTGAGGCTGAGGTGTTCACCCATGCTATCCATCTTGGCGGCGCTGTAGCCGTAGTTATAATCGGACGGCGCGGCGTGGCCCTCGTGTTTGATCAAGTAATGGCCGAACACGCGATGGACGACTAGGTCGGAGTAGCGGCGGATGGGCGACGTGAAGTGGGTGTAGTCGTTTTTCGCGAGGCCGTAGTGGCCGTCGGCGGAGCCGCGATAGCAGGCTTTTTTGAGGCTGCGGAGAAGTTGCGTGCGGAGGGTGTAGCCCTGCGGATGCGTGGAGAGCGTGTCGAGAAGTCGCACGATCTCCTCGCGTTTGGTGAGGTCGCCGGTGCGAATGCCGAAGGTCACGAGAAACTCGCGGAGCTCGTTGAGTTTCTCCGCATCGGGCTCGTCGTGCACGCGGTAGATCGAAGGCAGGCGATGTGACTTGGTGAGGCGGGCGACGGCTTCGTTGGCGGCCAGCATGAATTCCTCGATGAGCTGGTGGCTTTCGTCGTGTTCGATTTTTTCGAGGCGGTCGGCGTAGCCCTCGGCGTCAACGAAGACTTTCGTTTCGGGCATATCGAGATCGAGGGAGCCCTTGGCCATGCGATCGTGGCGGAGCTTGCTCGCGAGTTTCCAAAGTTGGCGCACCCATTTTTGGAGATCGGTGAGCTCGGCGTCGTCGAGCGAGGAGAGCGCGCGACCGGTGGAGCCGGTTTGGTGTTTCGGCGGGAGGGGCAGGGCGCGGATCTTCGCGAGGCTTTTCTCAAAGAGGAGCGCATAGGCTTGTTTGTAGGTGAGGCGCTTGCGGCTGCGGATAACGGTATTGGCGAAGGAGTGGGCTTTGGGACGTCCCTTGGGATCGAAGACAAGGAAGACGGCCTTGGTGAGGCGATCCTGCGCCTCGACGAGCGAGCAGAGGCCGTTGGAGAGTTTCTCGGGCAACATCGGGATAACCGTGCCGACGAGGTAGGTGGAGTTACCGCGACGCTGGGCTTCTTTGTCGAGCGCGGTGCCGGGCTTCACGTAGGCCGAGACGTCGGCGATGTGGATGCCGATGCGGATGTCGCCGTTGTCAAGGTATTCAAGGGACAGAGCGTCGTCGAAATCCTTGGCGTCGTCGGGGTCGATCGTGAAGGTGGGAATCTCCCGGTAGTCGAGACGACCGGCGAGTTCGGCGGGCTGGACGGTGTCGGGCAGTGAGGCGACCTCGCGTTCGACGGCGGCCGGGAAGGTGGGGTCGAGGTTGAACTTGTGGTAGATGCCGGCGAGTTCGGCGCGCGGCTCGAAGGTCTTGCCGAGGCGCTCGATGATTTCGCCTTGGATGAGTTGGCTGCGCTTCGTCCAATCGGCGAGACGCACGACGACTTTGTCTCCGGGAACCGGGGCGGGGTTGAGGCTGGAACGCGCGGGATCGGCGACGGCGACCTCGTGGAAAAACCGGGGGTCGTCGGGTTTCACGTAGTAGGTGCTGCGGATTTTTTGGAGGTTGCCCACGACGGTATCTCGGGCGCGCTCAACCACGCGGAGCACGCGGCCGGTGCGTTCGGTGCCGCGTCCATCGCGGCGTTGGCGAATGCCGGGGTTCACGGATATCTCGACTGTGTCGCCGTGCATGGCGACGCCGGTGTCTTCGGGGGAAATTTGGATGGAGTCGGGCGCGGGGCCGGCGCCGGAGCGCGCGAGCACGACATAGGCGGAGCCGCCGGCGCGGAAGTTGATTTTGCCGGTCACGCCATCGTCGCGACGACCAGGATCGGGCATTCGCACGCCTTTAGACGACGGCGTGAAAACGGGGCGATCCTTGGGTGAGCGGACGGTGGACGAAGCGTTGGAGGGAAGGGCGACGCGGTCGCCTTTGACGAGGGCCAGTTCGCCTTTGCCGAGGAGCGTGCGGATCTCGTGGGCGAGTTGCGGGCGCTGTTTTTTGTTGAGGCCGAGCGCGCGGGACAAATCAAGAACGGTGGAGGGGCGGTAGCCGGATTGACGAAGGAGTTCCAGGAGTGGTTCGCGGAATTTCATATCGATTCAAATGCCGCCAAAAGCTCGGAACATCCGAGTTTTGCAGTGGAGTCGAGGCAACGGCAGCGCTTAAGGTGCGGCGATGAAAATCGTCCACGTCGCCAGCGAATTGTTCCCTTTTGTCAAAACCGGCGGACTGGCGGATGCGGTAAGCGCGCTAGCCTCGACATTGGCGCATCGCGGGCACGAGGTCGCGGTGTTTTTGCCGGGATATCGGGCGGCGGTGGATCACCCGTTGGCGGCGGATGCGCGGCGGACGCTGGGGCTGCGCGTAGAGATGGGCGATGTTTTCGTGACGGGCGAAGTGCGATCCTTTTCGCCAGCCACCAACCTGACGATCCACCTCGTGTGCCGGGAGGAGTTCTTCGATCGGCGCCATCCTTACGGCACGACGGAGCGCGACTACGACGATAACCACCATCGGTTTATTTTCTTCTGCAAGGGCGTGGTGGACGCGATGCGGTTTCTCGATCTGAAGGCGGACGTTGTTCACTGCCACGATTGGCAGTGCGGGTTGCTGCCGCTGCTGATTCGGCATTCGGAGCAACGCCACGGCATCACGCTTGCGATGAAGACGGTCTTCACGATCCACAATATCGCGTTCCAAGGCGTTTTCCCGATGAGCGTGTTTGCTCGCACGAATCTGCCGGAAGAACTCATGGGCATCGATGGCGTCGAGTTCTACGGGCAGATGAGCATGATGAAGGGCGGCATTCTTTTCTCGGACCAAGTAACCACGGTGAGCCCTCGCTATGCGCGGGAGATCCAAACTTCCGAATTCGGGTGTGGGCTCGACGGCGTGGTGGCGACGAGGTCCGACGACATTGCGGGCCTGCTCAACGGAATCGACACGGACGTGTGGAACCCGGCCACTGATCCGTTGATCCCGGCGAACTACACGGTGGACGAGCTATCGGGGAAGGCGCTGTGCCGGGCGGATCTGTTGAAGCGCAGCGGGCTCGACCCGAAGTTTGCTGGCCCGGTTTTCGGCATGGTCTGCCGGTTGACGGAGCAAAAAGGCATCGATCTCGTGCTGGCCAACGCGGAGTTTTTCCGGACCAACAACGTGCGTCTCGTCGTGCTGGGCGCGGGCGACAAGAAACTCGAGGCGGGACTGCGCGAGTTGGTGGCTTCGGCGCCGGGCCGCGTCGCGATGGCCACGCGGCTCGACGAAGGGATGAGCCACCTGATCGAGGCGGGAAGCGATTTTTTTGTGATGCCATCGCGGTTCGAACCGTGCGGGCTGAACCAGATGTATTCGCAAGTTTATGGGACGATCCCGCTGGTGACCCGTGTGGGCGGCTTGGCGGACACGGTGATCGACATCGATCAAAATCCCGAGGCGGGCAACGGCATCATGTTCCCTGTGAGCGCCGAAGGCGTGGCGGCGGGACTCGCTCGGGCGCTGGCGTTGTTCAAAGACAAACCCCTGTTCGAGGCGACGCGCGCTCGCGGTATGCGCAAGGATTTCAGTTGGGCCAGAACCGCGCAGGCCTACGAGGATCTCTACGAAGGCGCCGTCTAACGAAGCGGGAGCGCGGACTATCTCTTCCCGGCGTATTCGTAGTCTGAATACGTCACGATCATGTCTTGGTCCAGCGACTTGAACCACATCGCGGTCCCGCGGATGCTCACGGCGACTTCTTTTAGCAAGGCAGGGCGATCTTCGTCTGGCAGGAAGTAGGTCATTACCGTGCGCGCGTCCTTGATTTTGACCATCAACACAGGCGAGAACGGCCCGGTGCTCGCAAGTTCGACTTTTTCGATGGTCGCCGTGGGCCGGTGGAGCGTGAAGGTCACGCGCATGAACTTGGCGGAGTGATCGTCCTCGTCACCGGGCTTGAGTTGGAATCGGTAAACGCCTCGTTCAGGCGTTTCCTCGATGACTTCACAGGTGCCGGGGGCGATCTGGTCTTTTACGTTCGGCGCCGTTTCGTGAGAGGAGCGACGGGTCTTGTGGTCGTTATAGGTGCGAACTTCTGCTTCGGTTGGCGGGCGACCGTCTTGCTGCACAAGGGTCCAGGGCATAAAATTTCTGCCCAAGGGGTTGAACCGTTCGACACGACTACGGGCATCGGCGACCGTGGTCTGCGTAAAGGCCCATCCCTTGGCGCCCTCGGCACGGAAATCTTTGAGTGCGGCTTCGAGTTCAGGCGGGGTGGGGCCGGCGAAGACGTGCAGGGAGGAGGCGAGAAACAGGAGGCAGGCGAGCAGACGCATCCCGCCTGACAAACGCGAGCCCAGGGAGTGAGGCAACCCAACTCTGCGAGAAGCGTCCCGCGGGCCGCTTACGCGACTGCGACGACGCGATGACCGACCGACGCGCCGCGACCCGGCAGTTGGATGGTATCTCCGACGACGCGGCCGAGCAGTTGGCGACCCAGCGGCGAGGATGGTGTAATCACGAGGCACGTGTCGTCGCCGAGGGAGATTTCCATGCCGCCGTTGCGGGGCCCGAGGAAGTAGATGACGCGTCGGCCTCGGTTTTCGAGCGTGACCAAGGCTCCAAGCGCGGCGGGATGCCGGTTCGAAAAGTCCGTCAGCTCGAGGGAGTGATACAATGCAATCGATTCGGCGATCTCCGCAGCATGGCGCGCCTGCCCCTCGGCGAGGTAGGCGGCCTCCTGACTGCGCATGTCATATTTACCCTCCGACTTGCTTTCCTCGCTGGTGGCTTCCTCACGCGAGTCATGGGCGGCGCGGGCCTGAAGGCCGAGTTCGTTCTGGAGTTGGGCAAGGATGGCGTCGCGGACGGCTGACTTCTGCATCCGGATCAAAGTAGGGCTGGTCGGCGACGAGGCCAGCGAAACCGTTTTAGGAAGCCCGGTCGTCGGGTGCACGCAGGCCGAGCAGGCGATTTACGAGGTGGGTGAGTTCGCGCGGACTGAATGGTTTTGTGAGATAATCCAGCGCACCCAGCTCAAGCCCCACGTTGCGGGCGTCGTGCGTGGCCCACGCGGTCAGGATGATGATCGGGATCGACGCGGTTGCGGGGTCGCGACGGAGGATTTCGCACACGCCGAAGCCATCGATATCGGGGAGCATCAAATCCAAGATGATGAGCGCGGGGTGCCGTTCGCCGACCACTCCCAATGCTTCGCGTCCGGAGGCGGCGGTTTTCACCTCGTAACCGGCGCGTTGGAGGTGAAGTTGAATGAGGTTGGCCACGTCTTGTTCGTCATCAACAGTTAGAATATATCGGGGCATCCCAGTATGTTGGCGCCCGTTTGCGGCGTATTGATGGAGCTTGGGTGACGTTGCGGTAAACAATGCCGCGGCCGCGAAAGGGATGAATCGACGAGGGCTGCAAAAAAAGGGTTAAAACAGGGATGGCACTCAGTCGGAACTGGCGACATAGGAAGTTATGCCCATGTTGTGAACTGGGTCTTGTAACAGTTTTTTAAATACAGAGCAGATGGCGCGAAAAATCAGCTTTCTCAATTATAAGGGCGGCGTCGGAAAAACCTCCTTGGTCGTGAATACAGCCGCGTGCCTCGCAGCCAATGGCCGGCGTGTGTTGCTATGCGACTTCGACACGCAGTCGAATGCGAGCATCTGGTTGATGCGACTCGAACGCTGGAACAAGCTTAACTCCGGCGGACATGGTTCGGTCTACTCCTTTTTCGAGCCGGGTGGAGTTCAGTTGAGCGACCTTATCGTGCGCGACGTGGTGCAGGACAAAGCGGGCAAGCCGGCGCTGCCCGGACTGGATTTGTTGCCCACGACGTTTAACCTCGTGGACTTGGAGAGCGAATACGTCGGCGACCCTAAACGTCCGGCCTATCTTTTGTTTCAAGAGCAGCTCGAGGTGATAGCCAAAGATTACGATTACGTGCTCTTCGATTGTCCTCCCAACTTGTTGCGTGCTTCGCAATGCGGGGTGTTTAGCTCGCAGGAGATTTACGTGCCATCAAATCCCGATGCTTTGAGTTTGATCGGCTTTACCTTGCTGGTTGAGAAGCTCGGGCGTTTTCAGCAGCTCTCGGCCGGGTTTCGCAACGCTTCGATGGGCGCGCCGACTCAAGTGCGCGGCATTATATTCAATTCAATCAAGTCGGGGATCGATATCGAGGTGCCAAAGATGCGCATGCAGCTTCGGCTAAACCAGTTCAAGACCGCGAAACGCGCCGCCCAAGACGCCAAGATTTTTGATACACAAATCCGCGATGCGATGGTGGTGCGCCGTGCGGTCACGTTGGGATTGCCCGTCAATCTCATCGGGCAGGAAAACATCGAACAAACCCGGGACAATGTCGTCCAGGATTACCGCCGCCTCGCAGCCGAAATAGAAACACACGAACCATGAACACTGTAAGCCCTTTCACCGTCCACCGCACGCAATCACCTTTAGCCACGCTCCGGTTTACGCCCAAGGATTGGGACGATGTGCGCATGGCTTTTAGTTCGTCGATCTTGGTCGACACGTCGCTGACCAGCCTAGCCCAGAATCTCGAAGGCGTAGATTGGCCGCTCGCCGGCAGCGACGAGACGCCAGCCGCCTACATTGACCTCTCTTTCGACGAAATGCGTGAGCGCCTTGCTTTGCGCGGGCAACCCCCGCGGGTTGCCGATCAGTTGATCGATATTTTAAAAGAGACGCTCGCGTTCGACAATCCGTTCGGCGACATGGTCACCCAATCGGAAGCAGCCGCTGCGGGCGACAATCCGTTGGTCAAAAACCTCGAAAAACTGAAGATCCCCTCGGCGTTCCCCATCGCGCTGACTTCGCTGGCGCCGGAAACGTTGATGTTTTGTCGCTTGGAAAACATCACGACGTTGGGCGAGTTCGCCCTTACCGCGCAACGGATGGCGAGCACCGTGATCGTGGGCGGAGACTTCCGCGCTTTGTTGAACGCGTTGTCGAACATCGACGAACGGACGCTCGCCCGCTACTTGCCGTTCCGTCCGGGCTCAAGCGGCGTTCATTATCTCGAAGGTCTGTCGCATGCGGTTAGCGCCCAGCCGGTCGCCATTCAGGCCGCCTTGGCGGGCCAATGCGCAGTCAAGCTACCCGAGGCGGCGGAGGAGATGGCGCGTTCTGTTCAGCCGGAGCAACTCGCCCGCGCGAAGGGGGAACTCCTGCTGCATGCCGGCATGCTGCGCGGCTTCTGCGAAGAGGAGCATGCCGAGATGCAACGTCAGATCGCCGCGGGTGCGGATCCTCGGCGAATGGTGGCGGTGCTAGGCGATCCCATGACCGAGGCCATCGTGGCGGACCTGATTACGCCTCCCGCGCCGCCTCCAGCACCGGTCAGCCTGCGGGATCGGCTGCTGCGTTGGTGGAAGAAGTAGTCATGAGCAACACGGGTTCATTTTCGACGTTTGTGCGCCCGCCGGGCAGCCCGATTTACGCTCCGACGGGACCGTCGCTGATTTTGCCCCGTCGGCCCGCGCCATCAATCCGTGCTTCGCGCCAAACGGATGACGCCAGGAACCCGTTTGCGATCGAGGCGCGTCGTCAGCTCGATCAGATCATGGCGCTCATCCGCGCCGCCGAAGGGGTCGAGCCTGCACGCGGGATCGTCGACGCGCAGAACGAGGAAATGGCGCGTTCCCTGCAGCAGCTTGAAGTAAGCTTGGCCGAGCGCGAACGCGCGACCGAGGAACGGGAACTCCGGGTGGCGGAGCGCGAACGCGATCTCGCCGAGACCGAGGCGCTACTGCAGCACCGGGAGGCCTTGTTGGCCGCGTCGAAGCGAGCCCCCACGAGCCGCACCGCGTTGTCTGATGAAGAACACGCCGCGCTGAACAACTTGAAGGCCGAGCTGGATCGCCAAGAGGCCCAGCTGCGAGAGAATCGGGAAGCGTTGCGGGAGCGCGAAAAGTTTATCGAGGAGAGCGAGAGCCGTCTGTTTGAAAAAGTTCAGCAGCAGCAGGAGAAAGAAACCGAACTCGAACAGTTCGAGGAAGAGCTTAAGCAGCGTCAGAATGATGTGCTCTTAGCCGAAAATAGCGGGGTGCCGCCCGCTCCAGCCGAGCCGAAGCGCCTCGACGAGTTTGTGGAATAACGGACGTCGCGGCCTCGAAGCGGCGGCCGGGCGAATCACATCGCGGTGGGGTGTCCGATCTCCGCTTGCACGGTCTGGATGGAACGAATTGATTCGGGCGGAAAGAGGCTGTTGATGCGGGCTATGACCTGCTGAATGACTCCGTCGGGGCACGATGCACCGCCGGTAATAAGGACACGTTTCGGCGCGGGTGGGACGTGCGTCGTCTCTTGATTACGGGGCGCCGGGTGAGGCCAAAGCGGATTGATCTTGATGTGCCCGCCGTGACCGCCTGGACCCGTTGCCGGGAAGACGTAGTGCTCCACCTCGCAGAGAGAGCGAATGTTTGTTTCGCTTTGGATAAAGAACGCCTTTGCCCCGAGCTTTTGTTCGCAGAGGCGATAGAGCTGGTAGGTGTTGGACGAGTTTTTCCCGCCGATGATGAATGCGGCGTCGAGGGGCTCTTCGAGGGCGCGGGCTAGCGCGTCTTGGTTAACCTGCGTCGCGTAGCAAAGCGTGTCAGTGCGTCCACTGCCGCCGATGAGGGCCGGCCGGCCGGGCGTATCGGGGCCGAAGATGGACGCATACTCTTCGCGTAGCCGGGCGATGATTTCCCGGGTCTCGTTCATGAGCAGTGTGGTCTGGTTGACGACCGCGACGCGTGCGAAGTCTCGGGCCACGTCGAGGCCGGGAGTGTAGCGTCCGACAAATGCCGTTTCGAAACGGGCCTGCGCTGCGGGCGCATCTGTGCGTGCCGCCGAGATGATGTCGCAGAGTCGGCGAGTCTCGTCGAGGTTGCGCACGATTACGGCGGGGGCGTAACGGCGGGTATTGGAAAAGGTGGCCTTGGTTTCCTCATGCTCGTGCTTGCCGTGAATCACGATCGTGTATCCATCACGACCATACGCGCGGGCGGCTTTCCAGACCTTCTCGACCAGCATGCAGGTGGCATCGTATTGGCATACGGCGATGCCTTTGCGGACGAGGCGTTTTTTGTCTTCGTCAGTCGCGCCGAACGCGGGGATGATCACGACGTCATCCGGCGTTAGCGTTTCCCAAAGAAGCGGTGCCTCGGCGGCGGAGGGATCGGAGGACGTGCGCCCGTCGATGGTGAAGGGAACGCCTTTTTCCGTCTGAAGATAACGCAAGCCGCGCCGAAGGAGGTCTTCATTCACGAAGGGATTATGGATTAGTTCCGAGAGCATGAAGACGCGCCGTCCCGGATTGGCGGCGAGCGTTTCATAGGCGCGATCGATGGCGTTCTTAACGCCGAGGCAGAATCCGAAATGGCTCGGGATGAGGTAACGAACCGCTCCGAAATCGAGCGGTATCGGTGCGGTGGCCACGCCTTCCCGCCGACGGGCGACGGTCTTGATGGCGGCACAGAGCGCCGATTGATAGAGGGCGCTGGTGTGCGAGTCCTGCGAATACAGGGCGAGGTTGCGGTCCTTCTCGGGCCGGAACTTGTAGATGAAGTCATGCTCGCCGAGTTGGAGATACGGAATGTGGATCAGGTGCGGATCGAGGGCGGGAAGCAAGGCGGCCAGCAGCGGAGAATGCGCGGTCCGAGAGCAATCGAGCTGTTCGAGGGAGCGAAACTCAATACCGGCAGGGGCGTCGGTGGATGCCTGTGCGAAGTGCACGCGATACGCGGTGTCCTCGTGAACCACGGTGAAAAATTCACGCGGTTCCGACAGGTCCAGGAACATGGCAGACGGTGCGGGTTCGAGGCCGCCCGACGCTTTTCGAACGGCGAGGCGGTTGTTGGCATCGAAAACGAGGACGAGGGGGAGTTCGTGCATGGCGCGAGAGGGAGCAAGGATTACCAAAGATTCTCCGGCAAGAGAGCAAAGGTGCTCCTTCAACGGGAGTTTAGGAGCGGGGAATCTGCAGACGGATACTTCCACGAGGACACAAAATCAGTGGCCCAACGAAAAAGCGGTTTCGGCGAGGCGACGGCCATTGATTTGAAGTTCGATGCGGTGTTTGCCCGGGTGGTGACGACGGGTGCTGAAGTCTCGGATCGTCTGGCGCTTGATCAGGGTGAGTGCTTCTTGGGCGCCGAGATCGAGTTGGGTCCACTTGAAGACTTTTTCCGAGGCTTTGCCGATGGTGCGGGCATAGTGGACGACATAGTCGACGAGCAGCGATTGAGGGACGGTGGACGTGGAAACGAGGGTGGCGCTGATGGTGATTGTATCGCCGAGCTGGATACGGTTCGGCGACACGGATAACGATGCGCGGAGAAGCGGTTCGGCGCCGGCGCCGAGCAAGCCGAGGGCCCGAGGGTATCCGCGTTTGACGAGGGTGCGAAGGCCATGCCGGATGATCCATGCGGTGCGGGCGTCGCTGCGGTCCCACGACGAGACGAGCTCAATGACGAGGTCGGGATGGTCTTTAGAGATGTCGTTTAGGTGATTGGCGACGGATTTGCGCACGTAAAGCGAGTCGTCGGCGCGGAGGGCAGTGAGGATCGGGAGCGTGGGCGAGGGATCGGCGACGAGGAACTGCAGTCGGGCGCCCCAAGGCAGCCGCGGGCGACTTCCTTCGCTCGCAAGGCGGCGAACATGTTCATCGTCGGAGGTGGTCCAAGATTGGAGGACGGCGAGGCTGGCGGCTGGGTCGCGCAGGATAAACGAGCGGATGGCGAATTCCGCGGACCCGAAGCGGGTGAAGAAGTGGAGCGCGTCGAGCGAAGCGGGAGTGTCGGCGGGCGAAAGGCCGTGTTGCGCGACGAAGTCGGAAAGGAAGATGCCGACGAAATTGTGCTGGATGCGTGGGGCGAGGGCGCGGAGGACGACCAGTTGTTCGCGGTAAGGAAGCGGGAGGGCGAGCGCGACGCCGGTGGAGGTGCGGCGCATGCGGTCCATCAGCTCACGGGTGGCGAGGCCGGTGAGCGTGTGGGCGAGGAATACCTCAGCGTTGAAGGTGGGCTCAAGGGTGGAGAGTTCGTCCGCAAGCGCACGGTAACGCGCCGCGTTGAACATGTCTTTGAGTGGAGCTGTCACGTGAGGGACCATTGCACGCCACCGAGGATGGCCAGGGTGAGCAAGAGGGACAGGAAGGTGCCGATGATCACGTATTCGGCAAAGGTCTGATCTTCCTCCATGCGCTTGAAGCGGGCGAAGGCCTTGACGGCGATGACTGCAGACACGGCGAGTGCATGGCCTGCGAAGAGAAACGTATAGATCAACAGCCGCTCCAAGGAGCCAATCACGCGACCGTTTCCGGTCGAGTCGCGCATGTTTTCCCCCGGGCCGTAGCTGGTGGGTTGCTTGCGCAGGCGCGCAAAGAAAACGCGCACCACGAGGTTGCTTTCTTTGGTGCAGAGCAACGCGCCCGCCAGCCAGATTGAAGCGGCGTTCGGAAGGAGCTCGAGGATTGCCGATACGTGAGGGATCGGTGACGCGGAGGAGCAGGATAAGGCACCCGCGATTGTTTGAAAGAGCAGCAGCATCAGTCGCACTTGAGGCCGCTCTTGGCCTCGCGAACTTTCGCACAACCAAAGTGTGATGATTGGCACCAGAACAAGGGCGAGCCCGGTGAGATACCATGTAGGTGTCCACGCAAAGAAAAACAGGGAGGGGATTCCTTGCGATAGCCCCAGTGTGATCGCGCGGAGGCGCCCCACGGAACGCGCTTCAGGGAGGATGAGGAAGCGCGCCAGTAAGCTCACGACGAGGAACTGGGGAAAGAGCTCGCTCATGGTTGGCGGGGTTTTCCGAGTGGCCGCGGGGGCAGCAGAGTCATCTCAAGATGGTCCAAGACGGCGGTGAGTGACTCGAGGTGTGCATGGCGGATGTTTTTATAAACCGCAGCTTCGGTCAGTTTGGTATCGCGGGAAATATCGGCGATGGATTGGCCGGCGAGCAGGCCTGCCAGGATGGACCAGCGACTGGGCTTCCACGTGAGTGTATTGGCGGACACCAAGTCGATCAACGCGTCACGAAAAACGGCGTCTCCGGGGATGGCGCCTGCCAGGGCGAATAGGCCTTTCTGTGCCTTTAAGGTTTCGATGCCGGTTCGCGCGACGTGGAATGCCGGGCCGTCCATCCCGAGTGACTGATGGGGGTTGATCGCGGTTTCGATTTCACCCACGCCAAGTGAAATGCGGGCGCGGGCGGGAATGCAGGCGATCCGCAGACGGCAGATGTCCTCAAACAGCCCCTTGCTTGACCGGTAGACGGCTTGGAACTCGTCACCCAGCGTGAGCGTGTAAGGGGAGGCCAGCGCATTGTTTTGCTTGGATAATGCTTCAAGCGAATCATGAAGCCGCTTCTGGAACTTTGCCCGCGCGGGGATGTTCCTCGAAGCAACTAAATCACCGATGACCACGATGTAAGGCACGAGCCCACCCAAGCGCGTGACTGAATCGGTCACAAGGCCGAAATTAAACCGAAATGGTTGAATTATGGTAATTCAACCAAATCGATTGACCTTACGACGGGCCAAAGGGGGATCAGACCGCGAGGACTTCGGCGAGTTTGGAGGCGTCTTTGCCGCCGCCCATCGCGAAGTCGGGTTTGCCGCCGCCTTTGCCGCCGAGTTGGGCGGTGAGGGCGCTGATGATCTTGCCCGCTTGGTGTCCGGCCTTGATTGCGGCAGGCGACGCGAACGCGACGAGGCTGACCTTTTCCGTGCCGAAGGCGGCTCCGAGGATGACCACACCTTCGCCTATTTTGGAGAGGACCTGCGAACCAATTTCGCGGAGGGATTCGGGAGCTTCGACGGTGACCACGGCGGAGACGCGGGCAAGTCCGTCGGTGGTGACGGCTTTGGCGGCGAGCTCGGTGGCGAGGGCGGCGGCGGCGCGTTGCTCGAAGGCTTTCAGTTTTTTGTCGGTCTCGGCTTTTTGGGCGAGGAGCGAGTCGAGTTTGGCGTCGAGCTGGGCTTGGGGAACGCCGAGCTTGGAGGCGGTGGCGGCGAGTTGCGCTTCGACGGCGGCGACGTGGTCGTAGGCGGCTTGGCCGGCGACGGCTTCGAGTCGACGGGTGCCGGCGGCGACGGCGCCTTCGGAGACGATTTTGACGAGGCCGATTTCGCCGGTGGTGGTGACGTGGGTGCCGCCGCAGAGTTCACGGCTGAAGCCGCCGGCGTCGACGACGCGGACGGTTTTGCCGTATTTTTCGCCGAAGAAGGCGAGGGTGCCATCGGGCTTTTTATCGAAGTCGGTTTCGTAGGATGTGACGGGCGAATTTTCGAGGATGCGCTCGTTGACGAGCGATTCGATTTCGCGGAGTTGGGCGGGCGTGACGGCTTCGAAGTGAGCAAAGTCGAAGCGCAGGCGGTCGGGAGAGTTAAGAGAGCCGGCTTGGCGGACGTGGGTGCCGATCACTTTGCGCAGCGCCCAGTGCAGGAGATGCGTGGCGGTGTGGTGGCGATTGATGGCGCGGCGGCGGGAGGCGTCTACAGTGAGCGTGGCACGAGCATCGCGAGCGAGGTCGCCCCCACCTTCGGAAGCGATGCGGTGCAGGTGACGGCCGGATTTATCTTTGATGGTGTCGGTGATAGCGANNTAGAAGGGGGATTCGGCGAAGACGAGGTAAGTGTCTTTTTCGGTCCTAACGATGTCGATGAGCGTCGTGTCGACGGTGAGGACGGTGTAGCCGGTGAAGAGCGTGGGTGTTTGATCGACGGTTTCGCCTTCGGTGGCGGCGACAACGATCTCTTTTTTCTGGGCGGCGCGGGCGCGGTCGCGTTGACCCTCCATCAGCCGTTCAAATTCGACGGTGTCCACGGTGAGTCCGCGCTCGGTGGCGAGGAGCTGCGTCATGTCCAAGGGGAAACCATAGGTGTCGTAGAGCTCGAAGGCGACAGCACCGGAAACGTTGGAGCCGTTGGCGGTGGCTTTGGTGAAGATGGCGAGACCGCGTTCCAGCGTGCGGCCGAAGGACTCTTCTTCGCTGCGGATGACGCGGCGGATGATGTCTTGGCGCTCGACCAACTCGGGGAAAACGGCGCCCAGCGATTCGACGACAGGGGAGACGAGTTGTTCGAAGAAGCCGGTCTTCAGGCCGAGCTTGGTGCCGTAAAGAATACCGCGGCGGAGGATGCGGCGGATGACGTAGTTGCGGCCTTCGTTGCCGGGCATGATGCCATCGGCGATGGAGCAACTGATCGTGCGGGCGTGGTCGGCCAACACGCGGAAAGCGATGTCGGTGTTCTCCTGCTCGGAAAGGCCTTCGCGCTTGGTCGGGACGGTTTCGCGGTAGGTTTTTCCGGAAAGTTCGGTGACCTTTTGGAAGAGCGGGGCGAAAACGTCGGCGTTGTAGTTCGATGGCTCGCGGGCGAAATCTTTGAAGCCGTTAGTCGTGGCGTGAATGCCGGCAACGCGTTCGAAGCCCATGCCGGTGTCCACGTGTTTGGCGGCGAGCGGGGAAAAGGTGCCGTCGGCGTTGGCGTTGAACTGAATGAAGACGTGGTTCCAGATTTCGATGCAGCGCGGCGAGGAGCTGTTTACGAGTTCGCGTCCGGCTTGCTCGTCGTCCTTTTCGAGCAGGTTGAAGTGAATTTCGGAGCACGGGCCGCACGGACCGGTGTCGCCCATCTGCCAGAAGTTATCCTTGCGGTTGCCGTGCACAATGTGGATCGCGGGATCGAGGCCTTCGGCCTTGAAGAGCTCGGTCCAGATGGCGTTGGCTTCGGTGTCGAATTCCGACGGGTCGCCGGGTTTGGGGGCGTAGACGGTGGCGAAGAGACGTTTGGCGGGAATGCCCCAAACTTTCGTCAAAAGGTGCCAACCCCAAGTGATCGACTCCTTCTTGAAGTAGTCGCCGAACGACCAATTGCCCAACATCTCGAAAAGTGTGTGGTGGTAGGTGTCGTAGCCGACGTCTTCTAGATCGTTGTGTTTGCCGCCGGCGCGGATGCATTTCTGAGTGTCGGCGGCGCGGGTGTCTTTCGCAGGGCGGGCGCCGGCCCATTTGGAAACATCGGCGGCTTTGTCACCGAGGAAGATCGGCACGAACTGGTTCATGCCGGCGTTGGTGAAAAGCAGTCCCGGGGAGTCCGGAAGGAGGGACGATGAGGGGACGATCGTGTGGCCTTGCGAGGCGAAGAAATCGAGGAAGGACTGGCGGATCTCGGCTGAGGTCATGGAGCAAAAAATAAAACGGCGAGCACAGAGGGCGCGCGAGCGGTTAGCAAGGCGTGATTCGACGAGGCCACGCCCGCAGCATTATCCATGCATTAAGTAGGGGGAACTCCTCACTTATTGTTTTCCAAGGATTTGGGTAGGTTGCGGACTTGCTAAGGAGGGCGGATCGACGGAGTGTTCGCCGTCCTGTTCGGATCGGCAACCCCTTGACCGACAAAAGGCAAAAATGCGGCGATTGCGCCGCTATCTCCGCACCCGCACGCCCTATTTTTATGAGTGACCTCAACCCCCAGGCCACGCCGATCAAGGAGCCTGCATCCCGGCAGTCGGACGCAGCCGGCGGCCTGCGG
Source organism: Opitutaceae bacterium UBA4094 (assembly GCA_002382525.1). Taxonomy (GTDB): domain Bacteria; phylum Verrucomicrobiota; class Verrucomicrobiia; order Opitutales; family Opitutaceae; genus Rariglobus. The sequence goes on from DFYA01000266.1 coordinate 35,993, forward strand.
GGTGAGTCGATCCGATATGGCTCAACGGTAGTCGTCACGGGGGCGATGATCTGGACGCGTGTGGCGTTGGACCCTTGGCTGGATTATCGCTCGACGCTCATCGTCCTACTCGTTCCGATTATCCTGTGCTCGTATTTTGGCGGCCTCGGGCCTGGACTCGTGGCGACGTTTATGGCGGCCGTGGGTGCGATGTATTTTCTCATCCCGCCCACATACTCCTTCGGCTTCGGAGTGGCGGGCGATTACGTGCAGTGGCTAATTTTGGTGGTCGCGGGATTGCTCGTGAGCGGCCTCAACGGTGCGCTGCTGCTGGCTCGCCGCCGGGATCGTGCCGTGATCGAGCAACTCCGTAAAGCGCGTGAGATGCTCCGGGCCTCAACTAAAGAAGCGGGCGATCTACGCGCGGCGCTGGATGAACACGCCATCGTGGCGATCACGGACGCGCGCGGTAAAATCACGTTTGTAAACGATAAGTTTTGCGCGATTTCGCAGTATTCCCGGGAGGAACTTATCGGGCAGGACCACCGGATCATCAATTCGGGAGAGCACCCCTCTTCGTTTTTCCGAAACCTGTGGGCAACGATCGGCCGCGGGCAGGTCTGGCACGGGGAAATCCAAAATCGGGCAAAGGACGGTTCGTATTACTGGGTGGATACAACAATCGTCCCGTTCGTGGATGCGACGGGCAAACCGACTCAATACGTGGCGATCAGGGCGGACATTACCGAGCGGAAGCGGGGCGAATTGGCGTTGATCGTCAGCGAAAAACGCTTTCGTGAGACGCTAGATAACCTGATGGAGGGTTGTCAGATCATGGGCAGGGACTGGCGCTACATCTACGTGAACGCGGTTGCCGCAGAGCATGGTCGAAGGCCCGCCGCGGAGTTGATCGGCAGCACGATCATGGAGAGCTTTCCGGGTATTGAAGAGACGGAGGTCTTTGCCGCGATGAAGGCGTGCATGGCGGGGCAGCCGGCGCGCGAGATGGAGAACGAATTCACTTATCCAGACGGGACCAAAGCTTGGTTTCACCTGATCATCCAGCCGGTTCCGGAAGGCGTATTTACGCTGTCGGCGGATATCACCGAGCGTAAAAAGGCCGAGCGCCGGCTGGCGACGCAGAGCGCGGTGAGCCGTGTGCTCGCTTCCTCAAGCTCGTTGGAGGAGGCGGCGCCGCTGGTCTTGGGGGCGATCGCCGGGTCTGAGCGCTGGGACTTCGGTGCGTTGTGGCTCGTCGACGAGGAAGCCGGCGTGTTGCGGTGTCGCGACACCTGGCATCGCGACGGGGTCGCCGCCGACGATTTGATTGCCCGCACGAAGGCGCTCGCCTTCGCCCGCGGCGCCGGCCTGCCGGGGCGCGTGTGGGCCGTTGCGGAGCCGGTCCTCATTGCGGATCTCACGGTCGATTCCAACTACCCGCGCGCGCCGCTGGCGTTGTCTGCGGGATTACGAAGTGCGCTTGGCTTCCCGCTGTTCCAAGGCGGCCGAGTAAGTGGCGTCGTCGATTTTATGGCGGCCTCCGCTCCCGAACCCGACGAACGGCTCAACGAGATGTTAGATCTGATCGGGCGGCAAATCGGCTTGTTCATCCAGCGCCGGCACGCGGAGGACGAAGTGCGGCGGCTGAACGCAGAATTAGAAAGCCGGGTCGCCGAGCGGACGACGCAATTGGAGGCGGCCAACAAGGAACTGGAGGCATTCTCCTATTCGGTGTCCCACGATTTGCGCGCGCCGTTGCGGGCGGTGGACGGGTTTTCGCAGGCATTGGTGGAGGACTTCGGTGACCAACTTCCGGATGATGGCCGGGGCTATCTCACGACCATTCGCAGCGAAACCCAACGCATGGGCGATTTGATCGACGATCTTCTTACGTTTTCACGACTCAGCCGTGCATCGCTCGAGCGGCTTCCGGTGAACACGAATGCATTGGTGCGCTCGGTGGTGCAGGATCTGCAGACCGCCTATCCCGATCGGCAGGTCGAGTGGGTGGTCGGAGAACTCCCACCCTGCGAAGGTGATCTCTCGTTACTCAAACAGGTTTGGATCAACATCCTCGCGAACGCGCTCAAATACACCGGGCGCCGAGACGTCGCGCGGATCGAGGTTTGCAGCCGGCGGACGGAATCCGGGGCGCCCGTTTATTTGGTGAAGGACAACGGCGCGGGTTTCGACATGCGTTATGCGGACAAACTCTTCGGAGTGTTCCAGCGGTTGCATCGAGCCGAGGATTACGAGGGCACGGGCGTAGGCCTCGCCATCGTGCAACGCATCATCCACCGCCACGGCGGGCGTGTGTGGGCGGAAGGCGTCGTGAACGAAGGCGCCACTTTTTATTTCACACTCAACCAAGAGACACCCCAATGAACACAGCCACCCCGGACAGCATCGAAATCCTTCTTGTGGAGGATAACCCCAACGATCTCGCGCTGACCCAGCGCGCGCTGAAAAAGGCGCGGCTGGCGAACAACCTTCACGTCTGCCGCGACGGCGCGGAGGCTCTGGAGTTCCTGTTTGGAGAGGGGCCTCATTCCGTGCGGGGCTGCGGGCAGCTTCTCCGCGTGGTGTTGTTGGATATAAAACTGCCCAAAGTGGACGGGCTGGAGGTGCTCCGCCGATTGAAGTCTGACCCGCGCACCAGATCGATACCGGTCGTGATGCTCACGTCCTCCAAAGAGCAGAAAGACGTGATCGAGAGCTACAATCTGGGGGTGAACAGCTACATTGTTAAACCGGTCAACTTCGAGGGATTTTCGGCGGCGGTGGAGCAGTTGGGCATGTATTGGCTGCTGGTAAACCAGTCTCCCACTCAAGAATCTGCGGGACGCTGAGATGACGATGACTAAACGACTCAAGGTTTTGTTTGCCGAGGACAACCAGGCGGACGCCGAACTGGTGCTTCGTCAACTGCGTCGCGACGGCTTCGAGCTGGAGGTGACGCGGGTGGACACCGAAGCGGCATTCATCGCGGGAATTCATGACGGACTCGACCTGATTATCTCCGACTACGACATTGGCGGTTTTAACGGACTGCGTGCGCTTGAGCTCCTGAAACAACGCGGCGTGGACGTGCCGTTCATCCTGATCTCCGGAACCATCGGCGAGGATCTCGCCGTTGAGGCGATCAAGCTCGGCGCGTCGGATTATTTATTGAAGGACCGGTTGGTGCGCCTCGGCACCGCGGTGACGCAGGCGATCATGGAGGGCCGGTTGCGCCGTGAGCGCCGTCAGGCGGAGGCGGCGCTCGCGGTGAGCGAGTCGCGTTACCGGCTGCTGGTGGAGCAGGCGTCGGACGGCATATTCACGGTGTCGAGCGATGGGCGTTACACTGACGCGAACGCTCGCGGGTTGGAGATGGTGCAGTTTGATCGAGAGGCGATTTTGAAACTAAGGCTGGGTGACCTGATCGCCGAGGACGATAGATCCCGACTCGTGGCGGAAGTGTCGGGCCTCCGCACCGGTGACGTTCGTGTATCTGAGTTTAGGATACGCCGACGGGATGGTTCTTGTTTCGACGCCGAGATCAGCGCACGCGCGCTGCCCGACGGGCAATTGCTGGGAATCGTGCGCGACCTGACCGAGCGCCGACGGTCGGAGCACGCGCTGCGCGAGAGCGAAGAGCGGTTCCGCCAGCTGGCGGAGAACATCCACGAGGTGTTCTGGATGACGGACCCGATCCATCGGCGGACGCTCTACGTGAGCCCGGCCTACGAAACGATTTGGGGACGCACATGTGAGAGCCGTTATGCGGCGCCGGAAACGTGGCTAGACGCCATCCACCCGGAGGACCGCGCGCGAGTTTCCGCAGCGTCGGAAGCGGCCATCGATGGCGGGTATCATGAAGTTTATCGCGTCGTGCGACCCGACGAGTCTCTGCGTTGGGTGCGCGACCGAGCTTTCCCGATCAAAGACGCCAGCGGCAAAGTTTATCGAATCGTAGGCACTGCCGAAGACATCACGGAGCAGCACCAGCTCGAGGAGCAGTTTCGGCAGGCGCAAAAAATGGAGGCGATCGGAACACTTGCCGGAGGTATCGCGCACGATTTTAATAACATTCTCGGTGCCATCATTGGCTACGCGGAGCTGACGCAGCTCGATCTCAAAGGACATCCCACGTCGCTGCGCTACCTTGATCTGGTTCTTCAAGGGGCACATCGAGCGGCCGCGCTCGTGCGGCAGATTCTGGCGTTCAGCCGGCAGCAGGAGCAGCAGCGCATCGCGGTGCAACTGCGTCACGTAGTGTCGGAGCCGTTGAAACTTTTGCGGGCAACGTTACCCGCGATGATCGAATTCGACGTTCAACTCGCCAGTAATCTGCCGGCGGTTCGGGCGGATACGACTCAGGTGCACCAAGTCGTGATGAATCTCTGCACCAACGCGGCGCACGCAATGCGCAATCAACCGGGAAAGCTCTCTGTGCTTCTCGACAAAGTCGTCATGGATGCGCGCAACGTGATCACCGGTGTCCCGCTCAAACCGGGCAGCTACGTGCGCTTGACCGTGAGCGACACCGGCTGCGGCATGGACCGAGCCACGCAGGAGCGCATCTTTGAACCGTTCTTCACGACCAAACAACCGGGCGAAGGCACCGGGCTTGGCCTCTCGGTGGTGCATGGGATCATGCAAAGTCACGAGGGGGCACTCACGGTTGAAAGTCTTCCGGGCGCCGGGTCGACGTTTCGTGTGTTTTTCCCCGCCGACGGCGGCCGGGTGCCGGAGGCCGGTGCTGCGGTGAGCCCGGACGTCGCACACGGCACGGGCGAGCGCGTGCTCTTTGTGGACGACGAACAGGCGATTGCGGAGCTGGGTAAATCCATTCTGGAAGCTCTGAACTATCGAACGACGTCGGTAACGGATGCCGGCGAGGCGTTGGAGTTGTTCCGAGCCACGCCCCATGCGTTCGATGTTGTGATCACCGACATGAGCATGCCGAAGATGATGGGCACGGAATTGGTCGCCCAATTGCTCGCTATCCGGCCAGATATTCCGATCATCCTCACGACCGGCTACACAGCGACGCTTTGCCCCGAGACCATCAACGAGGTCGGCGCGAGTGAACTCCTAATGAAGCCCTTCGCTTTTCAGTCTATCGGAGACGCCATGAAACGCACGCTCGCTCGTTCCACCTCACCCATCAACTGACTTAGCCATGTCTAGCATTCTGCTTATTGAAGATGATTCCAACTTTCGGGTTATGCTGTGCATCGCACTCCGCCAGATGGGGCACGAAGTCGTGGAGGCTTCCGAGGGAGAACATGGTGTGGGTCTCTTTGAAACGGGCCGTTTCGACCTCGTAATAACCGACCTGATCATGCCCGGGCAGGAAGGAATCGAGACCATCACCAAGCTCATTAAAAAACATCCGACCGCGCGAATCATCGCGATGTCCGGAGGCGGAAGGACCTCGCCTGAAAGCTATCTCAAGATGGCGAAGCGGCTCGGCGCTAAAGAAATCCTCGCGAAGCCCTTTTCGATGGACGAGTTGGGCTGTGCAGTTGAGCGGGTTCTTTCAGTGGGCTGAGCCGACACGCGGCGAAAAGTGCCTGCCAACGAGGCCACAGACTGCGGCTGCGGTTATATGTATGGCGTTTGCGGCCTTTCATTCTTAGCATCTCGGACGTAAAGCAGGGGAAAATCCGCCGTGAGGTTTGCGCTGTTGGGACAGCGCCTCGCCTGAAACCTCACAGCCATGACCATCAACTTAAACCCTCTTTGCTCAACCGAACCGGTTTCGATTACGCCGAACGTCGTGAGTCCATATCGACCGGAGGACGACGCGTTACGCGTATCCGAAGCGCGTTACCGGAGGCTCTTTGAGACTGCGCAAGACGGTATCCTGATTTTGGATGCAGGGACCGGCCAAGTTGTGGATGCCAATCCGTTCATGCAGGTTCT
>DFYA01000266.1:42001-62723 GCA_002382525.1 Opitutaceae bacterium UBA4094
GAACGGCGACGCTTGGAGAAACTCGCCGAAGAACGCATCGCTGAGTTGGCCCGTTCGAATGCGGAGTTGGCGCAGTTCGGGTATGTGGCGTCGCACGATCTCCAGGAGCCGTTGAGGGCGGTGGCGAGTTGCGTGCAACTGCTTCAAAAACGTTACAGCGGACAACTTGATGCAAGGGCCGACGAGTTTATCGCCCATTCGGTGGCCGGTATCAAACGCATGGAGACGCTCATCAACGACCTGTTGACCTATTCGCGGTTGGGCACGCATTCGCTGCCGTTGGTCAAAACCCAGTGTGGCGAGGTCCTCGACATCGCGCTCGCGAACCTCGCGGCGGCGATTGCGGAGAGCGGCGCGGTGGTGACCCGAGATGCGTTGCCCGCGGTGGAAGTGGACGCGACGCAAATGGCGCAGGTGTTCCAAAACCTGGTTGGCAACGCGATTAAGTTTCGTGGTGCAAGGACGCCCGCGATTCATGTGGGCGCCACGAAAAACAAAGAAGGCGGCTGGACGCTGTCGGTCAGCGACAACGGCATCGGAATGGAGCCGCAATATTTCGAGCGTATTTTCGAGGTGTTCCAGCGACTCCACACGCGGACCGAATACCAAGGCACCGGCATCGGTCTCGCGATCTGCAAAAAAATCGTCGAGCGCCACGGCGGCCGCATGCACGTCGAATCCCGGATCGGCGAGGGCTCTACATTTCGGTTCACCTTGCCGGGCCGTGCTCTTTGACCATGAAAACGCATACTCAAACCAAACCCATCGACATATTGATCGCGGAGGACAGCCCAACGGACGTGATGCTCATGCGGGAGGCGCTTCACCACGCCAAGGTGCTCAACACCCTGCATGTGGTGGAGGACGGCGTGGCGGCCATGGCGTTTCTGCGTCGTGAAGGCGCACACCGCGAGGCACCGAGGCCGGACATGATCCTGCTCGATTTAAACATGCCCCGGAAAAACGGCCAGGAAGTGCTCGCCGAAATCAAGGCCGACGACCGTTTTAAAGACATTCCCGTCGTGATCCTTACCACTTCCCGCGCGGAAACGGATATCGGGAAAGCCTACAAGCAACACGCCAACTGCTACATCACGAAGCCGGTGGATTTTGATGCGTTCGCCGAGGTGGTGCGCTCGGTCGAAGGATTCTGGTTCACCGTGGTGACGTTGCCTTCGACTGAACCCCCGTGCCCGACGCCGTAAAATTATCACCCCATGAAGCCTCAAACGATTTCCCGGCCTATCAACATCCTCCTGGCGGAAGACAGCCCGACCGATGTGATGCTGACACGCGAGGCCCTCGCGCATGCCAAGGTGCTTAATATTCTGCACGTCGTGGAAAATGGCGTGGAGGCGATCGAGTTTCTCCGGCGCGAAGGCCCCTACGCGGGCGTGCCCCGGCCCGATCTTGTTCTCCTCGACCTGAACATGCCTCGGAAGAACGGGCACGAAGTGCTCGCCGAGATCAAGGCCGACGACCGATTAAAAACCATCCCGATCGTAATCCTGACCACCTCGCGAAACGAATCCGACCTGATGAAAGCTTACGGCAGTCACGCCAACTGCTACATCGCCAAGCCGGTGGACTTCGAGGCGTTCGCCGAGGTTGTGCGTTCGATCGAGAACTTTTGGTTCACCGTGGTCGCGTTGCCGCCGGCGGCCTGAACACCATGTGCGCGCGCATCGTCCAAGTGCTGCTGGTCGAGGACAGTCCCACCGACGCGTTGATCGTGAGGGACGAACTTGAGCACGCGATTGGCATCCAGTTCGACGTGACCCAAGCCGCGCGTTTGAGCGAGGCCTTTCAGCAGATGAAGGAGCGCTCGTTTGACGTCGTGTTGCTCGACTTGAGCCTGCCGGACAGCAACGGCCTGGAAACCTTTGTGCGGATGCAGGGCGAGAACTCGAATATCCCGATCATTGTGTTGTCGGGGCTTTCCGATGGGACGCTCGCCTTTAACGCGGTTCAAGCGGGAGCGCAGGATTACCTCACGAAAGGGCGACTCGAAGAACGTGTGCTGCCGCGGGCGATCCGCTACGCCATCGAGCGGAAGCGAAGCGTGGAGGCGTTGCGGCTGACGCATGTGCANNGAGAACGTCGTTCGGTTGCTCGGGTGCTCGGTCCCGGAGGCGATGCAGTCGAGTTGGTGGTCGGGCCGGGTGCATCCCGAGGATCGTGAAATCGCCGAGCGTGGCATCGGCGAGGCGCTGGCCCACGGCACGAGTCAGTGCGAATACCGACTGCGGCATCAGGACGGAGCGTATCGATGGATCAATGACAACCGGCGCTTGGTCCGCAACTCGGCCGAGGCCGCGGTGGAACTGGTGGGCGTATGGATGGATATCACGGAACGTAAAGCGGCGGACGAAGCCCTGCGTGAAAGCGAACGGTTTGTGCGCGCGGCGCTCGATGGGTTGACCGCACATATCGCCATCATCGACGAGCGAGGGGTGATCCTTGCGGTGAACGAAGCGTGGCGAACCTTCGCGGTGGACAATCAACTGTCGGCGGAACGAGGCGGTGAGGGGGTCAATTATTTGGATGTGTGCGACTGCGCGGAAAGCGGCGAGGACGGACAAAAAATCGGCGCCGTGGGGGCGGCGATTCGGGATGTCCTCGCGGGGCGAACCGCGATGTATGAAGCGGAATACCCCTGTCACAGCCCGACGGAGAAACGCTGGTTCATGGTGCGCATCACCCCGTTTCGCGGGGAGGGTGCGCGTCGCGTGGTGATTGCCCATGAGAACATCACGCAGCGCCGCTTGCAGGAGGATGAATTGCGCGCCAACGAGGAACGATTTCGGCAGGTCGTGGAAAGTATTCGCGAGGTGTTCTGGATGCGCGACGTGAAGGAAGACCGGATCATCTACGTGAGTCCCGGTTACGATGCGATTTGGGGAGAGTCACGGACCAAGCTCTACGAAGGCCCGTCCGATTTCGGAAGAAACGTGCGGCCCGATGAAACGGATCGAGAGCGCCGTCTAACCGACAACGAGCAACAGGCGGGCACGTATGATGAAACCTTCCGGATCGTGCGGCCGGATGGCACGGCGCGCTGGATACACAACCGAGCATTCCCGGTGCGTAACGCGGCGGGGGAAGTTTATCGTATCGTCGGCGTGGCGGAGGATGTCACCGATCAACGCGAGTTGGCGGAGCAGGTGCGCCAAGCGCAAAAAATGGAATCCATCGGCACGCTCGCCGGTGGCATCGCTCACGATTTCAATAACGTGCTCGCGTGCATCAACGGCTATACCGAACTGTCTAAGATCGAATTGCCCAAGGACTCGCCGGTGTCCGCCTATATGGATGCCGTGATGCTCGCGGTAAAACGGGCGGCGGATCTGGTGCGGCAAATTGTTGCTTTCAGCCGTCAGCAGGAGTTGGAGCGAAAGCCCCTGCAGTTACGGTTTGTGATCAAGGAAGCCATGGAACTCCTGCGCGCCACGATTCCGTCGGGGATCGCGTTTGATGTTCATCTTGAGAGTGAGGTGCCGGACGTGTTGGCGGATGCTTCCCAAGTTCATCAAGTGATCATGAACCTCTGCACCAATGCCGCGCATGCGATGCAAGAGCACCCGGGGCGTCTCACCATCGCTTTGGAGAATGTCGCTGTGGACACGATCCTTGCGGCGGCGCACCCGGGGCTTTTCCCTGGACGTTACGCGAGGCTTTCGGTGAGCGACACGGGGTGCGGGATTGGAAAAGCGACGCTCGGTCGGATATTCGATCCGTTTTTCACGACCAAGGCGCCGGGCGAGGGAACGGGCCTCGGGCTCGCCGTGGTTCACGGAATCATGCAGAGCCATGAGGGAGCCGTCATCGTCGAGAGCGAGCCCGATAAAGGCACGAGGTTCGATTTGTATTTTCCCGCGCGTGCCCGGGGCGAAGTCGCGGGCGTGGTGCCATCGGCGCCCTTTGTCTGCGGTCGCGGAGAACGCATTCTGTATGTGGACGACGAGCCCATGCTCGTGCAAATGGGCAAACACATCTTGGAGCGATTGGGTTATGTCGTGGATGCGCGCATAAACTCCAACGAGGCGCTTGCGGAAGTGCGCGCTCATCCCGACGCCTACGATTTGGTGATTACGGATCACATGATGCCGGGTCTGACGGGAACTGCGCTCGCGGAGCGATTGCGGGCACTGCGCGCGAGTTTGCCCATCATCTTGACCACGGGTTACAACGCGACGCTGACCGACGAGCGGGTCCGAGAGATGGGGATCAGTCGACTGCTCTTAAAGCCGGTCGCGATGGAAACACTGGGAGTGGCGGTGAGCGAAGTGCTGGCCGAAGCAAAATCATCTTATGCCGAAAATACTGCTCGTTGACGACGATGACGCGTTCCGCGCGATGTTGCGGCTGACGCTGATGAAATTGGGCCACGTTGTCCGCGAGGCGTGCCACGGAAGAGAGGCGCTGGAGCTCTACGCCAAAGAGCCGGCCGACCTCGTTTTGACGGATATCGTCATGCCGGAGCAGGAAGGGTTGGAAACGATTTACACGCTTCGCCACACCTACCCGAACAGTAAAATCGTGGCGATGTCAGGAGGCGGCCGGATGGACGCGCACGACTATTTGAAAATCGCGAAGGCGACGGGCGCTCACCGGGTGTTGGCCAAACCGTTCCCGAAGGAGGAACTCGCGCAGGCGATCAACGAGGCTCTCGCGACGCTGTGAGGCGAGGCGGGCAGGACGAGCCACGTCCCTGCACAAAAAAGGGCGCGCAAGGTGCGCGCCCGTTTTGGAAACCGCCCTGAGCTCACGCTCAGAGCCACGAAGGGACGTGGGGTTGAATCAGAGGTTGGCGATGATGGCGTCGGCCATGGCCTTGGTGCCGACGGTGGGCTTGCCGAAGGCGATGTCACCGGTGCGCACGCCGTCTTGGGTGACGGCTTTGCGGACGGCGGCCTCGATCTTGGCGGCGACGGCGTCGAGCCCGAAGCTGTAGCGCAGCATCATCGCGGCGGAGAGGATCTGCGCGCAGGGATTGGCGATGCCTTTGCCCGCGATGTCGGGAGCGGTGCCACCGGCGGGTTCGTAGAGACCGAAGGGCAGATCGAGGGTGTTCTTGCCGGTGCCGAGCGAGGCGCTGGACAGCATGCCGAGGGAACCGCAGATGACGGCCATCTCGTCGGAGAGGATGTCGCCGAACATGTTTTCGGTGAAGAGCACGTCGAACTGGTTGGGATCGCGGGCGAGCTGCATCGCGGCGTTATCGACATACATGTGGCTGAGCGCGATCTCGGGATGGTTTTTCGCGAAGTAAGCGGTCACGACCCTGCGCCAGAGCACGGACGTTTCGAGCACGTTGGCCTTGTCCACGGAGCACACCTTGTTGCCACGGGCCTTGGCGGTGACGGCGGCAACCTCGGCGATGCGCTCGATCTCGGAGGTCTTGTAAACCATCGTGTCGATGGCCTGCTCTTCGCCGTTTTCGAGGAGGGTGGTGGTCTTGGGTTGGCCGAAGTAGATGCCGCCGGTGAGTTCGCGGATGCAGACGATGTCGATGCCGTTGGGGATGCGCTCGGTCTTGAGCGGGGAGGCGTCGGTCAGGTCGGAGTAGAGGAGGCCGGGGCGGATGTTGGCGAAAAGGTTAAACGCCTTGCGCAGCGGCAGGAGGGCGGCGCGCTCGGGCTGTTCCTTGGGGGGAAGTTTTTCCCACTTCGGCCCGCCGACGGAGCCGAAGAGGATCGCGTCGGCTTCTTTGCAGATGGCGAGGGTGGAGTCGGGGAGCGCCTTGCCGTGGTTGTCGATACCGGCGCCGCCGACGTCGGCGGTTTGGTAGGAGAGCGTGAGGTTTTCCTGTTTGGCGACGTGTTCGAGCACGCGCAGGGCCTCGGTCATGACCTCGGGCCCGATGTAGTCTCCAGGAAGAACGGCGAATTTAAGGGTCTGCATAAAAGCCGAGGAGTTAGCGAGGCACGCGTGCGACTGGCAAGTGCGGAGGGGAGAAGCGAAGACGACGGGTGGTCTGGCTTGCGCACACGGCGAAGCGGCGTGTTGTTAGCCGCTTTATGAAATTCAATCTTCACGTGTTTCCGGCGGGGCCGATCCAGACCAATGCGTATTTGCTCACCGATCCCGCGCGGCGCGAGGCGGTCTTGATCGATGCGCCGGGCGATGTGTGGGCGGATGTGAAACCGGTGCTCACGAAGGAGAACTGCAAACTCGTCGAACTGTGGATCACGCACGGGCATTGGGATCACACGCAAGGCGGCGCGGAGGTCGTGCGTGCAACGGGGGCGAAGGTGCGGGCGCATGTGGCGGACAAAGTGCTCATCGAAACACCAGAGGTGATGTCAGCGTTTCTCGGCGGCGCGATCAAACTGGAGCCGCTCACGGTGGACGCGTGGATCGCGCAAGGTGACCATTTTCAGGCGCTGGGGCTGGACGTCGAGGTGCGGCATGTGCCGGGACATTGTCCGGGCAACGTGCTGTTTTATCTCGCGGCCGCGAAAGGGGCGTTTGTGGGGGATGCGTTATTCGCGGGCAGCGTGGGACGCACGGATCTGCCGGGTGGCGATCGCAATCAACTCACGCAGACGATCCGCGCGCAGATTTATACGTTGCCGGATGAGACCACCGTGTTTCCCGGACATGGACCGACGACGACGGTCGGCGTGGAGAAGCAGAGTAATCCGTATGTGAGGGGGTGAGCGCCAAGGCGGGCGCAAGGGCGGAGCTGAGGGGCGCTGAGATCGCGAGCAAGCTCGCTTCCCNNCGGGGCGCGGGTTAGCGGGCGAGGGTGGTGCTGCCGGCTTGGCGGGCGACCATCTCGGTGAGGCGCTGGATTTCGAGCTCGGCATTGCGCTTGGCGATGCGCGCCAACTCGACTTCGCGGGCGAGGGCGAAGTTGTCGGTGTTGAGCGCGGCGCGGCGGGTGCGGAGGTCGGCGAGTTGTTTTTCGAGGGCGGTCGCCTCGGCGGATAATTCGGTTACGCGGGCCGCGAAACGAGCGGTGTCGGCGGCGATGCGGCGGTTCTCTTCTTCGTAACGGGCGCGTTTTGCGGCGTCTTGTTGTTCTTCCTCGGCGCGGCGGGCGGCGGCGCGTTGTTCGGCTTCGGCGCGGGCGATGCGTTCGGCTTCGGCGCGTTGCGCGGCCTCCGTCTCTTGGGCGGCGGCGTGCGCGGCGGTTTGCTCGGCGGCCTCGCGAGCAGCGGTGCGGCTGTGTTGCCAATAAATGCCGCCGAAGAGGACGAGGAGGATGACGGGGACGATTAAATAGAGGCGGTGCATGTGGCGATGGATGCGGGAAAACGGGGATGGTTCAGGAGCGTTTTCGTGCGGCGTCGGCGGCTTGTTTGGCGCGGGCGGACTCGGCGTCGGCGATTTGTTGGAGGACGCGCTGGAGGGCTTCGGTGTTGGCGCGGGCTTGGGGAACGATGGTCTTGAGAAAGGCTTGTTCGGCGAGGAGGGCGTCGTGGTCGGTCTGGAGTTTGGCGACGGCTTCTTGTTCGGTGGTGACCTCGCGCTTGAGGCGTTCGATGTCGCGGGTGAGGCGCTCTTGGTCGCGGAACGCGGCGTCGCGCGCGTCGAGGGCTACGGCGCGTGCTTCGCGTTCGGCGGCTTCGCGGGCTTGGCGGGCGGCGCGTTCTTCCCGGAGTTTTGCCTGTTCGCGCATGATCTCGTCGAGGGCGACGCGGCGGGCTTCCACTTCGGCGGCGATCTTCGCGGCATGCTCGGCCTGAGCGGCGGCCTGGCGTTCGGCGGTGCGTTGTTCGTGCCCGCTGCGGGACCAGGCGTAGAGGCTCGCGAAGACGATGAGGCCGATGAGCGGGGCGGTGAAATAGACTTTGTTCATGGTGGTGGCCGACAATGCTTGATCCGTTCGGATCATGGTTTTGTCGCAGGGGCCGGGGCGGAGGCGGCTTCGGAAATGGCCTGGGTAAGGCGGGCGAGATCTTCTTTTTTCACGTCGTCGAACGCGGCAGCGTCACGGGCGTGGCGGGCGGCGGCGGCGTGGTCCTGGAGTTCGTAAGCGGTGTAGGCGAGGAAGAGGTGGGCCTGGCCAGGCGTGGCGAGGGAGCCTTTTTCTACGGCGCGTTCAAGATGGCGGCGGGCGTCGGCGATGCGGCCGGCTGCGTAGAAAAGTTGGGCGAGCGTAAACTCGAGTTGCCCGTCGGCGGGGAGGGCGGCTACGGCGCGTTGGAGCGCGGAGACGGCCTCGGGTTCGCGGGCGGCTTGCTGGTAGGCGTTGGCGAGGAGTTCCCAGTTGCGCCGGGTGTTTTCGAGAGTGCCATCGACGAGGCCTTTCTCGAGGAGCGCGATGGCGGGGTCGAGTTGGCGCAGGTTGAGAAGAAGCGCGACGCGATTGAAGTGCTCTTTGGGCGAATCGAGGAGGCCGCGGGCTTGAGCGCGTTCGAGCGAGAGTAGGGCGCGGAGGTTGTGGGCGTCGGCCTCGCGTTCGTATTTGGCGGAGGCGGCGAGGGCGAGGTAGCTGGAGACGAGTTGCTGCCAGTAGCCGAGGTTGTCGGGCGTTTTCTGGAGGAGCAGTTCGAGGAGTTCGGCGGCTTCGGCGTTTTCGCCGCGTTGTTGGTGGGACGCGAGGAGGAGGACGTAGAGGTCGGCGGGCGGTTGAAGTTGAAGAACCAGGCCTTCTCGGGCGGCGCGTTGGGCTTCGTCGAGCAGGGCCTCGTCGATGCGGTCGGGGTCGAGCGTGGCGCGTTGGTAGAGCAGGGAAGCGGCGAAGCGTTGGCCTTCCGGAGTGGGGGCGGGCGCGCGAGTTTGCCAGCGGCGGAGATACTCGGAGGCGCGGGCAAGGGCGGCGCGTTGGGTGGCGAGGTCCTTGTTTTCGGAGGCGGCTTGCTGGTGGAGTTGGGCGAGGAGAAAGAGCGATTCGAGCGTGGTGGCGTCGGGGAGGAATGCGGGGTTGCGCTCGGCGAGGCGAAGGGCGTCTTCGAGCGGAGCAATCGCTTCGGTGTAACGGCCGTCGGTGAGGAGGATCTGCGCCTTGATTTGGGAAAGGAGCGCCCGGTCGTAGCTCTCGGGACGGACCGTGCCGAGGAGGCGGTCGATGAGGGCGAGGGCGGGCGGGTAGGATTTCGCCTCGGTGAGTTCGCGGAGTTTGCCGAGGTCGGCGACGATGGCTCCGGAGATTTGCGGGGCGGTTTGGGCGGATGCGGAAACGCCCGCGAACAGGGCCGTCACGAACGCGAAAAGAAAATGACGGAGTAGGGTCATGTCACTTGCCCGAGAGTTTGAACTCGAAGGGGAGCTGGACGTTGCGGGTGCTGACGTCCGCGCCGTTTTTGCGTCCGGGTTTGAACTTCCAGCGGGCGGCTGCGCGGAGGGCTTCAACCTCGAATTCGCGATGGGTGGAGCGGATGACGTAGGGGTCGCGGACGTTGCCTTCGGAATCGACGATGAAGCCAACCAGGACCTCGCCGTTGATGCCGGCGCGGCTCATCTCGTGCGGATAAACGGGGCGGATCTGCACACGCGGGACCGGGGGGTGGTCGAGCGTGGCGAGGTCGAAGAGGTTTTTGAAACCGTCGCCAAGACCGGTGCCGATGCCGGCGCCCGCGCGGCCCGGGATGACGATCACTCCGGTCGGGCGCTCGATCCCTGGCGGCGGCGGAGGCTGGATGCGTTGAACAAAGCTCGATGCGGTGGGCGCCGGGTTGTCGGCCTGCATGGGCGGGACGATGTCGGAGAGGTCTCCGCCTCCACCGCCTTCGGAACCGGGCTCGGGGAGATCGAAGAGTTCGGGCTCGGGCGGAGGCGGCGGGAGCAATTCGATCACCGGAATGGTGTCGTCAATGGGAGCAGACGGCGGGGCGCTCGTGAAAAAATTGCCGCTGAGCGCGAGTCCACCGTGGAGGGCGAAGGCGACGGCGATGCCGATGAGGATGTCGCGTTTCATGGCAGGGATCAGCGGCCGGTGGCGCGGAACGCGGTCTCGATGGAGACTTGGGTGATGCCGGCTTTGCGGACCTCGTCGAGCGCGCGAACGGCGTCGCCATGGCGGGCTTTGTCGTCACCCGACACGAGCACGCGCGGGACGGTGGTGGTGGCTTTGTAGTCTAGCAGGCGGCGGGGAATCTCGGCGGTGGAAATGGGCTCTTTGTTCCAATAGGCGGTGCCGACTTCGGAGACCTGGAGAACGACCATGTCGTCGTCGGCGGAGAAGGCGCTCGGGGTGGCGGCGGCTTGCGGGAGATCGACCGGGATCGACTTGATCTTATTCAGCGCGAGCGTGAAGAGGACAAACGTGGCCAGCAGGAAGAAGATCACGTCGATGAGCGGGATGATCTCGATGCGGGCTTTTTTGGCGCCGCCGCTGGATTGGGCTCCGATGGAAACGGACATGATAACGAGGGAACGCGCGCGCGGCTCAGGAGCCGGCCGGACGGATGCGGGTTTCGATGAGGACCTTGGAGATGCCGGCCTTGCGGACCTCGTCGATCACGTAACGCGTTTGGGAGAAAAGCGCGTTTTCGTCTCCGTTGATGAGCACGCGGGGATCGGGCGTGTGAAGTTTATAGGCTTCCAGGCGGGAGAGAAACTCGTCGAGGGAGACGGTTTGTTTGTCCCAAGCGAGCGTGCCTTCGGCGGTGATGGTGAGGGTGACGGCGTCCGCGGCGAGGCGGCGGGCCTCGCTGGAGTCGGACGCGGGCAACGTGACGGCGAGACCGCCGGATTTGTCGAGGGAGATGGTGAAGAGAACAAACGTGGCCAGCAGGAAAAAGATCACATCGATGAGCGGGATGATCTCGATCCGGGCGCGTTTCGGCGCGCAGGCGAAGGCGTCTGATTGAAAACCGCTCATGCGCGGGGCGCGGAGACGTTGGTGGCCGGGCAATCCAAACACGTGGCGTTGGCCTTCTTCATGATGACCTCAAGGGCGTTGGAGGCGTCGGAGATGTCGTGTTTGGCGACTTCGATGCGAGCGTTGAGGACGTTGTAGGGAAAGAGGCCCAAGATCGCGATGGCGAGGCCGCACATGGTGGCGATGAGGGCTTCGCCGACACCGCCGGTGATGGCGCCGGTGCTCGCGCTGATGTCGCCGCCGCCCAAGGCGCCGAACGTCGCCATCATGCCGGTAACGGTGCCGAGGAGGCCCAGGAGCGGAGCGGCGGTGATGCACGTGTCGAGCCATGCCATGCCCTGTTGAAATCGGGAAAGCTCGCGATTGGCCGCGCGCATGAAGGCGTTGGGCAACGAGTGTTCGCGGTGGGTGAGCGCGTAAACGAGAATGCGGGCAACGTAGTCCGAACTCTTGGCGCCGAGGGCCACGGCGCGTTCGGTGTCGCGGGTTTCGACATATTCGAGCATCTTTTCAACCACCTCGGGTTCGCGGGAGGAGTGCTCGCGAAAGAGAAAAATCGTGCGCTCGACCACCACGGTGACCGCCAGAAATGAGACGATCAACAGCGGCCACATAATGGGACCGCCGTGGGCGAAAAGTTCCATAGGTGACAGGCCCATCAGGAAACCGAGTGACAAGGTGGTAGGCATGGTGGCGAAAACGATGAAAGTTTAGAGACTGAGACTCTGTATCAAGTGAAAAGGTGGGCGTTAGGAAATTAGAGCGCAGTTTTACCAATTCGCCATGGCGTTGTTGGCCTCCGTAAGGTGGTGCGTTCCGTCCTCGTGGGTGAGCACCCGGAAATGCCGAGCGTGGACCGCGCGCAAGGTGCTGCGATGCGCGATGGTGAGGTAGGTGACGTGGGGCAACGTGGCGCGGAGGCTCAGGTAAAATGCGTGCTCGGCGGTTTCGTCCATCGCTGCGGTAGCCTCATCGAGGAAGACCCAGTCGGGTTTAAGTAGGAAGATGCGCGCGAGAGCGACCCGTTGTTGTTCGCCGCCGGAGAGGAGCTGCGACCAATGGGCCTCTTCGTCGAGGCGCAGGGCGAGCGCGGGGGCTTGGGCGAGGGCAAGCGCGGTGCGGATAGCGTCGTCGGGAAAGGCGTCGGGCGGTTTCGGATAACACACGGCATCGCGCAGTGGGCCGATCGGCAGGTAGGGGCGCTGCGGCATCACCATGCAGTGGAACGGAGCGGGTAGGTGGACGAAGCCCTGCTCGTAGGGCCAGAGTCCGGCGAGGGCGCGGAGGAGAGTGCTTTTGCCGCAGCCGGAGGGGCCGGTGATGAGCACCGAATCCCCGGGTGAAAGGGTGAAGTTAACGGGAGACAGCAGGGGCTTTCCGTTGGGACGGAAGAGGGCGAGGTTGGCGACGACGAGTTCGTTGCCAACGCGACCGGACGAGTAGATGCGGCTCTGCGTGGCGTGCAGGTCGTGCGCGTGTTGGATGCCCCGCATAAAGCCGTCGAGGCGCTCGGTGACCGCCCACCAGCCAGCGATGATCTCGTAGCAGTTGATGAAGATGTTAAGGCAGCTACGCACGCGGCTGAATGCGTCGGTGAGCTGGGTGAGCTGACCGAGGGTGATCGTCCCGGCGAAAAACCGCGGCGCCGAAAGGAGCAACGGAACCGTGTCGCCGAGGCGAAAATAGACGGCTTTGAATGCGTTGATATGAAGTTGTTTAATGAGGCGTGCGTTGAAGTTGCCGACGATGCGTCCGAAGCTGGCGCCCAGGGTGCGGCGCTCGGCCGGCTCGCCTTCGATCAACGCGGTGCTCTCGCTGTTTTCCCGCAGGCGCATGAGGCCGTAGCGGAAGTCGGCCTCCACCTTTTGCTGTTCGTAGGAGAGCCCGATCAACGAACGACCGACTCTGTGCATCAGCCAACTGCCCAGCCACGAATACAAGAAACAGAACCAGACCAGGTGCCCGGGAATCGACGTAAGGAACGCCATGGTTGTTTGGTAAACATTCCACACCGCGAGGTAAGCGGGCTGGAGCACGGCAAACGACTCGGGCAAGTTCACCGGCGGCGGCAGACCGGTCGGCGTGGCCTCGCCGCCGGACAGTATCCATAGAATGACTACAAACGTAACGAAGCCGATCACCGCCGAGAGCAACTGAACGAACAGGTCGAGCGAGTTGAAGACGAAGCTGCGGATGTCTTCGCTGATGCGCTGGTCGGGATTGTCGCCATGCGCGGAGTCGAGCTGGCCAAGGTAGTGGGCGCGGTCGCCAAGCCATTGGTCGAGAAAGCGGGCCGTCATCCAGCGTCGCCAGCGGATCTTGAGCAGGGAAAAGAGGTAGTCCTCGGCCAGCCAGAATCCGATCGATAGAACGATGAGCACGATCATCACGCCGCCGAGGTAAATGAAGTGCCCGTAGTCCCCGCGCTGGATGGTGTCGAAGAACGACCGGTTCCAATATGAGAGCCGGATGCTGATCCAGTTTTGCGCAAGGGTGAAGCCGATGACGGCGGTGAGCAGAGCCCAAGCGGTTCCCTTCTCGTTCGATGTCACCCAAAATGGACGGGCGAGCGTCCAGAACGTTCGCAGTCTGGAACGAATGGTGGGAGGCACGCGATACAACGAACGAAGAAGCGGGCAAAGGACAACCTCGGACATGAAGGCTGCCGATCATGGGCAAGATGCCCATGCCACCGCTTGATGCGGACGCAAAAAAGCCGCCGGAGTAAACCGGCGGCTTTCGATGTGTGAGGCGATGCGGGAAGTGCGAGCAAACTCGCGGCATCCGTATCGTTGCAGCGGGTTTACTTACCCTGCTTCTTGGCCTTCTGGCGTTCGCCGGAGTTCAAGATGCGCTTGCGCAGGCGAAGGGTCTTCGGGGTGACCTCGAGCAACTCGTCGGCGGCGATGTATTCGAGCGCGCGCTCGAGGGACATCTTGGCGGCAGGGATGAGGCCGGTGGCCACACCCGAACCCTGCGAACGGAAGTTCGTGAGGGCCTTTTCGCGCACGGCGTTGACGGAGATGTCTTCGTTGCGCGGATTTTCGCCAACGATCATGCCTTCGTAAACCTGCTCGCCGGGGCCGACGAAGAGTTTGCCGCGCTCTTGGCACATCAGCAACGCGTAGGTCGTGGTCTCGCCGGCCTCGGTCGCGCAGATGACGCCGGTCATGCGGGTGAGCACTTCGCCCGCGTAAGGGCCGTATTCTTTGAACAAGTGGCTGGTGATGCCGCGGCCGCTGGTGGCGTTGATCACGTCGATTTCGAGACCGATGAGGCCGCGGGTCGTGATGGTCGCCTCGATCATGGTGGTCGCGGTGAGCTTTTCCATGTTCGTGAGCTGGCCCTTACGGTTGGCCAAGTTCTGCATGATGGAGCCGACGCACTCGTCAGGCACTTCGATCCAGACCGTCTCGTAAGGCTCGTGGCGGGCGCCATCGACGATCTTTTCGATCACGGTGGGGCGGGAGACGAGGAGTTCGAAACCTTCGCGGCGCATGGTCTCGACGAGCACGGCGACCTGCATGGTGCCGCGGGCCTTGACGTTGAACACACCGGCGCGATCGGCGTCGTCGATGTAGATCGAGACGTTGGTCTTCAACTCGCGCATGAGACGTTCGCGAATCTGGCGGGAGGTGACGAGTTTGCCTTCTTGGCCGACGAGGGGTCCGTCGTTGACAGCGAACTGCATCTCCAGCGTCGGCGGATCGATCTGTGTGAAGGGGAGGGCGTGGCCGTCTTCGCGGACGTCGAGCGTGTCGCCGATGTCAACGTCTTCAAAGCCAGCGAGGCCGACGATGTTGCCGGCGTTGGCCTCTTCGACCTCGCGCTGGCCGAGACCGGTGAATTCAAAGATTTTGGTAACCTTGGAACGGACCTTTTTGCCGCCCTCGTTGTGGCGGATGACAAACATCGGGTCGCCGACCTTGATGGTGCCACCGAGGATCTTGCCGACGGCGATACGGCCGACGTAGTCGGACCAATCGATGTTGGACACGAGCATGTGGAAAGGCTCGTTGGGCTTGGCGAACGGAGGCGGAACGTGATCGATGATCGTCTGGAAGAGGGGGGTCATGTCCTTCTTCTCCTCACCGAGCTTATACATCATGTAGCCGTCGCGACCGGAGCCGTAAACGACGGGGGCGTCGAACTGTTCCTCGGTCGCGTCGAGTTCCATCAGGAGCTCAAGGACCTTGTCATACATCTTGACCGGGTCGGCGTTGGGACGGTCGATTTTGTTGATGACAATGACCACCTTCAGGCCGTGGGCGAGGGCCTTGCGGAGCACGAAACGGGTCTGTGCCTGGGGACCGTCGTAAGAGTCGATGACGAGGAGAACGCCGTCCACCATGCGGAGGGCGCGCTCCACTTCGCCGCCGAAGTCGGCGTGGCCGGGAGTATCGAGAATGTTGACGATTTTGCCCTGCCAGTGAACGGAGGTGTTCTTGGCCTTGATGGTGATGCCCTTTTCCTTTTCGAGGTCCATCGAGTCCATGGCGCGGACTTCGACGGCTTGGTTTGCACGGTAAACGCCACCTTCTTTGAGGAGCTGGTCCACCAAGGTGGTTTTACCGTGGTCGACATGTGCGATAATTGCGATGTTTCGGATGTTCTGGTTCATAGGCGCGGAGGGCGTTCGATTTTGAAAAAAGGTAGAACGTGCGGGGGGCGCCGGGGGTTGGCAAGGCCTAAGGCGGCACGTCGCCTAAACGTCGCTTATGGCTGCCATGAAGCGCGAGGGAGCGCGCGGCGGGGCCAAGCCCGGCGGGAATCGAAAATCGGAAGCAGCTAGCGTCCCCACGACGGAGGCAGAGGAGCGCGGCGGCCTGCCGCGTTTACTTCTCGATGCGAGGAATGGCGCTCAGGAGAGTCCGCGTGTAGTCGTGCTGCGGGTTCTCCATCACTTCGAGCGCCGGGCCCATCTCGACGATTTTGCCGCGATACATCACGGCGATGCGGTCGGAGATGTGTTTCACGACGGATAAATCGTGCGAGATAAAGATCAGCGTGAGGTTCAGCCGCCGCACGAGGTCGGCCAACAAATTCAGAATCTGAGCCTGAATCGATACGTCCAAAGCCGAGACGGGTTCGTCGGCGACGATGACCTTCGGGTTGAGCGCGAGGGCGCGGGCGATGGCGATGCGTTGACGTTGTCCGCCCGAGAATTCGTGCGGGTATTTCTGCATGTCGCGCGCAGGCAATCCGACTTGCTTCATCAACTCGACGACACGGCCGGTTACCTCGGATTTTTTGCACACGCGGTGGGCGAGCAGCGGCTCCGCAAGCGCGGCGAAAATCGTCATCCGCGGGTTGAGGGATGCGAACGGATCTTGGAAAACCATCTGCAAATCGCGACGGACGGCGGCGAGTTCGGCGGATGTGCCTTCGGTCAGGTTTTTGCCCTCAAGGATGACCGCGCCTGAGGTCGGCGGGATCAATTGCATGATGGTGCGACCGAGGGTGGATTTGCCCGAGCCGGATTCGCCCACGAGGCCAATCACCTCGCCACGTTTAACGTCGAAATTAACGCCATCGACCGCGCGAACGGCGTCGGCCGCTTTGCCAAAAAATCCGGCGGGGCGACCGGCGAAATGAGTCGAGACGTCGGTAACGTGAAGAATCGTGTCGTTTTCATCGACCGGCGGGCGGGCGGGCGCGGCGGAGGCGGCGCCGGCGGTTTCCCCGGAAAAATCGAAGCGCTTGAGTAGCTCGGTTTCGGAGATGGGCTTCGACAGGTCGGGAGGCATGCCCGGGATCGTGAAAAGCGGGCGACCTTTTTCCTGGAGCGCGGGCACGCAGCGTTGCAGGGCTTTGGTGTAGGGATGCTGCGGGTTCCGGAAGAGCGTGCGCGTGTCGGCCGTCTCCATGATCCGGCCGGCATACATGACCTGCACGCGGTCGCAGAGGCCGGAGACGACCCCAAGGTCGTGGGTGACGAAGATGACCGCCATGCCGAACTCACGTTGAAGTTTTTTGATCAGCGCGAGGATTTGCGCCTGCACCGTCACGTCAAGGGCCGTGGTGGGTTCGTCGGCGATCAAAATGTCAGGGCGGGTGATCAACGCCATGGCGATCATCACGCGCTGGCGCATGCCGCCGGAAAACTCGTGCGGGTAGCTGTGCATGCGTTTGGCGGCATCGGTGATGCCGACGGCCTCCAGCATGGCGAGGGCGCGGCCGAGGGCGTCCTCACGGGAGATTTTTTCGTGGATGAGCAGCGGCTCGATGATCTGGTCGGATACCCGCATGAACGGATTGAGCGACGTCATCGGGTCCTGAAAAATCATCGAGATGCGTTTTCCGCGAATGGCACGCGCCTGAGCGGGCGAGCAATGCAGCAGGTCCACGCCGTCAAACATCGCGGTGCCGCTCTCGATGCGTCCGGGAGGCTGCGGGATAAGTCCCATGATCGAATAGCAGGTGACGGATTTGCCAGAGCCCGACTCCCCGACGATGCCGAGGATCTCGCCTGGATCGAGGTGGAAGCTGACTCCATCCACTGCGCGATAGACACCGCTTCGCGTGTGAAAATAGGTGCGGAGATCGTTGACCGTGAGCAGCGGCATGAGGGTGTGCCAAAGGGCGTCAATTTTTGCGCAAGCGCAAGCCTGCAAGGCGCTCAGGGTTGACTTCGATTTTCCGACTGCACACTTCCGAGCAGCCGTCCGCTCGGACGCACTCCACTTCAACCGCTCTTGAACGATTCACCGCCTAAAAAATTCCTCGTCACTGGAGGCGCCGGATTCATCGGATCCCACCTCACGGAGGCGCTGATCTCGGCGGGGCACGCGGTGGTGGTGTTCGACGATTTCAACGATTACTACGACCCCGCGATCAAGACGCGCAACCTGGCCGGCGTGGAGGCAGAGATCGTGCGAGGGGACATCCGCGACGACGCGCTGGTGGTGCGCACGTTTTCACGACACAAATTTGACGGCGTGTTTCACCTCGCGGCGCGCGCCGGGGTGCGCCCGTCGATTGCCGATCCGCGGTTGTATTTCAGCACCAACATGGACGGCACGCTCAACCTGCTCGAGGCATGCCGCCGCCACGATGTGCCGGACTTTGTCTTTGCGTCGTCGTCCTCTGTTTACGGCGTCAACTCCAAGGTGCCGTTTGCCGAGAGCGACCTCATTGAGCGCACGATTTCGCCTTATGCGGCGACCAAGATCGCGGGCGAACAGATGTGTTCGAATTATGCGCACCTGTTTGGGCTTCGTTGTATTTGCCTGCGATTCTTCACGGTGTATGGCCCGCGTCAGCGCCCCGATCTGGCAATCTCGAAATTTACAACGGCGCTCCTCGCCGGCAGCCCCATCGACCGCTATGGCGACGGCAGCTCGGCGCGCGATTACACCTATATCGACGACATCGTGGGCGGCATCGTCGCGGCGGCGCGTTATACCGAGAAGTCTCCCTTCGAGATTTTTAATTTGGGCGGCTCGGCGACCACGACGCTCAACGAATTGATCTCGCTCGTGGAGGCGGCGACCGGGCAAACGGCGGTGATCAACCAACTGCCCGACCAAGCGGGCGATGTGCCGCGGACCTTTGCCGACATCGGCAAGGCGCAACGCCTGCTCGGTTACGAACCCCGCACGCCGATCTCGGTCGGCGTGCGCAACTA
Source organism: Opitutaceae bacterium UBA4094 (assembly GCA_002382525.1). Taxonomy (GTDB): domain Bacteria; phylum Verrucomicrobiota; class Verrucomicrobiia; order Opitutales; family Opitutaceae; genus Rariglobus. The sequence continues at coordinate 60,403 of DFYA01000266.1, forward strand.
CGTCGAAGCCGCGCGTGCCGGCCTGCGCGCATGAGAATCGCTCTGGTTATCCTGCACACCGATCCGGCTCGCGGCGGCGCCGAGCGCTATACGGTGGATCTGGCGGCCGGCCTGGCGCGACGCGGACACGACGTGACATTGATCGGCGGCGACAGCGGCGCGTCCGTAGCGCGCGAAGAACGCGACGGTGCGGGTTACACACGGGTGTTGGTGCCGATGCGCGGACTGACACGTTCGGGCAAATACGAGCATTTCGCGGCGGAGACGGAGCGCTGGCTCGACGCGCATCCGCAAGATGTCGTGCACGCGATGCTGCCGATGCGCCGATGTGACGTGTATCATCCGCACGCCGGACTCGCGGTGAACGCGCTGCTAGGCAAGCCTGTGCAAACGTTCTTCAACCCGCGTCGCCGGCTATTCGCGAAGATCGAACGTCGCCTGCTGGGCGGGGCGCGCCCGCCGGTCGTGTTGTGCCTTTCCAACTACATCAAAGGGGAGGTGCGTGAGAGCTGCCCGACGCTGGCGGCGGACCGGATGGTTCGCCTCTTCAATGCGGTGGCGCTGGACCGCTTCACGCCGCCTGAAAGCCGCCCGGCGGGCGGCCTCGTAGAGGTGCTGATGGTGGCGCAGGATTTTGAGCGCAAAGGCTTGGGCACCGCGATTCGCGCGCTGGCGCACGCGCCGGCGATGAAGCTCACAGTGGTGGGACGGGACAAGTCGGCGCCCTATGCTGCACTCGCGCGGAAAATCGGTGTGGCTGCGCGCGTGGAGTTCGCCGGTTCGCAGAAGGATGTTCGCCCGTTCTATCGCCGCGCGGGGTTTCTGGTCCTGCCGACGCGCCACGATCCGTGCAGCTTGGTGGTGTTGGAGGCGCTTGCCTGCGGGCTGCCGGTGATCTCGACGACGTTTAACGGTGCCTGCGAAGTCATGACGCACGATGTGCATGGTTATGTTCTGGATAGGCCCGACGACGACCGCGCGTTGGCCGACGCGATGAACACGCTGGCCGATCCGGCGCGGCGCGCGGCGATGCAAGCGGCGTGCGTGGCGCTGCGACCGGTGTTGTCCTATGAGCACCACTTGGACGAGGTGGAGGCGATTTACGGCCGGGTGAACGAAGACCGTAGGGCTCGACTTTGACGGGAGCCTTTGCGATTTCCCGCTGATGTCTCCCGCGCCTTGCACCCCTGACGAACTCTCCGCCTTCCTCCGGCAGGCGGCGGCAGATGCCGGTGGTGCGGGGATCGAGCGCATGGCCGTGAGCGGAGCGACCGCGTGGTGCAACACGTCCTCGTGTTCGACTGAGCAGGCAAAGGCCCTCGCGCTGGCGGCGCAGCGCCCGCCGCCCGGTTTTGTCGTTTACAAGTTTGGTTCACGCGCGGTGGTCGGCGCGTTCCGTCTTCCGGTGGGTGAGGAGGTTGTATTGAAATATTATTACCCGCGCGGTCTGCACAAACAGCTGTCGTATGGCCTCAAGGGCACGCGCTGCCGGCAGAGCTGGCTGGCGGCTCTCGCGCTGCAACGCGCCGGGATTCCCACGCCGCCGGCACTGATGATCGCAGAGTGGCGCGGGCTTGGCGGGCTCTGGTGGCAACGCTCGGTGTTGGCCACCGGCAAGGCTCGTGGCATCACATTGCAGGACTGGGTTGAGACGTGCGGCGCCGACCTCGCTCGGTTGGACGCGATGGCGGTTCGGTTGAGGACGATCGCTGGCCGAATGGACGAGTTTCGCATCGGCCACGGCGACCTGAAGGCGACCAATATCCTTGTGGCGGACGACGACTCGGTGGCGCTTGTCGATCTGGACGCCGTTTCGATCTTGAACAACAACGCGGCATGGCCCGCCGTTCGTGAACGGGATCAGCGCATCTTCGCCGGCAACTGGAAAGGAATGCCTCGCGCCGCGCAGGCGTTCGCGAATGTATTCAAAATTCACGACCGATGAGCGCCCGCCTTTTTCATCTCAAGGACACCCCGCCGATCGCCACCGGCCATATGCGGTTGGTGTTTCGCCATCCGGACGACGCGAGTCTCCTGATCAAGGTGATCCGTCCCGACGTGATCGATGCGCGCTGGGGAAGCGGTGCGAGTTGGTATAAACGTAGGCGTCGTTATGGGCGATATAGCTCGTTCATTCGCGAGCTGCAGGAGTTCGTGGCTGCATGGTCCGCGCACGGGGAGAGCCTCCATTTTGTGCAGCGAATCGTGGGGTTTGCCGAAACGGACCTCGGGCTCGGCTTGGTGTTGCACGCGGTCCGCGGACGCGACGGCAACTACGCGCGTCCGCTGGTTGATATGATCGTGGCGGGAGAATACACCCC
>DFYA01000266.1:62856-78042 GCA_002382525.1 Opitutaceae bacterium UBA4094
CTACATCGCCGGGTTGGTTGAACAGCGCGAGAAGGGGCTGATCGGACAGAACTCGCCGCGCTCGTCCGCATGAACGCACGTCTCCAAGTAAGCGAACTGACCGTCTTGGGCGGTGGCGGAAACCGAACAGTTTACCGGCATCCGGAAAATTCGCGGTATCTGATAAAGGTCTTTCGCCCCGACAAAGCCGCCGCGCTTTGGGGCGCGCGGATGTCGTTTCGCGAACGGTTGCGCCGGTTGCGGCAATACGAGCTGTTTTCACGCGAGATCCACGAATACCTGGCCGCGCACGCGTCGGACCGGCAGGCGTTGGCCTTCACGCAAAAAATCGTCGGTTTTGAGGAGACCGACATCGGCCTCGGACTCGTGGTGGAGGCGGCGTTCGGCCGGGATGGGAACCTCGCGCCAACGCTGGCGACCCTGATCGCCGAGAAACGTTTCGATGAGAACGCACGGGCGGCCTTGGATAGGTTCAACTGCGCGTTGCTGGCGAGCGCTGTGGTGATTTCGGACCTTCATTGGGGCAACCTGGTCTTGGCTTACACCGAAGAAGCCGGAGATCACTTTGTGATGATCGACGGCTTGGGCTCCTCGAATTTGATCCCGTTTAAGCGTTATTCGCAGTTTCTGAATCGACGGAGTAAGCTGGCGCGCGTGCGTCGGCTGGAGCGCAAAATTTCCGGGCAGACCACCGCATGATAAATTCCGCCGACGCAAAGACCGTGATCGCGAGCCTGCGGGGCGGGCTCGCCAACCAGATGGGAATTTATGCCGCAGCGAGCGCGCTTGCCGAAAGACACAGAGCGCAGCTGAAACTGGACTTGAGCTATTTCGTTTCGGGCCGTCGAAGGAACTACGAATTGGACAAGCTGCAGGTCCCTGCGGAAATCGCCACGAAGCGCGAAGTGAACAAGGCGCTGGGATCTCGCTTTAAATTTTTCCAGAAGCGGCGGCGCGCGTATTACGAATCACAAGGGCTGGCCGATCCGCAGGTCTATCGCGAAAATCTGAGCGCATCGCTCAACCATGACCCGAAGTATTTCGAGCGTTGCCCGGCGATCCTTTTCGGGGATTTTCCCAGCATCTGGTATTACGAAGGCATTCTGCCCCGGCTGCGGACCGAGTTCGAGATCGCCAAGCCGCTATCACCCGAAACGGCCCAGTGGCTGGCGCGCATCCAGCAAACCTCCTCCATCAGTCTGCATGTGAGGCGGGGAGATTATGCGACCAATGCGAAGACCACTCAGCTTCATGGGCTCTTAGGGGTGGAGTATTATCAAGCGGCGATTGACCTCATGGAGTCGCTGGTTCCGGAGGGAGAGTTTTTTATTTTTTCGGACGACATGCCTTGGGCGCGGCAGTCTTTGCGCTCCAACCGCCCGCTGCACCACGTCGCCTGCAACTCGATCGATGCGGGCTATCAGGATTTTCATCTGATGAAGAACTGCCGGCATCACATCATCGCCAACAGCGGCTTTTCGCGTTGGCCGGCGTTGTTGAACGAGAGCCCCGGCAAACGCGTGATCATGCCGAAGCGTTGGGTGGTCGCTCATCACTACGATGAGGCGGATATAGCTCCGCCGGAGTGGATCCGTTTGTAGGGGGCAGGCGCCTCACATCAGAGGCTGCGGATCACCTTGGCGGGAACGCCTGCGGCGAGCGCTCGCGCCGGCACATCGTTTACCACCACGGCACCTGCGGCGATCACCGTGCCATCGCCGATGGTCACGCCCTTGAGCACCACTACGCGGCTACCGAGCCAGACGTTGTTGCCGATCGTGACGGCGGCGGTCGCACCGGCGCCGTCGTGCCGGCCTTCGGGCGACAATTCGTGGAAGTCGGAATCGGTGATCGTGACCGCATCGCCGATGAGGCAGTATTCGCCGATGGTGATACGTTCGCACGCGATCACCGAGACGTTGTTTGAGAGAATCGTATGCGCACGGATTTCTATGCGGCTCGACTGGGTTCGGGCTTGGAGGAGGATGTCGCCTCGACCGTATTTCGGCGCGAGCGCGTAGCCAAAGCGCGTGCGCCCGGCGATCTCGACGCGACCTCTTCCATTGGAGAGCACAGGGACGTCGGTGCGAATTTTGCCCGCGACGGAAAGCGTGCCTGAGTGGCCGTGGATGAAGAGCCATCGCCACCAGATTCGCTGGAGGCGGAACCGGGCCGCGCGAACGAAACGAATCAGGCCCGGTAGCATCACTCGAAGCGGTTGACGGCGTCGATCACGGCGGAGACTTGATCGTCAGTCATGACCGGACTGAGCGGGAGGCTGAGCACCTCACGATGAATGGCCTCCGTGATCGGCAGCGAAAGACTGCGATACTCGCGATAGGCATCCTGGTGGTGCGGCGGAATCGGGTAGTGGACCATCGTCTGCACACCTTGGTCGGCCAACCAGCGCTGAAGACGGTCCCGCTCGTTTGTTCGTATTACGAACAAGTGGAAAACATGAGCGGCCGGCTCGGAGGCGGACGGAAGTCCGACCGCAGGGTTGCGGATCTCGGCGAAGTAGCGTCCGGCGATACGACGGCGCGAGGATGTCTCGGTATCGAGAAACGGGAGCTTGGCGCGAAGAAGGGCTGCCTGCATTTCGTCGAGGCGGCTGTTGGGCCCCTTGTAGCGGTTCTTGTATTTCTGCTCCGAACCGTAGTTGCGCAGCGCACGCAGCGTCGTGGCGAGTTGGTCGTCGTCCGTCGTGACACAACCGGCGTCGCCGAGGGCGCCGAGGTTCTTGCCGGGGTAAAAACTGAAACCGGCGGCGTCGCCGAGCGCGCCCACTTTTTTCCCGTCCACCTCGGCACCGTGAGATTGCGCGCAATCCTCCAGCACCTTTAGCCCATGCTGGCGGGCGAACGCGGTGATCGCCGTCATGTCGGCGGCCAGCCCGTAGAGGTGAACCACGAGGATGGCGCGAGTCCGCGGAGTAAGCGCTGCGGCGAGGCGGGCAGGGTCGAGGTTAAAGGTGCGGGGATCGGGCTCGACCAGGATCGGGCGAAGCTGGTTTTCGCTGATCGCCAGAATGGACGCGATGTAGGTGTTGGCGGGGACGATGACCTCGTCGCCCTCGGCGAGAACGCCGTGTTCTTTCCAAGCGCGCAGCACGAGCGTGAGCGCGTCGAGGCCGTTGGCCACGCCGATGCAATGGCGGCTGCCGTTCCAGGCGGCGAACTCGGCCTCGAAGGCGGTGACCTCGCGGCCGAGCACATACCAACCTGAATCGATCACCCGCGTGGCGGCGGCGACCAGGGCGTCGCGGTATTGGGCATTGAGCGGTTTGAGGTCGAGGAAGGGAATCGACATGAGCGTAGAGTTATTCGGTCGGAAGAGTGCGCACCACGCGGGCGGGATTGCCGACGACAACGGCTCCGGCGGGGACATCGCGTGTCACGACACTGCCGGCCCCGACCATGGCTTTTTCGCCGATGACGATGCCGGAAAGTAACGTGGCGTTGGCGCCGATAGAGGCGCCTTTTTTGATGAAGGTCTTGCGAAAGGCCGCAGGCGTCTGACGTGAGCGAGGGAAAAGATCGTTGGTGAACGTGACGTTGGGGCCTACAAACACATCGTCCTCGAGCGTGACCCCGTCCCAGAGCTGCACGCCGCATTTCACGGTCACGCGATCGCCCACCACGACGTCGTTCTCGATGAAGCAGTGGGAACAGATGTTGCAGTCCCGTCCGATGCGGGCGCCGGGAAGGATGACGCAGAATTGCCACACCCGACTGCCTTCACCGATGGCGGGGCTTTGGACGTCGGCACTAGGATGCTGATACATAGGCGAGAAAATCGGCGTAGTTCCGGAGGTAATCGGCTTCGTCGTAATGGTCGGACGCGAGCACGAGGAGCACGCAGTCGGGCGAGAAATCGCTCATCTCATGCCAGACGCGCGGAGGAATCAGCAACCCGCGGTCGGGCGCATCCATGCGCACGGACTCCTTTTGGTTGCCGTCGTCCATGAGCATCGTGCAGGAACCGATGACACAGACCGCGACCTGTTGAAGTTGCTTGTGCGCATGAAAACCGCGGGACACTCCCGGGGCGGTTCCGAACACGTAATACGTTCGAGCGATGGCAAACGGCACGTCGCGCTCGCCTTCGACCGCGACGAGCAATCCGCGCTCGTCGCCGCGCTTTTTAAGCGGAACCCAGGTGATAAGGGCCGGGGCGCTCATGAAGTGGTTAGCAGGCTCTTGAGGTAGGCGCCGTATTCGGATTTTCCATGAAAGGAGATGGCGGCTTTGAGACCCGCTGTATCCAGCCAACCATTACGGAATCCGATTTCCTCAAGGCAGGCGACCTTGAACCCTTGGTGGGCTTCGATCGTGCGCACAAATTGGGCCGCTTCGAGCAAGCTCTCGTGAGTGCCTGTGTCCAACCAGGTATGGCCGCGCCCCAGCACTTCGACATGAAGCGCGCCGCCCTCGAGATACGCTTGGTTGATGCAGGTGATCTCCAGCTCGCCGCGGGCGGAGGGTTTCACCGCGCGAGCGATTTCGACCACGTTCGTGTCGTAAAAATAAAGCCCGGTGACGGCGAAACGCGACTTGGGGCGGGCGGGTTTTTCCTCGATGGAGACGGCCCGGCCGGAGGCGTCGAACTCAACCACGCCGAAGCGCTCGGGGTCCTTGACCTCGTAACCGAATACCGTGGCGCCGGTCGTGCGGGCGTTTGCGGCCAGCAGACGCGGGGAGAAGCCCTGGCCGTAAAAAATGTTGTCACCGAGGACCAGCGCGCACGGCTCACGGCCGGTGAGGAAACCGGCGTCGGCGGCGATCGTGAACGCCTGGGCCAAGCCTTCGGGCCGTGGTTGTTCGGCATAGTGCAGGACCAGGCCGAACGCGGAGCCGTCCCCGAGATGGCGCCGGAAAAGCGGCAGGTCGTGCGGGGTGGAGATGATCAATATCTCGCGGATGCCGGCCAGCATGAGCACCGAGAGCGGATAATAAATCATCGGCTTGTCGTAAACGGGGAGCAGTTGCTTGCTGACCGCGAGCGTGGCCGGGTAGAGGCGAGTGCCGGAGCCGCCGGCGAGGACGATGCCTTTGCGTGAGGAATTACTCATGAGGTGCAGGCTTGGGTGCCGAGGCGTTGGAGTTTGTAGGAGCCGTTGAGGATGGCGGAGGTCCAGGACTCGTTGTCGAGATACCACTGAACGGTTTTGCGAAAACCCGAGGTATGATCCTGCTTCGGTTCCCAACCGAGGTCGCGTTTGATTTTGGAGGCGTCAATCGCGTAGCGCAGGTCGTGGCCGGGGCGATCGGTCACAAAGGTGATCTGCCTCGTGTAGCTGAGCCCGTCGGCACGGGGACGCAGTTCGTCGAGCAAGCCGCAGAGCAGACGGACGAGGTCGATGTTCTGTCGCTCGTTGTTTCCGCCGATGTTGTAGGTTTCGCCCACGCGGCCGCGGGCGATGACGGTGTGGAGGGCCTCGGCGTGGTCGCCGACGTAGAGCCAGTCGCGGATGTTCTCGCCTTTTCCGTAAACTGGAATCGGTTCGCCGCGCAGGGCCTTCAAAATGACAACCGGGATGAGTTTCTCGGGAAACTGGTAGGGGCCATAGTTGTTTGAGCAGTTGGTGACGATTACCGGCAACCGATAGGTGTCGGCCCAGGCGCGGGCGAGGTGATCGCTGGCGGCCTTGCTCGCCGAATACGGCGAATGCGGATCGTAAGGCGTTTCCTCGGTGAAGAGCCCATCCGAGCCAAGTGAGCCGTAAACTTCGTCAGTCGATACGTGGAGGAAACGGAAGCGGTCGCGAGCGGGGCCGCCGCCGAGTTTATCGAAATGGGCGCGCGCGGCTTGGAGGAGGGTGAACGTGCCGACAACGTTGGTTTGGATAAACGCGCCGGGGCCGTCGATGGAACGATCCACGTGGCTCTCGGCGGCGAGGTGCATCACCCAATCGGGGGAGAATTCGGCGAAGAGGCTTTGGAGTGCGGACGCGTCGCAGATATCGGCTTGGGCGAAACGATGCCGCAGATTGCCTTCGAGGTCGGCAAGCGAGTGCCGGTTGCCCGCGTAGGTGAGCGCATCGACGTTGAGGACCTCATGGCCGTGATCTTTGACGAGCAGGCGCACGAGGTTGGAGCCGATGAAGCCGGCGCCGCCGGTGACGAGGATTTTCATCTTGATTTGAGAGTGATGGCTCGCGCGGCTAGATAGAGCGGCGAAGGCAGGAGCAGCTTGGCCTTCATGCGAGCGAGGGAGAGGATGCGGGCGAACTTGGGGAAACGCGCGAGGCGACTTGTCCACGGCAGCGTCCACCAAGCGGCGAGCCCGTCGAACGCCTGCGCCTGAACGAGCAGGGCGTCCTTGAAGCGCTCTTTGAGCGGCCCCGGCATGCTGTCGAGATCGCGGGCCATGCAGCGCAGGAGCGTGGCTTCGCGCGACCAGCGTTTTGTGTTTTGGCGTTCCTGCTCGCGCGCGAGATTCATGCGGGATCGGGACTGGCCGCGCGTGTAGTTGGTGAGGCTGTCCGCGTGTTTGCGGTATTCGACGAGGCGCTCGGGGAGAAAACGCACCCGGCCGGTCAAACGTGCGCGCAGGGTGAGGGCGGCATCCTCGAAGACCAGATCGGCGGGGAGCATTCCAAAACGCTCGAACAGGGACCGATGCCACGCGGCGGTCGCGCCGGTGAGGGTGCCGCTAAACGGAAGACGTGGGAAGGGCTTGATGCGCAGGATCGCCGCGAGCGCTTCCTCGGTCGAGACGTCATCGGTCGAATGAAATCGTTTGCGCGCGCCGTCCTTGACGGGCTCGCGGGCGCCGTGGTCGTCGATCGAATACCAGTCGGAAGCCACGCCGCGGAGATCGGGTTGGGCAGCGGCGGCGGCCATCAACTGGGTGACGCGGTGCGGCAGCGAGATGTCGTCGCCGGCCGCCAGCACCACCCACTCGCCGGAGCTGCGACGGACCCCGTTGTTTACGTTCCCCGCCAGGCCTTGGTTTCCCTCGGTCTGGCACAGGATGACTTTGTGCGACGTGGGCGTGGCGGCGACTTCCTCTTGGATGATCTGCCATGTGTCGTCCGGCGAGCAGTCGTCGGAGATGATGATTTCGAGATTCGGATAATCCTGCGCCAACGCGCCCCGAACCGCCGCACGAACAAACTGACTTTGCTTATAGGTGATCAGCAGAAACGAAACTCTGGGCGGCAAACTCATGGATGCGGGAGATGGGTCGTGAGTGTAGTAACCGCCAGGCTGGCAATGAGCGGATGAAGGTCGAGGAACCAGATACGGGATTCAAGCGGAATACCGTCAACGTCTTGTCGTGTATAACCGCGAGGAAATCCGATTCTCAAGGCTTGGCAGTCGGGCGGTTTGTCTCCGTGGTTTGCGGATTAACGGCCCTCTGCGCATGAAGACCTTGTTGATCATCGGACGCAAAAACGGCGCGGGTCTCGACCAAGACGCCGCGTTGGTGGGCGATGCCTTGCGCGCCGACGGCTGGACTGTGAAGCACTACGCACCGCGGGATTGGCGCGGTTGGTTGAACCGGGACAGGGCGAATGCCGTGGTGCACCTGGAGCGCGTGTTCCCGCTGTGGAGGAGCAAGGCGCGAATGCATTTTCTGATTCCAAATCAGGAACGCTTTCCGCAGCGGCACATCGGGCGGCTGAAGAAGGTGGACCATGTGTTGTGCAAAACGGCGCATGCGCAGGCGATTTTCTCGGCGCTGCACGGCTCGGTGCACACCATCGGTTTTACGTCACCGGATCGCGGGCTGCGCGCCGATGCGCGGCCGGATTATCGGAGGTTTTTTCATCTGGCGGGGCGGAGCACGGTGAAAGGCACCTCGGTGGTGCTTGAGGCGTGGCGGCGCCACCCCGAGTGGCCGGAGCTCGTGCTCGTGCAGCATCCGGACAACGCGCCGAAAGCGGTTCCCGCGAACGTAACGCTGCTTTCGCGCGTCGTGGGCGACGCCGAACTGCGCACGCTTCAGAACCAATGCGGCGTGCACCTGTGTCCGTCGTTATCCGAGGGATGGGGGCACTACATTGTCGAAGCGATGGCCTGTCGGGCGGTCGTGATCACGACGGACGCGCCACCGATGAATGAGCTGGTGCAGCCGGAGCGCGGGGTGCTGTTGCCGTTTGAACGGAGCGAACCGCGACACCTCGGTAGGGATTATCACGTTGGCGTCGAGGCGGTGGAAAACGCGGTATCACACGTCCTCTCGATGGAGGAGTTTGATAATACGGCGATGGGCGGACGGGCGCGCGCATGGTTCGAGGCCAACGGAAACCAGTTCCGGGTGCGGCTGGTGGAGCAAATCGCGCGCGCAGTGGCCGCGCCGAAGACCTGATTTATGGGCGGCATGCGATTTCATTTAAGCGACGATGTGGCCGAGCTTTTTGGGCGAAACGGTTTGGGTTCGTTTGAGGCTTTCATGGGCGGCGAGCCGGGTGAATTGCTCTCGCGTGCGTCGGGGCGGGAGGTGTGGCGGCTGCGTTTGCGGGGTGAAGGCGTCGATGAGCGTAACGAGGTGTTTTACCTAAAACGGCGGGTAGGGGAGCCGGTGTGGCGGTTGGCGGAGGCGTTCGCGTTTGGCCGGCTTCCGCAATCCGGCGCGATGCGAGAAGTGACGTTGTTGCGCAAGCTGCGCGCCAAAGGGTTTGCCGCGATGGAGCCGGTGGCGTGGGGCGAGCAAACCCGTTGGGGCATGCCTGCGGGCGGCTTTGTGGTCGTAAAAAATGTCGCGGGTCGCGACGTAGCTGCCGTGTTCGATCAATCGAAGCCGGGGGAGCGTCATGCGCTCATGCGGGAGCTGGGCGGGTTGATCGGACGGCTGCATCGCGCAGGGTTTATGCACCCGGTGCGGTTCAAGGATTTGATCCTGCAAGACATGCCGGCCGGGGCGCCGCCGGTGTTTGTGCTGATCGACCGTGAGACGGGCAAGCCGTGGACGCGCACCTATCGGGTGAAGCCGAGCCTGGAGGTCATCGCCCGCGCGGCGCGGCGCACATTGCGCGACCAACATGCGATCAATGGGGTTTGCGCGCTGGCGTTTCTGCGAGGCTATCGTGCCGCGGTGGGCGAGCTGTGGCCGGCGCGCCGGCGCGAGGCGGCAGCGTGTTTCACGAAGGCGTTGCAGTCGGAACTGGGCTGGAGACGCCGTCGAGACGGGAAAAAAGAGGCGCGCTAACGGGAGCGCGCGTCGTCGGGCAGCGTGACAAGTCGTTGCCGATGGGCATCCATGTCGGCGGCGAGTCTCGCCTCGTATCGCTGCATGCTGCCGGCGAGGGCAACCTCCAAGTAGCCGGCGCGAAACGCGTCCCAATGGGTGAGCAACGCCTTTCGATCTTCGCGATAACGCGACATGTGGCGGAGATTACGACGGCGCCGCCACAGCCCGAGCGGCGAACGCTTAAACCACACGTCGAGGACGTCGATCAGAGCGTAACCGCCGTCGGGACAGACGAGAATATTGCCGAAATGGAAGGAGCGAAAGAACACGCCCTTTTCCTGAACTTCAGCAATGAAGCGGGCGGCACCGTGGAGGCATTCTTTGGCCCGCTCGGGCGGTGCGGTGCGCAAGACGTGGCGCAAAGGCACGCCCTCAAGCTTACGATAAACGACCATTTGCCGTTGGAGATGCTCGACCCAAGCGACCTCCGAGACCACGACCGAACGCAGACCTATCTGGCCGAGCCGCTCGGCGTGAGTCGCAAAACGTTTGGCGAACGGGCTCCAGAGATTGGAGGAGACCCTGCGCTTGACGCGGAACAACTTGACGATGTTGCCGTCCGGGACGTCGTAAACCTTCGGTCCGCGGCTGTCGGATTCCAGCAAGGAGGCGCCTTGTATCCGTTTTATGAATTCGGGTTGAGAAATGGATTTCACCGCTTGGTCGTTTCTGCCGGGCGCTTGCTCGACGGGAAAAGGCGAATCTCATCCGTTTTCCTAAAAACAAGTCAACGACCTATCCGTGTCGCCCCGAGACGTAAAAGCGTCGAAAATCCGCCGGTGGCATTCGCGTGCCGGCGTGATCCGAGTCTCGTGGGCGTCATGTTTTTTGCCACGCGCTGGTGTTTGTTGATCATCCCTGTCGGGCTCGCGTTGTTGACGGGAGGCTGCGGGCAGTCGGAGGACTCGGGCGCGGGCATGGCGCGGTTTGCGATCGCGAGCAGTGTTCTCAAACCGGAAGGCGTGTTCCGCCTCGGCGTGAAGGAACCCTCCGGGCTTAGCTTGGCCGTGGGAGGAAAGAGTCTCTGGACGGTGAGCGACAGCACTGGCGATGTGGTGGAGATGACGTTGGACGGACGAGAACTTCGCCGGCTTGCGACGGGATTTTCGGACGTGGAGGCGATCGCGACTTTGGACGAGACCCGGCTGGCGGTCGTTTTGGAGCGCTCGCGGGAAGTGGTGATCATCGATCAACAGGGAGTGGAATCGCGGCGGGCATCCTTGGAGTTGGCTGGCAGCGACAACAGTGGACTCGAGGGGCTCGCGTATGACCGCGTGGACCAGAAGTTCTATGTGTTGAAGGAGAAGACGCCGGGACTGCTCTTGGTCTTGGACGCGGATATGAAGGAGCTTTCGCGTCACACGCTCACATTCGCGAAGGACTTTTCGAGCATCGATTTCGACCCGGTCCGCAGGCATCTGTGGGTGATGAGCGACGAATCCCGATCGATCCACGTCCTCGGTCTCGACTTGGCGCCGGTCGCCTCGTTTGCGATCGATATCCGACAAGCCGAGGGACTGGTCGTCGATTACCAAAAACGCCGGGTTTACGTGGTCTCGGACCGGAAGGAAAAGCTCTACGTGTATTCGTTCAGCGAATACTAGAGGGCGGCGCGGGCGGCTCTCTACCAACGGGCGTCGTGGTAACGGATTGCCTCGGCGATAAAACGCGTTTTCTCGGCCCGCGGGCGGGCGCGTAAATAAACGGCGACGAACCGCAGGCGTTCGGCGGGCGTGCACTGCGGCAGCGCGAGCTTCATCATCGTGGCGATGTCCTTGATTATTCCGCGCCGCGCCAGAAACGGGACGCGGGGGAAAATGCCGTTGGGGCAGTCGATCCACCAAAGAGCAGGCCGGCCCTCGAGGCCTGGGGTGACCAAGAGGTTTCTCCATTTGAGGTCGCGGTGGAGAAAACCTTGCGCATGCATCCGGCGAGTTTGATCTGCGAACGCATCGATCAGTGAACGCCGTTGCGGATCACCCGGCGGAAGCATTTGCCAGTAGTCCGCCAAGAGGTGCGATTCCCGCACCTCCTCGGTGACGATCAGCTCATATTGCTGACAGGTGCCCATGAGGATCTTGTCCACGCCCACTGCGACGACTGCGGGCGCCGCGAGGCCAAGTTGCCGGAAAAAGCCTAGGTTACGCGCTTCGCGAAAGGCTTTGGAGCTGCGGAACAGTCCCTGCCACCACTTCCGGCGATGGGTGTAGAGTTTGATGTAGATGCCGCGCGTTCGCCCGTCGGTCCCGACGATGGTGTGGCGCTGGACCACGGAGCGCGCGGTTTCTTTGTGGATATCGATGCCGAAATGAGTGCAAAACGCCTCGATAGACCTGTTGCATGAATCTGGAAAAACGCCGATCCAAGCCGGATCGATGAGGAGCGCGGGGGTGGAATCCGACGTGTGGGCCATGGAAACGCTAAGGGGTATAAATGCCGGTTCCTCGGCGGTTCAGTTTAAAGCGGCGATGCACCCAGAAATATTGGTCGGGTGCGGCGCGGATCTGGTCCTCGAAGATGCGATTGATCCGGAGTGCATCCGCCTCGGTGTCGGCGGTCGGGAAGTTGTCCAGCGCGGGCATGATCGTGAGCAGGTAAGTGCCGTCTGGGCGCCGCATGCCGAAGTAGGGCACCACGGCTGCTCCGGTCATTTCGGCAAGGCGGCTGGTGGCGGTGTTGGTGACTGCGGGCACGCCGAAAAACGGGAGCGTCGTGGAGAGCTTCGTGCGTTTTCCTTGGTCGGGCGCATACCAAATGATGTGGCCTTGCTTGAGCGCGCGAAGAAGCCCGCGGAGGTCGTCCATCTGGACAGCGATCTTAGTGCGTGCTTCGCGGGCGAGGCGCATCTGTTCCGCGATGACCGCGTTGTTGGCTTCGCGATAGAGACAGCCAAACGGCACGTGCTCGACGAGCATACGGGCGCAGATTTCCAACGTGGTGAAATGCGCGGTGAGCATGAGCACGCCTTTTCCCCGCGCCTGGGCGGCTTCGAGGTGCTCGCGCCCCACGATTTCATACGGCGGCAGGCGACGAGTCGGTTCCCACCACGCGAGGCATGTCTCGAACAGACCGAGTCCAAGCGAACGATAATGCGCGGCGGCGAGCGCGTGTTGTTCGCGAGGGGTTTTTTCGGGAAACGCGAGGCGCAGGTTGACCGCAACCACGTGGCGACGGATGCGCACCGCGTGGAAGAAAAAAGCGCCCATGCCGCGCCCGAGCGCTGACTGCACGGACCACGGGAGGCGCGCGAGCAATTTAAACAGCCCGACTCCGAGCAACCCCGGCCAATGGCGAAGGTGGCGAAAGGAGGGCTTTGCGTGATCCCGACTCATGCGCCGCTGATGGGGGCGGCGTTGCGGTAGAGCTGCGGGTTGAGCGCCGGGTCGTTATACATCTTAAACTGGTAATACACCGCGAATGTGCGTCGGCGCGCGGCGACATCGGCAAGCAGTTCGGCCAGACTTTGGGTGAGATCGCCGCGTTGGCGGACGATGCGGGCGAGCTTGGAGGCGCAGGCCTCGCGGTGGGCGGCGGCGGCGTCCTTGCGCTCAGTTTCCTCGCGCATGTGGTATTCCTTGAGCGCGAGAATCGAGAGGCGGTCGATGATCATGCCGGGCGTCTCGGAGTTGCGAGGGCAGCCTTCGGTCGCGGGCTGGAGCGTGGCAACGAGGACCTTGTCCATCTCCTCGATGAAGTTGTTGCGCTCCTGGTTGTATTTATCGATGGCGCGCTTGGCCTGAAACACGCGCTCGAAGCCGAGGTCATTGCGGCGGGCGACATCCTCCTCGTGCCAGAGTTGGAAATTGCGCAGGTGATTTTGCGCGACCAAGCCCGTGAACCCCGGCTCGTCGAGCGTGGCCGGCTCGTGGACATGCCATGCCTCGGTGAGGCGGGTTTGTTGCGCCGCGATGATGTCGGCGTTGAAGGGGACGAGGTCGGACATGCGGGAATCTAGTTGAAGGAACGAAGGGCGGACTCAAGCCTGCGCTGCGAGTGACGCCATCAAAACCCGCCTCGCCGGCATCGAGCTTGTTGATCATCAAACCCTCGTCTTTGGGCGACATTGTCCATGGCTTGCAGGTGCTGCAAACGCTCGCCATCCAACGGCCGGAGCTCCGCATCACGTGGGTGGTGCGCGATCGTTTCGCAGGACTCGTCGAGGCGGCACCCTTCGTGAGCGAAGTGATCTTGTATAAACGCAAACAAGGCTGGCGCGCCATTTGGGACGTGATGAAGACACTGCGCGCGCGACGCTTTGATGCGGCGTGGGACATGCAGGGTCTGCTGCGTTCGGGCTTGATGACCTGGGCCGCGCGTGCACCGGAGAAGTGGGGCCGTTCCGACAGCCGTGAGGGCGCCGGCCTGTTCTGTAATAAGCGTATCCCGATGCCGCTAGGCGCGGGCCCGCATCATGCAATCGCGGTGCTTCTGGGGTTTGTGCGAGCCGCCGGCGGGCACGCCGAGATCGCTTTCCCTCTGGCGTTGAAACCGGCGCCAGCGTTCGCGTGGCACGCGTTTTTCGCGGACGAGCCTTTGCTCAATTTTGTCATCTTCACCGATAGCCGCGGGCCAAAGAAGGAATGGAAGGGATTCTCCGATCTCACCCGCCTTATTTGGGAAACCATTCCTGGTAGTCGTGTTGCTTGGTGCGCCGGACAGCCGGCGTCGCCGGAAGGACCAATACCCGACGGACGCTTTCTCAACCTGACGGGTTGCCCGTTCGAAGAGATGCTGGCGCTGGCGAGGTATCCCTCGGTCTTCATCGGCAACGACAGCGGGCCGATGCACCTGTCGGCGGCGGTGGGCAACCGGGTGCTGGCGATTTTCGGGCCGACCTCGCCGTTGCGCTTCGGGCCGTGGCCTATCGGTTCCTCCCGCACGCATTCCGTCATGGCTCCCGATGGCGTGCTGGCCGAGTTGAAGGCCGAAACCGTGCTGACGGCGCTGCAGGAACTGCGCAGGCGGTCGTAAAGGACGGGGGCGGCAGGATTGCCGCCGCTCCTTCAAGTTTTGTATTTATTCCGATTCGCCGGTCGGTTGTGCTCGTTCCTTCATGCTCGATCCCAAGCTTCTCCGTGAATCGCCCGAGGCCGTCCGTGCGGCGATTGCCAAGAAACACCTCGATGTCGATGTCGATGCCATCTTGGCGCTCGACTCCGCCTGGCGCGCGCAGCTCCAGCAAGTCGAGTCGCTGCGCGCCGCGCAGAAGGCCGCCAACACCGAGATGGCCAAGCTGCCCAAGGGCACGCCCGAGTTCATCGCGAAGGTGCAGGAGATGAAGGCCGTCTCCACGCAAGTGAAGGAGGCTGATGTTGTCCTCGGTGAAGCCGAGGCACGCCTCAAGCAGGCGATGATGACGTTGCCCAACATCCCGCACGCCAGCGTGCCGGAAGGTCGCGCTCCCGAGGACAACGTCGTGTTCGCCACGTGGGGCGACGTGAACGCGCTCTCGCCGGATGCGAAGCCGCACTGGGAAATCGCCGGCTTCGAAAAGCTGTTCGATTTTGCGCGCGGCTCGAAGGTCACCGGCGCGGGTTTCCCGTTCTACATCGGCGACGCGGCCCGCATCGTTCGCGCACTGCTGCACTTCTTTTTGGATGAAAATGGCAAGGCTGGCTACGTGGAGGTGAACCCGCCGATCTTCGTCAACGCGGCGAGCGCGACCGCCACCGGCCAGTTACCCGACAAGGAAGGCCAGATGTATGAGGCCGTCGCCGATGGTTTCTACGCGGTGCCGACCGCCGAGGTGCCGCTCACCAATTTCTTCCGCGACGAAATCATCGACGAGGCCGCGCTGCCGGTGAAACGCTGCGCTTACACCCCGTGTTTCCGCCGCGAGGCGGGCAGCTACGGCAAGGACGTGCGTGGGCTCAATCGCCTGCACCAGTTCGACAAAGTTGAGCTGTTGAAATGGGTGCACCCGGCGACGAGCTACGACGAACTCGACGCGCTACGCGGCGACGCCGAGAGCCTGTTGCGCAAATTGGA
>DFYA01000266.1:78074-80403 GCA_002382525.1 Opitutaceae bacterium UBA4094
GCCCGTCGCGCGCAGATCCGTTTCCGCAACGCCGACGGCAAGCCGGAACTCGTGCACACGCTCAACGGCTCCGGCCTCGCCGTGCCACGCGTGCTGGCGGCGTTGCTTGAAAACAACCTTCAAGCGGACGGCCGCGTGAAGATCCCTGCCGTGCTCGTGCCGTATTTCGGCAAGGAGTATCTGACATTTGCGTGAGGGGTGTAGCGCAGGCTTCCGGCCTGCCTCGGACCTGGATGCAGGCTGGAAGCCTGCGCTACTTTTCAAAGCATGCCGCGCACGTCTCAACCAAACTGGCCTCGTATCGCCGAGACGCTCGCGGCGCGGATTCCGCGCGGCGCCTTGCACCCGGCGGTCGTGACGTGGAGCGATGGCGAAAACACGGCCGCACGTCGTCCGTGGGCGGTGGCATTTTCAGGCGGAGCCGACTCGCTCGCGTTGCTGCTGTTGCTCTGGGCGCATTGGCCCGAACGCCGCGCCCGCATGGTCGCTCTGCATTTCGATCACCGGCTGCGCGGTCGCGCCTCCTCGGCGGACGCGCGTTTCTGCGAACGCGTGTGTGGCGCGCTCGGGCTTGCATTTATCGGTGGGCAATGGACCGACGCACGAAAACGCGCCAGTGAAGCCGAGGCGCGCGCGGCGCGGTTCGCGTTTTTCCAACAAGCGCTGGCGCGCCGCCGGATTCGCGCGTTGTGGCTCGGTCACCAACAAGACGACATCGCCGAGACGATGATGATGCGCCTCGCGCGCGGCAGTGGCACCGCCGGACTCGCCGCACCGCGACCGCTCCACCGCATGCCACACGGGCGGGTGCACGCGCGGCCGTTGCTCACTCTAAAAAAAGACGAGCTCATCACCGCGTTGACCGAGGCGGGCGCGACTTGGCGCGAGGATGCGAGCAACGAAACGGAGGATTTTTTCCGCAATCGCGTTCGTTGCGAAGCGCTGCCCGGTTGGCGGGGCGCCGCCGGTGAACGTGACGCGCTGGCGGGCGCGGCGTTGTCGCGCGCGTTACTTGAAGAAGACGACCACGCGCTGGAAGCGTGGGTGGATGAACTCGGGGCTCTATCCGCCGATGGACGCCTTCTCGATGTCAAAAAGCTCGACGCGAAACCTCGCGCGGTGGTGCGTCGGGCTTTGCACCGTTGGCTCGCGATGCAACCCGACACCGGCGACCTATCGCGCCAAGGTTTTACGGGCCTGCTCGCGGCGGTGGAGAAGGGGGCCTTCACTCGTTTCAGCCTCGGGAGCGGTCTGGCGGTGATTCGGAAAGGTGTGCTCGCTTATGAGTCGGGCCCCGCGCCGCTCTCCAAGTCGCTTTCTCGCAAGAAGTGCGCCTCGGCCAATTGACTAATGCATTGGAACCTCCACGGTTCACCCTGAGTCCTTATTTTTAATGCCTGATCCCAAAAACGACACCAAGCGCCGACCGCTCAAAAACCTGCCACCGGATCGATTTCCGCTAAAGGTTTCTCTTATCTGGCTGTCCATTCTCGCGGCGGTTTTGTTGCTTTATTACTTCAATCCCTCCCGGTCCACGACCCCGGCGGAGCTTAAGATTCAGCAGGTGATCGAATTGGCGGGGGAGGAGCAGATTGCTTCCGGCGTCATTCGCTCCAACAGCTCTTACGGCCTCCGCAACGGCGTGGTCATCACCGGCAAGCTCAAAGACGCGACGCTCGACGCGCCCAACGGTGAAAAGACCGCCGAATTCCGCGCAGCAGGCAGCCTCACCGAGACCAATCTCGAAACGCTTCAACGCACCAAGGTCTTCGACGAGCCGCCGGTATCGAATGGCTTCGCGAGCTTCATGCTCAATTTCCTGCCGATCATCCTGATCATTGGTCTACTGTATTTCCTGTTTGTGCGACAAATCCGTCAGGCCGGGCGTGGTGCGATGAACTTTGGAAAGAGCCGCGCCAAGATGCTGGCGCGCGACCGCGACAAGGTGACCTTCGGCGAAGTCGCCGGTTGCGACGAAGCCAAGGAAGAAGTCTCCGAGGTCGTCGAGTTCCTGCGCGATCCGAAAAAGTTTCAGAAGATGGGCGGGAAAATCCCCAAGGGCCTGCTGCTCGTCGGTCCTCCCGGCACGGGCAAGACGCTTCTCGCCAAGGCCGTGGCAGGCGAAGCGGATGTGCCGTTCTTCAGCATCTCCGGTTCGGACTTCGTTGAGATGTTCGTGGGCGTGGGCGCTAGCCGTGTGCGCGACATGTTTGAGCAGGGCCGAAAAAACGCGCCCTGTATCATCTTTATCGATGAAATCGATGCGGTCGGTCGCCAACGCGGCGCCGGCCTCGGCGGTGGCAACGACGAGCGCGAGCAGACGCTTAAC
>DFYA01000029.1 GCA_002382525.1 Opitutaceae bacterium UBA4094
ACGTCGATGTCGCGGATCGGGTCGACGCTGCCCGAGACGTGGATCACGTTGTCGTCGGCGAAGCAGCGCACGACGTGGACGATGGCGTCGGTCTCGCGGATGTTGGCGAGGAACTGGTTGCCGAGGCCTTCGCCCTTGCTCGCGCCGGCAACGAGACCGGCGATATCGACGAACTCGATGGCCGCCGGGACCACGACGTTGGTCTTCGCGATTCCCTTCAACACATAGGCGCGCTCATCCGGGACCACCACGACGCCCACATTCGGGTCGATGGTGCAGAACGGATAGTTGGCCGCTTCCGCTTTGCGAGAGCGAGTCAGCGCGTTGAAGAGAGTGGACTTGCCCACATTGGGCAGGCCTACGATACCGGCTTTCAGCATAAGAGGGCGCACGTTCAGACCGGGTGGGGGAGGGGTCAAGGGAGAATGCCCCAATAGTTATTCACAATCCCGCCGGTGCTTCCGGCTATAAGAATACCGGGGGCAATGCAGGCGTATAGATATTGTGTTAAACGGTTTTATAACAATGAGAAAGCCGCTAATTTTTCGCGGGAAGGCCGGTGGGCTCGCCGAATCCCGCGCTGCGGTTCACCGAACAATCCGAGATGCGGTAAACAAAGGTTCGCGGGCAAAAAAGCGGGACCGGGTGTGCCCCGGTCCCGAAGTTGCTTCCGATATGAGCGGCGGTCCGCTGCGGTGTCGTTCCGGTTATTGGCGGTGCGTGGTGGTGCGGCGGCGAATCACGACTAAGCCGAGCGCGGCGGCGCCGACTAAAGAGGTATACGTGGAGGGCTCGGGGATGGCGACGGCGGCGAGGATCTGGATGTTGTCCACGCGGAGGCTGGTGCCGCTGACGTTATCCGCGAACGCCCACGTCAACGTGACTGACGGTTGGTCGGTGAGTGCGCCGATCGACGAGAGGTCTGCGGTCCATTGAGAGAACGTAGAGCCGGCCGTGAACGTGAGGGGAGTGGAGATTGCCTGCGGACCGTCACCGATATCGTAGGTGAACGAAGAAAACGCATTGGTTGCGCCGGTGCCTGCAGCGCGCACCGCCAAGCGCACGGTGAGATCCGTCAAATCTGTGGTGTTGAGCGTGAGGGAAAACGAGCCCGTGAGGTTGGATCCACCGCCCGTCCATGCGAGCGAATTACCGGCGCCCGAGGAGCTGCCGCTGCCGGTCCATACCGTGCCTTGGAAATCGGTGAACGACGCTTCGCCCCCGGTGTTGCCCGTGCCGGTTCGGGAGATTGACGACGCGGAGAGAAAACCGTCAACAACCGAGGGTGCGAGGGTATAGGTCCCGTTGGGCGCCGCGCTTTCAAACGAATAGAGAACGCCGGCGCCTTGGGCCGAACCGATGCAAAGGAGCGCGACGAGTGCGTGGGTGAGGAGTTTGGGGGTGATCATGATGATGGAGGTTGATGTGGGGCCCTGTGCACCGGGTATGGCGAACGGGCTGCAGTCAGAATCGTTTTGGCTACCGGACGAAGGCGATGACCGGTCGGTGCCATATCCACGCAAAGACATACAAATTTTGCGCACCGGTGTCAGATTCGAGAGGTGGAGAACATTTCCGTTGCGCGCATCATTGGTCGATCCTACATCCCTCGCTCCATGCAAGCCCCTGCAATGTTGGCGCACATGCGACTGACCGATTGGCGTAGCTTGGACGCTCATTTGTTATGGGCCTACCAAGGGCCGGTGATGGCGCCAGCCGGCACGTTTCGAAACGACCACTTGGTCGCATGGCGCCTATTAGCGGGACGTGTCGAGGTGAAGGGGGCTCGGACTACCCGCCACGCTCAGGCCGGTGAATGGCTGTTTCCTCCTAGTCGGCACGACCAGCGCCGCTTCTCCGCGGATGCCCAACTCATCTCTCTTCACTTCCAAGCGCGTTGGGTCGACGGACGCATGCTCTTCGAGGAGAATGAGCCTGCAACCTGTTTAGCGGCCGATTTTCCGGAGCTCGATGCGGCGGCCTCCGCGATCGTGGTTGCGTTGGATGCGGCATTTCCCGCGCCCCCGGCTCATCGCGCTGAAGCCCCGGGCGCCATTCCGGAGCCGACCAAGAACCTCGCGCAAGAACCGACGGATTTTTTCACCTACCTTGAAATCGAGAGCACGCTCCCTCGCTGGCTGGCGGCTTACACGCGGGCCCGGACGCAGCAGGGCGCCACGCTTGTCATGCAAGGGACCTCCGAGCCGCGGGTGCTTCAGGGCCTCGATTTTCTCAATAATTGGCCCATCGAAAAGCCCCTGCTCGCCACTCATCTTGCCGATCAACTCAGCTTGAGCCTGAGCCAGCTCAATCGACTTTTCGTCGCCGAAACCGGTAAAACCCCGCTTCGTCATTTTGATGACCGACGGGTGGAGGTTGCGCGCAATTTGCTCCGCACATCCCCGCTCCAAGTCAAAGAAATCGCTTACGCGGTCGGGTTTAGGCAGCCGGCGCATTTCTCGAATTGGTTCTGCAAGAAAACCGGGACGTTCCCGTTGTCCTGTCGTCGCAGAATTTTGCCGCCCTCCCAAACGACGTGACCGCGACGCCGCGAGTGCGGTCTGCGCGAAATGGCTGCTTGACATCGTTTGGCGCGTTCGGTGAGTTCCTCGGCTTTTTAACTCAAGAACACGTCCGCACCCTTCCGCTCATGGCACTCAAAATCCGTCTCTCCCGCATCGGCTCCACGCACAACCCGGTTTATCACGTGGTCGTCGCCGAAGCCCGTTCGCGTCGTGATGGCGCCGCTGTCGAACTCCTCGGCACGCACAATCCCCGCTCCGACAAGGACTCCTTGAAGCTGAATGTCGCTCGCGCCGATTACTGGATCAGCAAGGGTGCCACCCCTACCGACACCGCGCTGTCGCTGATCAAGAAGGCCCGCAAGGCCGCCGCCGCTCCGGCCGCTTAAGCAGCCGATCAAGCTCTTTCAAATCGCCCGGCCTGACGGCTCGGGCGATTTTTTTTGCTCAAAACCTCCGCCCATGCCTCTCCACATCGACGTGCTTACGCTGTTTCCCCGGATGCTCGACGGCTTCCTGGCCGAAAGCATTTTGGGCAAAGGCATCGAGAGCGGGCTGCTCACGGTCAAGGTTCACG
Organism: Opitutaceae bacterium UBA4094; assembly: GCA_002382525.1. Taxonomy (GTDB): domain Bacteria; phylum Verrucomicrobiota; class Verrucomicrobiia; order Opitutales; family Opitutaceae; genus Rariglobus. Next base: position 3,100 of record DFYA01000029.1, read on the forward strand.
ACCTCCGCGACTGGGCGTTGAGCAAACATAAAAACGCCGATGATCGCCCGTTTGGCGGCGGAGCGGGCATGGTGATGAAGCCTGAGCCAGTGTTTGCCGCAATCGAGCAACTGCAGACGCCCGGTTGCCGCCGCATTTATCTCACGCCCGACGGCGTGCCGTATTCGCAAAAGCTCGCCGGCGAACTCGCGCTCGAGGGGCACATCATCCTTCTCAGCGGACATTACGAGGGCATCGACCAGCGCATCCGCGAGTCGGTCATCGACCAAGAGGTCAGCATCGGCGACTACGTGCTGACCAACGGCACGCTTCCGGCGGCCGTGGTGATTGATGCACTTGCGCGTTTGATTCCCGGCGTGCTTGGGGAAGAAAAGTCATTGACGCACGAATCCTTCACCGGCAAGTTGCTCGACTTTCCTCAATACACGCGTCCCGCCGAATTTCGCGGCATGTCCGTGCCGGAAGTTCTCCTTTCCGGCGACCATGCCAAGATCGAAGACTGGCGAAACACCAAACGTATCGAGAAAACACGCCAGGTCCGACCCGATTTACTCACATAACCAACACTCAACCGTCATGAGCAGCCCGATCATCAAAGAAATCACCGCCAGCCAGGTCAAAAAAGACCTCCCTCCCTTCAAGGTCGGCGATGGCGTTCGCGTCCACACGAAGGTCCGCGAGGGTGACAAAGAACGTATCCAGATTTTCGCCGGCATCGTGATCGCCCTGAAGGGCTCCGGAATCCACGAGACCTTCACGGTCCGCCGCATCAGCTACGGCGAGGGCGTCGAGCGCGTGTTCCCCACCAGCTCCCCCAACATCGAGAAGATTGAGATCGACCAGACCTCCGAGCCGATGCGCGCCCGCCTCTACTACCTCCGCGACCGCCTCGGCAAAGCCGCCGTCGCCGTCAAGGTGGCCAAGCGCGAGAAGCCCGTCGCCGCCAAGTAATCACGTCGAACTTCGGTTCACGCATGAGACAAGCGAGTCCACCCGACTCGCTTTTTTCATGCCCTTTGGGCTTCCCCGTCCGGATCGAAACCGCTAATTCCTGACCTTTCGTTTTCACACTACCCACTCGTTTTTTAACCCATGCCACTCCAGACCGACCTCCTCGCTCTCGCTGCCAACCAAGCTCGCGGCCTCGCCATCGACGCCGTCCATAAGTGCAACTCCGGCCACCTCGGGCTCCCGCTTGGTTGCGCCGAGATCGGCGCCGTCCTCTTCGGCAACGTCCTGTCGCACAACCCCGACGCCCCCCGCTGGCTCAACCGCGACCGCTTCGTCCTCTCCGCCGGCCATGGCTCGATGTTCATCTACAGCTGGCTCCACCTGAGCGGCTACGACCTTCCCCTCGAAGAGCTGAAGAACTTCCGCGTTCTCCATAGCAAGACCCCCGGCCATCCCGAGTTCCACGAGACGCCCGGGGTCGAATGCACCACCGGCCCCCTCGGCCAAGGCATCGCGAACGCCACCGGTCTCGCGCTCTCGCAGCAGGCCGCCGCCGCCCGCTTCAACACGCCTGAGCACACCATCATCGACAGCCACGTGATCGCCCTCGCCGGCGACGGCTGCATGCAGGAAGGCGTCGCCCTTGAGGCCATCTCCTTCGCGGCTCACCAGAAGCTCGACAACCTCATCCTGATTTACGACTCCAACGACGTCACCCTCGACGCCATGGCCAACAAGTCGCAGAGCGGCGACGACGCCAAGCGCTTCAAGGCCCTCGGCTGGGACGTCCAGGTGATCGACGGTCACGACATGGTCGTCATCGCCAAGGCCGTTGCAAAAGCCAAGAAAGCCACCGGCAAGCCCCAACTGATCATCGCCAAGACGACGATCGCCAAGGGTATCCCCGAGGTCGCCGGCACCGCCAAGGGCCACGGCGAAGGGGGCGCCAAGTTCTCCGAAGCCGCCCGCGCCGGTCTCGGACTCCCCGCCGATCAGCACTTCTTCGTGAGCGACGACGTGCGCACCTACTTCGCGGACCACAAAAAGCGCCTCGTCCGCACTTACAAAAAGTGGAACAAGACCTTCGAAGCTTGGAAGGCCGCCAACCCCGAGAAGGCGGCGCTCCTCGACAGCCGCAACACCGCCCCGAGCGCCGCGCATCTTTTGGAAAAGACCCCGCTCTTCCCGTCCGACGCCAAACTCGCCACCCGCGCCGCGGGCCAACAGGTCCTGCAAGCTGTCGCCACCGAGCTCCCGCTGCTCATCGGTGGCAGCGCCGACCTCTACGGCTCCACGCTCAACTACATCGCCTCGGACAAAGATTTCGACGAGACCAACCGCGCCGGCCGCAACATCCGTTTCGGTATCCGCGAACACGCCATGGCTTCCATCGCCAACGGCGTGGCCTACGACGGCATTTTTCGTCCGTCGGTCGCCACGTTCCTCGTGTTCGCCGACTACTCGCGTCCCGCCATGCGCCTCGCCGCGCTGGCCAAGCTCCCGGTCCTCTACATCTACACGCACGATTCCGTCGGCGTCGGTGAAGACGGCCCGACTCACCAGCCCGTGGAAACCGTTTCCGGCCTGCGCGTGATCCCCGGTTTCGACGTGATCCGCCCCGGCGATCCCGAGGAAACCGCCGGCGCCTACGCCGCCGCTCTCGAACGCGTTGACGGCCCGACGCTCCTCGCGCTCACCCGCCAGGCCTTGCCGCTGCTCAACGACATCCCGGTGGACGTGCGCCGCAATGGCGTGGCCCAAGGCGCCTACGTCGCCGTCAAGGAAACCGCCGAGCTCACGCACATCCTCCTAGCGAGCGGCAGCGAACTCCAATACGCGGTCAACGCCGCGAAGATCCTCGGCGCCGGCGTGCGTGTCGTCTCGGTGCCCTGCTTCGAGCGCTTCAACCGCCAGTCCGCCGACTATCGCGAGAGCGTGTTGCCCGCCGCCTGCCGCAAGCGCGTCGCTATCGAGGCGGGCGTGACCGGTCTCTGGTTTCAATACGTTGGTCTCGACGGCAAGGTGATCGGCATCGACCGCTTCGGCATGAGCGCCCCGGGCGCGACGGTCTTCAAGGAACTCGGCATCACCACCGAGGCCGTCGTCTCCGCCGCGCAGGCGCTCTGAGCCGCGTCGCGTCGATCACATCGAGTCAAGCGATTCACCGTTGATGCGGGCCCGGAAACGGGCCCGCTTTTTTGTGCCCCGGGGCTTTGGCGCTTAGCCGAGGCTTTTTGGGATCGGCATGAATCGCGCGGCTTCGGTTCGGTTTTCGTTCTCCCAGCTCACTCGCACATCCACGCAAAGCTTGCCGAGTTGCTCCTCGTGTTTGAGAAACGCGCTTGTTAGTCATCGTGACCTATGTCGCTCGATCCCCATGCGCAGTTGGACCAAACGGTGCTCGATAAGATCGAGCAAAGCCCCCTTGGCTCGGTGCCGCACACGCCGACCTACCAAGACGCCCTGAGGCGCCTCTATGCGTCGCACCAAGTCTACGCGTCCGCCGATCACAAAGACGGCCATGTCACCGTGCGTTCGCTGGCCTCCTCGCCGCTGTTTCACGCCGCCAACCTCGACGAACTCGTCGCCGGCAAGATCGCCCCCGACGTGCTTGAGGCCAACGACAGCATCTTTTCCCGTTACGTGCAGTCGCTGCCGGCAGCGCTTCGCGAAAAAGCCGAGGCACAACGGGTCAAAGTCGTAGGGCGCGCGATTCACCATCGCAAACACCAGGGTGTCGTCGACCCCGCGATTCACGATCCGATTACCAGCATCGTGCTCGTCCCCGGCACGGGTCCGCATCCGGGATTACCGGGCAATTACGTTTACGGCGCCCTGATCGAAATCATGTCCCCCGGCGCCGCGTCGACGTGGTCGGTGCAACTCCACGATGCGGAGGACGCCACCGCTTCGATCGAACTGCCGACGCTCGCCGAAGCGCTCTCGGCTTTGCAGGACCTGATCGCTAGCGCCCCCTTCCAACTAAGCGAACTCGACGCGCTGGGGTTTAAGTCCAATTAAGCGATCCCGCGTGTGAAGGTGGAGTCGGTTCCACCGAACCGGCGGCGCCCGTCAACACCCTGCCGCTGCGCGAAAGGCCGCTTTCTTCTCGGCTGACGGAAAGGCCCGCTGCGGGATCACGCACAGGCCTTTTGCGCCAAAATCGAACTCAACGAAGCGCTCGTCCTCACGAACGGCCCTCAAGTCGGATAGCGGGAAATTTTGCCTCGCTCCGCCCATCGCGCAGATGAGTTGGCCGGCCTCGATTTTGCACTCCGATGCGCGAGGCCAGGTGCCGGTCGCATCCGTTGTCATGTAGTTCTGAATACGTCGGCGCACGGCGCCTTTGTAGGCGAGCAGGAACAGTCCGGCGCCCCAGGCTCCGGCAGCTGCGCACACCAGGCCAAGGTGGATGTTCTCCTTGGCGTTAAAACCGAGCATCGCGAAGAAAGCGAACATCGCCCCGCATACGGCCGCGCCGCGCCAGCGGTTGGTCGTGTAGGTTTTGCTCCGAATGAAGCGGCGGACACCGGTCTCGACCGCGTCGTGTTGGGTGGTTTCGTAAGCAAGCTTCATCGGGTTCACTTAGCGCTGAGCCGAGAGATGCCCGGCGCCGTGCGCAACCTTGGTTTTGTCCCGTGTAGGCCGTGGATTTCCGGCTGCTCGTTTCCCATGCGGAGGGCGGGGACCGACCCCATGGTGCGGCGGCGAGGAGCAAGGTATCTTCACGCCCTGATGAACCGACAAATGCCATGACCTTGCTGCGCGACTCTCAACGGCATCGGCTGACCGCTCCGGATACGTTCCTCTGGGCGACGGGCATTGAGGACACGTTCATCACTGCCCCATGGCCTAAAACCGGCCGCACCCTCGACGAATACGAACTCACCGGCCACTACGAACAATGGCACGGCGACCTCGGCCTCATGCGCGAGATCGGAGTGAACTGCGCCCGCTACGGAATCCCCTGGCACCGCATTCAGCCGGAGCGCGGTCGGTGGGAATGGGACTTTGTCGATCGCGCCTTGGATCGTCTGCTCGAACTGGGCATCGAGCCGGTTGTGGATTTGGTTCACTACGGCCTGCCTCCGTGGATCACGGACGCCTACTTGAATCCGGATTTTTCAAAACTGATGGCGGACTATGCCGCAAGGGTCGCCGAACGGTTCCGGGGGCGGGTGTTCGCCTACACGCCGCTCAACGAACCGCGGATTACGGCGTGGTATTGCGGGCGGATCGGCTGGTGGCCACCGCATCGGCGCGGATGGCGCGGCTTTGTCGCGGTGATGCTCGGTGTGTGTCGTGGAATTGTGGATACGGTTCACGCGTTGCGCGCCGTCGATCCCGATGTGTTGATCGCACATGTGGATGCGACGGATTTGTTCGTCGCCGAAGACCCGGTATTTGCCGCGGAGGCGGAGCACCGGCAGGACATCGTTTTTCTCGCGCTCGATCTGGTGAGCGGGCGAATCAAGCCGGGGCACAACCTGTGGCCGTGGTTGCTCAAACACGGCGCCACCGAGGATGAGCTCGTCTGGTTTCACGATCGAGCGGTGGACCTGCCGCTGGTGGGCATCAACCTCTACCCCATGTTCACGCAAAAGGTCGCGCGGCCTACGCGGTCGGGTGGCGTGCGTTGGGCGATGACCTATGCGGGCGGCGACATCGTTGAAAAACTGGGGGCGATGTATTGGGAGCGTTATCAGGCGCCCGTCTTTGTGTCGGAAACCGCGTCGGTGGGTTCGGTCAAGCGGCGCGCCGCGTGGTTGACGGATTCGGTCGCGGCGGTCGCGCGGTTGCGTGCGCGCGGCGTGCCGCTGGTGGGTTACACCTGGTGGCCATTGTTTGCGCTGGTCACGTGGGCGTATCGGCAGGGCACGCATCCGCCGGATTTTTATCTGAAACAGATGGGGCTCTGGGATCTCGACGGTGAACTGCGCCGCGTGCCCACGCCGTTGGTTGAACAATTCCGTGCGCTGGCGGAGGGCGGCATCGAAGCCGTCGGTCGGTTGGAACGCGAGACGGTGTCCGCGTTCGATCCAGCGCTTCACTGATTATGAACTCGCACCTGAATCCCGCGCCGACGATGGCGCGCACGCAGCGCATGGTGGTCCCTAAGTTTTACGACGGGATGCCATTTTTCTCCAAGGAAACGCGTCGTCGGGAGCGGCTGCGGGACGGTCCTCTGTTTAGTAGTTTTTTCTTTGCGGGTTTCGAGGCGTCCACGACCCGCAACGTGCGGCGCGAATGGATCGATCAGATCGAGGCAACGGAGCATGACCGGCAGGTGGACGAAGATTATGCGCGGTTGCGCGAGGCCGGACTTTTGGCCGCGAGGGAGGCGATTCGGTGGCCGCTGGTGGATCGGGCAGGGCGCCTCGATTTCAGCTCGGCGCGGCCGTTCGTGCAGGCGGCGAAGCGCCATGGCATTCAGGTGGTGTGGGACTTGTTTCACTACGGGTATCCGGAGGATCTTGATCCGTTCAGCGACGCGTTTGTGCAGCGGTTCGCGGCGTATTGTGGCGCGGCGGCGGAACTGGTGGCGGAGCATCACGTCGGCCCCGGACCGGCGTATTTCACGCCGGTGAACGAGCCGTCGTTCTTGGCTTGGGCGGGTGGTGAGGCGGGGCGGTTCTCTCCGCATCTCACGGGACGCGGGCCGGAGTTGAAAGTGGCGCTCATCCGTGCGGCGATCGCGGGAATCGACGCGATTCGTGCAGTGATGCCGGAGGCGCGGATGATCAATGCCGATCCGCTCTGCCGGGTGGTGCCGCCACACGACCATGTCGATCCGCATGCGCATGCGAACGATTTCAACAACCGCGCGGTGTTCGAGTCGTGGGACATGCTCTGCGGGCGCACGCGACCGGAGTTGGGCGGAAGCCGGCGGCACTTGGATATTGTGGGCGTGAATTACTATTGGACCAACCAGTGGGAGATCGGCCACGAGGAGCGGCCGTTGGCGGAAGATGATCCTCGGCGCTGGCCCTTCGGTCGTTTGTTACGGCAAGTGTGGCGGCGCTACGGCGGCGAGTTTGTCGTCAGCGAAACATCGCATATTGGCGACATGCGTCCGGTGTGGTTACGCACCTTGGCGGACGAATGTGAGACGTTGATCGATGAAGGAATCCCACTGAGAGGGGTTTGTTTGTATCCCATTCTCGGCATGCCGGAATGGCATGATCAGACGGTGTGGACCCGGATGGGACTATGGGATTTGGAGCCCGACGCAGGACAGTTAAGACGGGTGCCGCATGAGCCGATGTTTGCCGCCTTGCGTGAGGCGCAACGACTGGAGCGCAAGTTCGACGACGCGCGGCGTTTCGCGTCCAACTTTGATGTCGGCGCTATCGGTGAAAGGATCGTCGCGTCGACGCGGTGATTTTACCCGTAGCCGATCATGTCCTCTCTGACCTATCAAAACCCTGTTTGGCCCGGCTACTTCGCCGACCCGTTTGTGCTACGCTGGCGCGGTGAATATTTCGCCTACGGCACGGGTGAACGGCTCGATGACGACGGGCGCGGCGGGGTGGGGGCGTTTAAGATTCTGCGCTCGCGGGATCTGGTGAGGTGGGAACCCGCCGGTGCGGCGTTGACGGTGGCGGCCGACGATACGCGGTCCTACTGGGCACCGGAAGTCGCGGAGCACGATGGGAAGTTTTACCTGTATTATTCGAGCGCGCCGGCGGGGCAGGACGAGTTGCACCGACTGCGCGTGGCGGTCGCGGAGCATCCTGCAGGACCGTTCGTGGATGAGGGGGCGGTGTTACCGGAAAGCGAAGGATTTTGCATCGACGCCAACCCGTTTCGTGATCCGAAGGACGGGCGATGGTATTTGTTTTTCGCTAAGGATTTCTTTGAAGGGCGCACGGGCACGGGCTTGGCGGTGGTGCCGTTGAGCGCGGATTTGTTGCGGGCCGCGGGGCCGTCACAACCAGTGTTGTTGGCGAATGCGGATTGGCAGATCTACGAGCGTGACCGGCCGCTCTACGGGCGGCGGTGGGAGGCGTGGCACACCGTGGAAGGGCCATTCGTCGTGGAGCGCGACGGGTTGTATTATTGTTTTTACTCGGGAGGAAACTGGCAGACGCACGGCTACGGCGTGAGCTACGCGATCGCGAATTCGCCACTCGGGCCCTGGACACATGCGGAGGGCGCAGAGCCCTTGGTGTTGTCTCAACGACCGGGCGGTTTGCTCGGGCCGGGGCATAATTCCTATGTGCTTGCGCCCGACGGACGCACCGGGGTGTTGGTTTATCACGCGTGGGACGAGGCGCGCACGGCACGACGCATGTGCATCGATCCGGTGGTTTGGACCGTGAACGGTCCCCGCTGCGACGGTCCGACGACCGCACCGCAGACCTTGCCCTCATAAGGGGCGACGAGAACGTCCGCATAAGGCGGGCGGGAGGGGGAGCGCGGCCTTTTGGAAAATTCCCCCAACCGCACCTTGCAATTTTAGTAAGGCGGCTAACTATCAGTTGCCTTACTTGTTTTTGTCTTTTCGCCTTCGATTAACAACTCCGTGCAACAACGCCTCGTCCTCAAAGATCTTCCCCGTTACGAGTGCCTCGTTGAGGCGTCCAAACAATTTCCGGATTTACAGCCGGCTGCGTGCGAAGCCTTTATGCACCTGATCCGCGCGGGCGAGGAAGTGACGCGGGTGATGAACGCGCATTTCGCGGCGCACAACATCACGCAAGGGCGCTTCTTGGTCATGATGCTCTTGATGGAGAAAGAAGGTAATTGTCCCCGTGCGAGCACGCCGGCGGAGCTGGCGGATCTCGCCTCGGTGTCGCGCGCGACCATCACGGGTTTGTTGGATACGTTGGAACGCGACGGCTATGTCCTTCGTCGGCCCGATCCCGCTGACCGTCGCCAGATGTCGGTTCACCTGACGATCAAGGGACAGGAGTTTATGCACGGGATCCTGCCTGGGCATTTCCGCCTTATCACACAGCTGATGGGCAACCTCTCCGCCAACGAGCAGCAAACGCTCTCCCGTCTGCTTACCAAGGTCTCCATGCAGGCCGCCTCGCTTGCCGCACCTGCTGCCGATCACCCGGCAGCCGCGCAATCGTGACCCTGCCTTCGCTCAACTTTCCCCAACTTCAACCAATACTCGCTCCCTTATGAAAAAGACGTTCCTCGCGATCGGCCTGCTTCTTTTATTCGTCGGCCCGGTCGCCGGCATCAAGTTCCTGCAGATCACCTCCATCATGGCGTATGGAAAAGAAATGCAGGCAGCCGGCTATCCCCCAGCGCCTGTCGCCACCGCGCTGGTGACCGAGCAGTCTTGGGAAAACACGTTGTCCGCCGTCGGATCGCTTCGCCCGGTGCAAGGCGTCACACTCGCCGCCGAGGTCGGTGGCAAGGTCATCGAGATCGCGGTCGAGAGCGGCGCCGCCGTGCAAGCCGGTGATCTGCTCGTGAAGCTCGACTCCTCCACCGAGGAGGCGCAACTCGCCTCCGCCGAAGCCAGCCAGCGTCTCGCGCAGCTCAACCTCGACCGCTCCCGCGATCTGCTCTCGAAAAACACGATCGCGCAATCCGAGTTCGACGCCGCCGACGCGAGCTACAAACAAGCCGCCGCGCAGACCGCCAGCATCCGCGCCATGCTCGACAAGAAGACCATTCGCGCGCCGTTCACCGGCCGCGTCGGCATCCGACTGGTCAACCTCGGCCAGACGATCCGCGAGGGCGACGCGATCATCCCGCTCCAGGCGCTTGACCCGATCTTCGTCGATTTCACGCTGCCGCAACAACGTATCGGTTCCGTCAATGTGGGCCAAGTGGTGCGCATCACCGTCGATGGCGTCGCGGCCGCCGCGGACGGCAAGTTGACCGCGATCAATCCGCAGGTGGACGCCTCCACGCGCTCAGTCCGCTTGCAAGCTACGTTTGCCAATGCCGACGAACGCCTCCGTCCCGGTATGTTCGCGCAGGTGTCGCTTGTTCTTCCCGAGAAGGAGACCGTGTTGGTCGTCCCGACCACCGCCGTCGTGCGTGCGCCGTTCGGCGATTCGATTTACGTGGTGGAAGACAAGGAGGGCAAACTCGTTGCCCGACAGCAGTTCGTTCGCCTTGGCGCCACCCGCGGCGATTTCACCGTCGTGACCAACGGCCTCAAAGCCGGTGAGCGCATCGTGAGCGCCGGCGCCTTCAAGCTCATGAACGGCGCCGCCGTCGCTCCCAACGACGACATGCAACCGGAGGCGTCGCTCACGCCCGAGCCGCGCAACAGCTGATCCGCCCGCCCGCCAACCCGCGCGCCCGCCGCCAATGAAATTCACCGACATCTTTGTCCGCCGCCCGGTCCTCGCGATCGTGGTCAACCTCATCATCATCATCGGCGGTATTCAGGCGATCAATACGCTGAACGTCCGCCAGTATCCGCGTCTTGAGCGCGCGACCATCAAGGTCACGACCGCCTACATCGGCGCCGATGCCGATCTAGTGCGCGGCTTCATCACCACGCCGTTGGAGCGAGCCATCGCCTCCGCGGATGGTATCGACTACATGGAGTCCAGCTCCGTGCAGGGCCTTTCCACGATCAACGTCGTTCTGCGTCTCAACCACGATGCCACCAAGGCGCTCGCCGAGGTCGGGTCCAAAATTGACCAAGTGCGCGGCGACTTGCCGCCCGAGGCCGAGGTTCCGGTCATCAACATCGAGCCGGCCGACGCACAGATCGCGGCGATGTATCTGAGTTTCGGCTCCGACATTCTCTCTGAGAACCAAGTCAACGACTACCTCCTGCGCGTCGTCCAACCGCGCCTCTCGTCGCTCGAAGGCGTGCAGCGCGCCGACATCATGGGCGGGCAGACGTTTGCCATCCGCGCCTGGCTCAAGCCCGAGCGCATGGCCGCACTCAACGTCTCGCCCGCGCAAGTGCGTGCCGCGCTTGCCGCCAACAACTACCTCGCCGCCATCGGTCAGACCAAGGGCGGGCTGCTCCAGATGAACCTCACGGCCGACACCGACTTGCGCACGGTCGAGGAATTCCGGCGCTTGGTGCTCCGTGAGGAAGACGGTGCGATCGTTCGGCTGGAGGACATCGCCGATGTCGTGCTCGGAGGCGAAAATTACGACGCCGAGGTGCGTTTCTCCGGACAACGCGCCGTGTTCATGGCGATCTACGTGATGCCCAACGCCAACTCGCTGGAAGTCATCGCCCGGGTGCGCGACGCCATGGCCATCATCAAGGACGGTCTGCCCAGCGGCATGAGCGCCTCCATCGCGTATGACAGCACCACCTACATCGAGAACGCCATCGACGAGGTGCGGAACACGCTGCTCGAAACCATCCTGTTGGTCGGCTGCGTCATCTTCCTGTTCCTCGGCTCGCTGCGTTCCGCGCTGGTGCCG
>DFYA01000315.1:0-431 GCA_002382525.1 Opitutaceae bacterium UBA4094
GTGCCGGCGTTGGAAGAAAAGCAGGCGCTCATCAAGCGGCTCGGTTGGGGTCAGGTGGTGCGGCTCACGTTTCGGTTTCGGCCCGATTTTTGGAAACTCGTGCCGGCGCATGTGCGCGGAAATGGCGAACGGTTCACCGGCTATCTGAACGCGCCCGGCGAGGCGTTTCCTGTCTGGTGGGCGCTGACGCCGGAGCCGATTCTCACCGCATGGGCGGGCGGCGAGGAGGCGGACATGGTTGTGGGCATGTCGCCCGCGTGGCAGTTGCGCGCGGCGGTGAACTCGCTCGCCTCGATTCTCGAGACCACCCCGCAGGCGGTGCGGGCCCAGCTCTCGGGGTGGCGCACGCACGATTGGCACAACGACCCCTACACGCTTGGCGGCTACAGTTTCCCCGTTGCAGGACTCGAAGACGGCGCCGCGCAACTCGC
>DFYA01000315.1:462-2477 GCA_002382525.1 Opitutaceae bacterium UBA4094
CTGGAAGGCAGTGGGTTGAGTGCTAATCCGAAGTAACTTACCTAACAAACTATTTTCCCGCTTGAAGCAAACGGATGCCGGGGACAGGTTGTCCTCTTTCATCATGACCACCGATCCCGCTGCTCCCAAGCCCCTCGTTGCCAACGAAGGCATCAAGACCGCCTCGCGCCATCTGCGCGGCAACCTTAAGGCGGAGATCGCCGACACGTCCACGATGACGGTCTCGGCCGATAGCGAGCAGCTGACCAAGTTTCACGGGCTCTACCAGCAAGACGACCGCGACCAACGCATCGCGCTGCGCAAGGCCGGCAAAGACAAAGCCTATTCGTTCATGCTTCGCGTGCGCCTTCCCGGCGGCAAGGCGACCCCCCAGCAATGGCTCACGCTGGATAAGCTCGCCGACGAGTTGTGCAGCCCGTCGCTTCGCCTCACCACGCGCCAGACCTTCCAATTTCACGGCGTCGTCAAAGGCAACGTGAAGCCCCTCGTCCAAGGCATGCACCAGGTGCTCTTGGATTCCATCGCCGCGTGCGGCGACGTGAACCGCAACGTTATGGCGCCGGTTAATCCCGAGCAGTCGCCCGCGCTCGAACAAGTTTACCAAGACGCGAAAAACTGGAGCGACTACGCGTTGCCCAAGACCCGCGCTTATCACGAAATCTGGCTCGACGAAGAACTCGTTGCCGGCGGCGAACCCGAGAGCGAGCCGATGTATGGCTCGACCTACCTGCCACGCAAATTCAAGACCGGTTTTGCCGTGCCGCCCACCAACGACGTGGACGTGTATTCGCAGGACCTCGGTTACATCGCGATCGTCGAGGACGGAAAACTTCTCGGTTACAACGTGACTGTCGGCGGCGGTCTCGGCATGAGCCACGGCAACGAGGAAACCTTCCCGCGCCTGGCCGACACGCTCGGTTTTATCCCGCGCGACGCCGTGAACAAAATCGGCGAAGCCGTGCTCACCACGCAGCGCGATTTCGGCGACCGCACCAATCGCAAACATGCCCGCCTTAAATACACGATCGAAGATCGCGGCGTGGCTTGGTTCAAGGCCGAGGTGGAGAAGCGCAGCGGCGTCACGTTTGGCCCCGCGCGCGAGGCCGGTTTCAAGACGATCCAAGACCCGCACGGCTGGCACAAAAACGCCGACGGCTCGTGGTTCTACGGACTGCACATTCTCTCTGGCCGCATCGTGGACCGCGCGGGTTGGCCCATGAAGACGGCGCTCCGCGAAATCGCGCAAATGCACCGCGGCGACTTTCGCCTCACGCCCTCGCAGAACGTCACCATCTCGGGAGTCAGCGAGAAGGAGAAGCCGGTGATCGAGGCGATACTCGCTCGTTACGGTCTCGACAAAGAAAACGACCACTCGGGCGTGCGCCTTAATGCGCTTTCCTGCGTCGCGCTGCCCACTTGCGGCCTTGCCCTCGCCGAGAGCGAACGCGCTCTGCCCGACATCCTCGCCCGCTTCGAGACCGTGCTCGACGAGGCCGGTCTTCATGACGACGCGATCAGCCTGCGCGTCACGGGTTGCCCCAACGGTTGCGCGCGTCCGTATCTCGCCGAGATCGGTTTTGTCGGTAAAGCGCCCAACAAGTATGCGCTCTATCTCGGCGCCTCCTACACCGGCACGCGCCTCAACCGCCTCGTGTCGCCCAGCATCACCATCGAAGACGCCGTCAAGCTTCTCGAGCCGGTCATCAAACGCTACGCCAAGGAGCGCAACGACGGCGAGCGCTTCGGCGATTTCTGCGAACGTGTGATCCTACCCTCCGACGCGACCTTCCACAAGGTTGGCACCGGCGGACTCGTCCCGGCCGCTGCGCCGAAACCGGCCGCGCCGACCGCGTAACCGAAAATTAACTACACAGCAAAAGGCCGCCGAATCGATTCGGCGGCCTTTTTTGTGAGCGTTTAGTTGTGGGCGCTCTGTTGTCGGAGCGCGGGCTGAAGGGTGGGAAGCGAGCTTGCTCGCGATCGGGGTGGTGAACATCGCGAGCAAGCTCGCTTCC
>DFYA01000315.1:2528-28244 GCA_002382525.1 Opitutaceae bacterium UBA4094
CGCTGCGGTCCACCAGCATCGCGACGGCGACGGGATTGCCTCCGCCTTTTTTGACGATGTCGATGCACTCCAACACGCGCCCGCCACGGGTGACGACGTCCTCGACAATCAGGACGTTTTCGCCGGGCTCAAATTTGAACCCGCGACGCAGCACCAAGCGGTCGTTTTCTTTTTCGGCGAAGACATAACGGGTCGCCGTTTGGCGGGCGACTTCTTGGCCGATGACCAATCCGCCCATGGCGGGTGCAAGCACAGTTGTGAACTTGAGACCGGAGAGGCGCGGCAGCAGCAATTCGGTGAGTCGGGTGACGGCGTCCATGCGTTGGCACACCTGCGCGCATTGAAAATAGTGGCCGCTGTGCAGGCCGGAGCGCAGCACGAAATGGCCGGTAAGCAGGGCCTTGGTGCGGGTGAAGATGTCGAGCACTTCCTGTTGCTGGGAATCCATAAGTGGGCGCGACGCTGCCCGGCGCAGGTTGAAAAAACAAAACCATTTTTCGGGCGCTTGCCGCCGGGTGCACGGCGTCACACGTTGTCTCATGGTCATCGAACATGCACCGCTGGAAGACGAGCTGGGCGACGTGCTCGAAAAGGCGATGCGCTGCGCGGGCATTGGCGAGGACGAACTAGCCGCGCGGGTTGAGGTGGCGGCAGACAAGATACGCGACGCCTTTGATTATCGTTACGATTTTACAGCGGAGGAGATGTCACGGCTCGCGGAGGGTCTGGGATTAAACGAGATCGGGCTCAATGCGCTCGCCTCGGGCCGGTATCCGTTGCCGGAGATCGGCGGGTTGCCGTTTTGTTTGTATCCGTTGCGCACGCCGCACGGCATTGGCGTGGCCAACGCCTACGTAATTGCCGAGTGCGGTTCGCAACGGGGGGTGCTTTTCGATACCGGCGGCGATGTCGAGGTCTTGCGTCGGGTGTGGCCGACCGGCATTCGCCGGCTCGACGCGGTTTTTATCACGCATCCTGAGACGGAGCATCTCGCGGGTTTGGCGGATGTGCAGCGCCGTTTTGGTCCGGTGCCGGTGTTTGGTCCGGCGGGAGCGGCGATCGCTGGCGCGACGTCGGTGCAGGAGGGAAGTCGGTTTGAAATCGGCCGGTTTGTGGTGGAGACGTTGGCGACGCCGGGTCACGCGGAGGCGCACAACTGTTACGTCGTGCGGTCCTCGGGAGCGCCGACGGGCCGGGCGTTGTTGGTGTCGGGTGACATCCTTTTCGCGGGGTCGATCGGCGGTGCGTATTTTTGTAGTGAGCGACTCAAGAAACACGTGACGCGTTTGTTGGCGCTACCTGAGGACACGGCGGTCGCGCCTGGGCACGGACCGCTCACGACGATCGGGAACGAGCGGAGGTTTAATCCGTTTGTATTGTGAGTGTGGGCGCCGTGGGTGCGTGTGCCGAAATCGCGGCGGAAAAAAGGCGCGTCGGTGAGGCGCGCCTTTGAGAGATCGATGAAGTGGGAGCATCGTCAGCGACGGGGCTCGCTGTGATGATGATCTTCGCGGTGTTCGGTTTCGTGGTCGTGTTCAATTTCCACGTCCTCGTGGCGGATTTCTTCCTGAATGCTGTTCTGCTCCGTTTCGCGACGTTTACCGACGCGGATTTCCTCGCGGGCTTCGGTGGTTTTTTCGATCACCGCTTCCTCACGACGCAGCGGGATATAGATTTCCTGATCGTCCATGTTCCCGCCGATCTTTTCGCCGGACTGGCCGGTTAGCGGAACGCGTTCGACGACGACTTCCTCGCGCGTGAGTTCCACGGGTTGGTTCACGGTTTCGGTGCGGATGATTTTCCGCAGGCGAACGCCGCCGTATTCGACCTCCCGTTTGCCGACGTGGAGCTTCTCTTCGTTGAGGCGGATGCTGGCGTCACCGGCGGCTGTGTCGCGGGCGGCAGGTTGAGGGATTTCGGCCTGCGCGGGCCGCTGTTCGTCGTCGCGCCAGTGGCGGCGCGTGCCGAAGTGGGAGGAGATGGTGAATTCGGAGTCCTCGGTGATGTCGTCTTGGGAGTCGAAGCTCGGGGCGTTCTTCACCGTATCGGCATCGAAGGGAAGACGGATGCGCTGGTCGCGTTCGTTGACCTCGGCGGACTCGGCGGGGACGACGTGGGCTTTGCCAAAGCCAAGCCAGCCGGTGCGGACGGCGAGATAGGTGGGCTGGCCAGTGTGGTCTTCCCAGACGGCATCGACCGTGCCGATTTTGTCGTTGTCGCGATCGACCACGGTGTAGTCGATGAAGCGGCGAAGATCGCCGGCCTCGGTGGGGTTGAAGTGTTCTCCGGCCGCTTTGCCGGCGAGACCGCCCGCGACGGCGCCGACGGCGGCACCGATGCCCGTGCCGACCGGGCCGGCGACAGTCCCGACGGCGGCACCGGCAGCGGCTCCGCCGGCGGCTGCACCTAAGCCGGTTCCTACCGGATGGGAGCCGGGTTCACCGGTGATGGGGTCGCGGTTGGCATCTTGTTGGTTTTTTCGTTCAGGGTTATTTTTTTTAGCACTCATGGTTCGATCGTTTTGAAGGGTTTTATTTTCGTTGAGCGGAATAACCACGGTATCACCGATGCCGGTTGCCCGAAACCGGGCGCCGGCTTTGTGCGTGGGTGGGAGGCGCACAGGAGCGGGTGTGGGAGAAACGTCGTGGAGCGGGCAGGTGCGAGCCGGCCGAATTCGGCGAAGTCGGTCGTTGCGGGCCGCGTGTCGTTGCGGGCCGATGCAACCCGGGCGGGCAACCGCTCGTTCACCCGGTTCGCGGGTCTGCGTCGGGGGTTACGTCAGCGCTCGGATGTGGGCACACAGGGCCCGGAGCAGACGCTACGATGCCTCGTTCGCGTTGTCTTGCTTGGTTCTCCCACAGGCAACACCCCACGGGATACAACCACGCGCCGAGAGGAAGCGCGTGTTATTTCTGCTTCAGTTTCAAGGGAGGCCGACCGTCGGTCCGGGACGGAAGCGGCGGTGGCTCCGGTTTGTGTCCCGCACCGGGCTTGAAGCCGATGGGCGGCGGCGAAGGTGCCTGAGGGGTGGGTTCGATCACCCGGGCTGAGTAGTGGATGTGCTCGTCGTCGGCGGCGTATGACTGGCGCGTGGACCAAGGGAGATTCCATGCGCGTTGGCAAAGACCGTTGAAAAGCAAGAGCGCGAGGAGCAGGAAAATCCATTCGCCGGGGCGGCTGTTTGCCCAGAGCACTTCGACCAAGTTTTGATCGCGTTCGAAGAGCAGGAAGGGAACGGACCCGGCCGAGACGGTCGGCAACGTATGCGCGGACCCGGCCGGGGGATTCACGACCACCGTCCCCATCGCTTTGTCCACGATCAGGGTGAACGCGGCGGCGGGATCCTGTTTTTTAGGCACTGGATCGTCAGTGGTGCGGAGCCGGATGGAACCCGGAACCGGTCGCAGGCGCGCGCGGCGGGCGTCGTCGGCGCGGTCGCGGGTGAGGAAACGAATGCCGTAGGTGCGTTGCTCGGCGAGAATCTGGTCGGACTGAATCACCACTTCATGGCGCGGCTCCAGCGTGGCTGTGTAGGTGTGGATTTGTTTAAGCGGCAGTGGCGTCGCCAGCCGTGCGTCGCCGTAGCTTTGGTGGATCACCAACGTGCCGTCGCGTCCGTGCGTGTTGACGTAGGTGGTGCTCTGGAGCGCGTGGAGGACAAAGCCCACGATAAGCGCGCCGAGCGCCAACGTCGCCAACAGGTAGAGGATCTTTTTCATGACCGGTGAAAAATGGAGGACTTGATGTCAGGGAGCGGGCGCGGAGGGCGCGATATCGTCGGGCAACTCAAGCGAACGCGCGAGGGCCGGATCGTAAGCGACCAACGAGGTGTCCTCGACGGTCGTCGGAGTGGCGGCGCGGACTTTGGTTGACCAGATCCAGGGTGCGTCGCCGCGCTCGGACGTGCGCCAGACAATGGCTCGCCAGTGATAGACGCCGTCGCGTTTCAACAGCACGGACTCGCGTTGGGTCGGGAGTTCGAGGCGTTCCTCGTCGGCGAGTGTGGTTAACGCGACCGCAAAACTTTCCGCCTGCGTCTTGCTCGCGAAGTGCGACCAGATGCCGATGCCGATCACGAGGAGAATCATGAACGCGATGCCAAAGATCACTGCGCCTCCGAAATCGGCGCGGTGTATAGAAAGCTGGGGACCGCGCACGGGTTTGGCGGGAGGAGGGGGGGCGCTCATTTGAAAGGCGTGCGGGAGAAGCCGAGTTTTCCGAGAGCGCGGCTGAGCGGGCTCGGCGGGGCGGGACGCAACGAGGATGGCAGCTGGTGCACATGTTTGCGCCGGATGGCGTTGGCCAATGGTGTGACCCCCTCGTAATTACGGGTTGCCAGAAGTTGGGCGGTGAGCAGGCCTGCGGGCACTTGATCGAGGTGTCCCTCGTGGGCAGCGGCGTGGAGAGGCGTGTCGCCGTGGGTGTTGGGGGTGAGCAGCAGGTCGACCGTCAGTTGCTCCGGGGGAATACGGTGGAGTTGTCCGGTCTCGGCGGCGGCGTGGATCACCGTGTAGCCGGTCTTGCTCTTGAGAACGAGGTTGCCGTGAACGAGCACCTCCGGAGGGATCTGCCCGAGGTGGCCCGAGATCGCTGCGGCATGTAGCACGGTGTCTCCCGCTTTGGTGGTGAGGAGCAGTGCGCGCGGGGTGAGAAACGGCGATGGCACCTGATCGAGGTGTCCGTTCAGGACGGCAACGTGGAGAACGGTTTCACCGCTAAGATTTCGTTCGGCGAGAAGTGATTCGTTCAGGATCGATGCGGGCAGGCGGTCGAGTGTGCCGCTCTCAGCTGCCTCATGAACCAAGGTGTTGCCCAAGTCGGTGCGCAGCAGCAGGAGTTCGCGATCCAAGAGGCCTGCTGCGGGCGGCAGTTGATCCAAGTGACCTCCCGCGGCGGCCGTGTGGAGCGGTGTGTAACCGGAGTTGCTGCGCAGAAGAAAATCTCCCCGCGACAACACGCCGGCGGGGAGTTGGTAAAAATGCCCCCCATAGGCGAGGTGGTGAATCGGGGTATAGCCGGAATCGTTTTTAAGCGAGAGAAGGGCCGGCGTGAGCACGGACGGAGACAGGTCGCGAAGGCGTCCATATTTGGCCGCGGCATGCAGCGGAGTGTTGCCGGAGGCGTTGCGTGCGCTCAGCTCCTCCGCCGTGAGGGAGAGGGCGGTTTCCCGTGGAAGGGTGCCATCGCGCAGAGACGCAAGTAGCGCATCGGTATCCATGGGGGCAGCAAGGCGTCGGCATCAGCGGCGGGCAAAACTAAAAAGGCGTTTCGCGCGGCTTTGAACAAGATGACTGGGTGGGGTTTGAGGCTCCGAGAATTTACGCACCGATAATCTTCGGAGAGTCGAGTTTCCCATTGACGCCATGCGCGGGCCGCTTTTTCTCTGACCCTTCTGTTACGGCAAAATAGCTCAGTTGGTAGAGCAGCGCACTGAAAATGCGCGTGTCCTCGGTTCGATTCCGAGTTTTGCCACCACTCTCAAAAAAGCCGCGCTTCGATTTGAAGCGCGGCTTTTTGTTGTCCGATGAATGGAGGCGACTTCACCAAGCCGAGACGGCGCGAGCGACAGCAGCGCGGTCGGCCGCACCGAAGAACGACGTGCCGGCGACAAAGGTGTCGGCTCCGGCGGCGCGGCATTCGGGCCCGGTTTTAAGGTCCACGCCGCCGTCCACTTCGAGCCGGAAGGTAAGGCCGCGTTCTTGGCGCCAGCGGTCGATCTGCGCAATTTTCGGGAGCATGTCGGCACGGAAGGGTTGTCCGCCGAAACCGGGTTGCACGGTCATCACGAGCACAAGATCGACCTGCGAGAGAAACGGCTCGATGGCCTCGGCGGGCGTGCCGGGATTGAGCACGATGCCGTTTTGGCAACCGAGTTCGCGGATCCGCGCGAGGGTGGCGGCGTGATCGAAGGCGGGCTCGATGTGAACGCTGATGAGGTTGGCGCCGGCCTTGGCGAAGGGCTCGATGTAGCGGTGCGGTTCGTCGAGCATGAGGTGGGTGTCGAAAAACAACGACGAGCCTTTGCGTAGCGCGGCGACGGTCTGCGGACCGAAGGTGAGGTTGGGCACGAAGTGCCCGTCCATGATATCGAGGTGAATCCACGGAATGCCGGTGGATTCGACGATTTG
The DNA here is from genome assembly GCA_002382525.1 of Opitutaceae bacterium UBA4094. Taxonomy (GTDB): domain Bacteria; phylum Verrucomicrobiota; class Verrucomicrobiia; order Opitutales; family Opitutaceae; genus Rariglobus. The sequence goes on from DFYA01000315.1 coordinate 8,657, forward strand.
CGCGCTGCCGGCGAGGTGGGCGTGGTCACCGGCGAGGATGGAGGGAGCGAGGAGGGACGCGTGCTTCACGCGTCCACAATCAGGGTGAAGCGCGGGGCATGGAAAGCCGAATTCACTTGGAGGCGCCGATGCGGGGAGAAAGTCGTCCCAAGAGGCGATGAGGCGGGTGGACGACGGATTGAAAAACCGAGAGTTGTCACGCTGGCCGTCATGCGGCCAAGACCTGTTCGGCCGCACGATTTCCTGTCGGCTTGAAGCGCATTGCGGGCAAACGCCCGCGTGTTCTCACCACACGTCGAGCGTGGCGCTGACGACATTGCGGGCGAGAACCTCGGCGAGCAACGGGATGTTTTGGTATTCGGCCTGCAGCTGGCCGCTGTCGGTGAAGACCTGGCGGACGGCCTGGACCTTGCGCTTGTCGAAGAGCGTTTTGTTGTCGCGGTTGTCGCGCAGGGACGCCTCGGCGTCCAAGGTGATGTCGAATTTACGGGCAAGACCGGTGTCGTTGCGCAGGGCGGTCTGGACGTCGCGACGGTAACGAACCAGGCGAACGGTGAGCGTGGCGTCGGCCTCCTCGGGCGTATTCACAAGAATGATACGCGGGTCGTTGAGAAAGGCTTCGCGCAGCTGCGTGCTGACGATGGCGACCGTCTGCGGCGACTGGGTATCGTTGATCACCGGGGCGACGTAGAGCGTGCTAAACGTGGGCTGGCCGCCGGTGCCGAGGCGATAGTTGGCGCAGCCGGAGAAAAGCAGGAGCCCGGCGAGACAGAGGAAGAGGTAGGCGCGCATGGGCGGGGAGGAAGGGCGGGTTCGCGCGACGTGGTCAGAGCATCCAGAAACGCTTGCGGGGAGCGGGGCGGGGGGCGTCGGGGTTCTGGGCTTTCGTCTCGGCGGCTTCGACCTCGGCGAGGCGGGCGCGAGCTTCCGTGGCGGTGGCCGACTCGGGATAGGAGGTGATGGCCTCGTTGTAGAACACGCGAGCGGCCTTGTAGTTGTTGCGTTTGTAGAAGTAGAAGTCGCCGATCTTGATTTTGCTTTGGGCGAAAGTGTTGCGCGCATCGACAAGGCCCTTGTCCACGGACGGAACGTTGGAGTCGCCGGGGAAGAGGATGAGGAAGTCCTCGAAGTAGGTGATAGCCTGGCGGGTGGAGGCTTGGTCGTAGTAGGGACCTTGGACGAGTTCGGCGTGGGTGTGCGCGAGTTTGTAGTAGGCGTCGGGCGCGAGGAGGCTCTGGGGGTAATCGTTGATCATGCGGTCGAGCGCGTCGATCGCCTCGTCGTATTGACCGAGCCGTTGGTGACCTTGCGCGATGTTCATCAGCGCGAGAGGCGCGTAGTCGCTGTAGGGGGCGGTTTCGACAATTTTCTCGAAATACCCGATGCCCTTGACGCGGTTTTTGAAGCCGGGGATCACGCCGAAGTAGCGGGGGCGGGCGCCGTCCACCAAGGCGTTGGCGATGCGGTATTGTTCGCCGATGATTTCGTTAAAGTGGGGCGAGTTGGGGTAGCGCGAGACGACGTCTTGGAAGGCGTCGAACGCCTTGAAGTATTGCTTACGCTCCATGCGGATACGGGCGGCGCGGTAGAGGGCCTCGGGGGCGTAGATGGAGTTCGGGTATTTTTTAGCGACCGACTCGTAGCGCGACATGGCGGAGGAACGTTCTCCATTTTCTTCATCGGCCCGCGCTTTGTTCATCGTTTCGAGGGCGGTGCGACCCTCCTCGGGGATGAGACCGGAGAGGACGCCGCCTTGGACTTGCCAGCCGGAGGTCGGGGTCCAAACGAGGTCCGCCTTAAGCGCCGTGCCGGAAAAAGTCGTCAGAGCGAAGACGAGGAGGGCTGCGTGGGACAGGGCGCGGGTGAGTAAATTGGACATGTCGTAAAGAGTTACCAGCGAACCAGCGCGGACCCGTAGGTCAAGCCCGCCCCGAATGCGACGAAGAGAGTGGTGTCACCGGGTTTCACGCGACCCGAACGGCGGGCTTCGTCGAGGGCGATCGGGATGGAGGCGGCGGAGGTGTTGCCGTAGCGGTCAAGGTTGACGAAGAACGACTCCATGGGGAGCTCCAGGTATTGGGCAATGACCTCGATGATGCGGAGGTTGGCCTGATGCGGGATCACGCAATTGATCTGGGCGGCCGACATCTGGTGTTGTTCGAGAATGTCGCGGGCGGCGTCTTCCATCTCGCGGATGGCGATTTTGAAGATCTCGCGGCCCTTCATGGTGAGGGCGGGCGGCGTGGCCGGAACCCCGGCTGCGGCGCCGGTGGCGGCGGCGAGCGCGGTATTGCTGCCGCCGTTGGGGATACAGAGGAGGCGCGAGTGCGCGCCTTCAGCGTAGAGTTTTACGCCGATCATCTGAGCGGTGCCGCGAGCCGGACCGAGGACAACGGCACCGGCGCCGTCACCGAAGAGCACGCACGTGGTGCGGTCCTTCCAATCGAGAACCGACGACATTTTTTCGGCGCCGATCACGAGTGCATGGCGATAGCGGCCCGAACCCAGCATGGCCCAGGCAGTGTCGAGCGCGTAGAGAAAACCGGAGCACGCGGCGTTTACGTCGAAACACGCGGCGTGGGTGGAGACGCCCAAAATGTTTTGCACGAAGCAGGCGGTGGCCGGCATCGGCATGTCGGGGGTCATCGTCGCGATGATGATCAGGTCGATGTCGGCGGCGGTGAGGCCGGCGTTGTCCAACGCGGCGCGACCGGCGGCGGCGGCCATCTGGGACGTGGTTTCGTTGTCCCCGGCGATGCGTCGTTCGCGGATACCGGACCGGGAGAAAATCCACTCGTCGGAAGTGTCGACGATTTTGGCGAGGTCGTCGTTGGTGAGGATTTTCTCGGGGGCGTAGGAGCCGGTGCCGAGAATGGCGATGGCGGGAGAACCCATGGGTGGTCGGAGCAGAAAGGATCGCGCGCGTGGCGAGTCGAAACGCGCGGCGGTCTTAAGAGGCGGGGGCCTCCAGCTTGGAGGCGGGAGCGGGTTGCGTGGGCCTGATCAGGGAATTGGCGCGCGCGGCGTCTGCGGCGATGAGGTGAAGCATGTCGGCCTTGACGATTTTGCCCGCGGCGAGAACCGCGTTTTTGATCGCGTGGCGATTGCTGGAACCGTGGGCCTTTAGGACGTTGCCGCGCAAACCCAGTAGCGGGGCGCCACCGTAGACGTCGGGGTTCATGCGCTTCTTCAATGCCTTGAACGCGCCGCGAGACAACATCGCGCCACCCATGCGGAGCGGGTTGGCCTTGAGTTCGGCCTTGAGCGTTGCGGAGAAGAAGTGGGCGAGGGACTCCCAACTCTTCAAGAGCAGGTTGCCGACGAAGCCGTCGCACACCGCGACGTCACAGTGGTCGGTGAAGACTTGGAAGCCTTCGGTGGGGCCGGCGTAATTGATCAAATTGCCGAGGCTCTTGAGGTGCTCGTGGGTGGCGCTGATGAGTGCGTTGCCCTTGCCCTCTTCGGTGCCGATGGTGAGCAGGCCGACGCGGGGATTGGCGATGCCGAGAACGACTCGCGCGTAATGGGTGCCGAGAAGCGCGTTGTGGACCAAGTGCTCCGCCTCGGCCTCGGGATTGGCGCCGGCGTCGATCAGGATGAAGTGGCCGTTTTCGCGCGGGATGATCGCGGCGAGGGCGGGACGGTCGATCCCTTCGAGGGTGCGCAGCTTGATGGTGCCGCCGGCCATGAGCGCGCCGGTGTTGCCGCAGCTGACGACGGCGGACGCCTCGCCGGATTTAACCAGCTCGATGGCGCGGAACATGGACGCATCCTTCTTCCGCTTGAGCGAAGGGAGCGGCTTGTCCGCCATCGTGATGACTTCGGAGGCATGAAAAAGCCTCAACGAGGGATGCCCGTCGAGGCCATGCCGCGTGATGAGCGGCTTCAGAATCGCCTCGTCGCCCACAAGGGTGACGGGGATGTTCCCGGAGGATTCGGCCAAGGCGATTTCTACGGCCGCCACGACTTCGGGCGGCCCTAGATCGCCTCCCATCGCGTCAACCGCGATACGCCCGGTAGCGGCGGAAGAGGAGACCATCGCAGGGGATGGTTGGTGATAAACGCGAGGCGGGTCGCGTGGATTAGACCTCGACGTTGACCACTTGGCGACCGCGGTAGGTGCCGTTGGTGGGATTCACGTGGTGAGGACGGAAAGCGGAGCCGTCGGTCGGATCACGGGCGATTTCGGGAGCTTTGAAAGCGTTGGCTGCGCGGCGATTGGCGCTACGGCGTTTGGACTGCTTGCGTTTCGGATTAGCCATGGTCGGTGGTGTTTAGAGAGTGAGGGACGTGTGTGTGAACAGGTCTGTTATGAGTGGTAAAGGGTGAACGTAGAGGGCGGCGCTTTCCGCCGTCAAGTGCTATCACCTGCGTATGCGATGGAAGAAGCCGGACAACGCGAATCGGTTGATCGATGGCGGGGCGGCTGCTCGCGCAGCTTACGGACCCTGTCGAGTTTATGCTTTCCTCGCGCGAGGGTTTTAAGATTCATGCTCAGCCATGCCTGACCTCATCGAACTGACCGCCAAAGTGCGGGCGTCCCAAGAATTGACTGCTGTCGAGGTGGAGTCCGCCGCCGCCGCCTTGGCCGCGCCGGAAACGGGCGACGCGGCGAAGATCGCGTTTCTTTCCGCGTTGGGCGACAAGGGCGAGACGTCCGCCGAGATCGCGGCGTTTGCCCGGGCGTTTCGCGCGCGTGCCATCGATCCGGGCGTCGAACGTTGGTCGTCGGGCGCCATCGACATCGTTGGCACCGGCGGCGACATGGCAGGTGGATTTAACATCTCCAGCATGGTGGTGCTCACGCTGGCCAGCGCGGGCGTGACTGTGATGAAACACGGCAACCGTGGAATCACGTCCAAGTGTGGCAGTGCCGATTTGTTGGCGGCGCTCGGTGTGAACTTGGAGGCTCCGCCCGAGATAGTTCGCGGTGCGCTCGAACAGCTCGGCTACGTGTTCTTTTTTGCGCCGGCGTATCATCCGGCGTTCAAACACATCGCGCCCGCGCGCAAGCAACTCGCCGCGCAAGGCCGCCGCTCTGTATTCAATATCTTGGGACCGTTGATCAACCCGGGCCGGCCCGCCCACACGCTGCTTGGGGTGTTCTCCGAAACGTGGGTCGGGAAACTGGCAGAGGTGCTTCAGTTGCTCGGCACCGAAGCGGGCTTGGCCGCGCACGGAATCATCGCGCCCGGCCGCGGTATCGACGAACTCACTACAGCGACCTCCAACCGCGTGCGCGGCATCGGGCGGTTGCGCGCCGTCGATGGCGTATGGGAGCCTGCGGAGCACGGTTTTCGGGTGTCGCCGTTCGCCGATCTTGAGGGAGGCGATCTCGAAACGAATCTGGCGATCGTCGAGGCGGTGCTCTCCGGGCGCGGGCCGACCGGGTTGGTGGACACGATCGCTTTCAACGCCGCCACCGCGCTTTGGATCACCGGGCGCACCGCGACGGTTGCCGACGGCGTGGCGCAGGCGAAGGAACTGCTCCTAGGCGGAGCGGTCAGGGCGAAAATCGCGGCGACCCGCGAGTTTTTCCAATCATGAAGCGAATCTATTTCGGCACCGACGGCGTCCGCGGCCCCTATGGCGGGCCTATCATCAACGAGTCGTTTGCCATCCGCCTGGGCGAAGCGGCGGGGCGTTGGTCGGGAGGCCGCGGGCGCGTGCTGATCGGGCGCGACACGCGCGTCTCGGGCGAGTCGTTGGTCAAGGCCGTCGCGTCCGGTCTGGCGGCCGCCGGCCTCGAGCCGGTGTCGCTCGGCGTGTTGCCCACGCCGGCGGTGGCTCGAGCGGTGCGTCTTTCGGACGCCGTGCTTGGCGTCGTGATCACCGCCTCGCACAATCCGGCGGCGGACAACGGCATCAAGTTTTTCGCGGGCTCCGGCATTAAACTCACCGACGACGACGAGGCGCGCATCGAAGCCCTCCTCCCGAACGAACCGTGTTTTTCGCTCGCGCCGACGCAGGGCGAGGACGGCGTCGAGCCCTACATCCAGGCGGCGAGTGCGTTGCTCCCTGCGGGTTCGTTGACCGGGTGGCGAATCGTTTTGGATACGGCCAACGGAGCGACCGCCGCGACCAGTCCGGCGGTGTTGCGAGCGCTCGGCGCGGAGGTGATCGGCATCGGTGACTCGCCCGACGGGCTCAACATCAACGCAGGCGTTGGCAGCGAGCACCCCGAAAAACTCGCCGAGCGGGTTCGTGCGACCGGCGCACGCCTAGGCATTGCCCACGACGGCGATGGTGATAGGTGCATTTTGTGCGACGAGACGGGTGCGGTGGTCGATGGCGACGAGGTGCTGACGCTCCTTGCTGTCCACGCGCTCAAAAACGGGCGGTTGGCGGCGTCCACGTTGGTGGTGACGGTGCAAAGCAACATTGGCGTCGATGCGGCGATTAAAGCGGCGGGTGGGCGCGTCGAACGCACGGCGGTGGGTGACCGGTATGTGATCGAGCGGATGCTGGCGACCGGTGCGACGCTCGGCGGCGAGTCCAGCGGCCATATCATCTTTTCGGATACATCGCCAACGGGCGACGGGCTCGTGGCGGCGTTGAAGGTGATCGAGGTCATGCTCGCGACCGGTCGCCCCTTGTCCGAACTCCGGCGCACGCTCGTGAAATTCCCCCAGGCGACCCGCAACCTCAGGGTCCGCGAGCGCCGCGAACTGGCGGCGTGCGGCTCGTTGGTCGAGGCGATCTCGACCCTCGAAAACGAGTTGGGCGAGCGAGGCCGCGTCTTGGTTCGTTTTTCCGGGACGGAGGCCAAACTTCGGCTGTTGGTCGAAGGAGAGACGGATGAAATGGTCGCCGCCGGAATCAACCGACTGACGCATGCCGCCGCGGAGGACCTGCAGCTCATTTGAAGGGCAATCTAGCGTTGACCCAACATGACCGCGTGAATTCTTTCACCCATTCCCCTATGCCAGAAATCCCCGTTTCATCGCTTGACCCTCGCGTTCAGAAGCAGATCGAGAATTCCCAGATCGCGTTGCAACGCGGCAATCTCGATTACGTGCTGGACGTCACCACCCAGGTTTTAAAATCCGCCCCCGGTTGCCTGCCCGTGCGCAGGTTGCAACGCGTGGCCCAGCTCCGCCAGCTCGGCACGAAAAACAAGCTGTTCGCCAAGGCGTTTGGCTCGGTCACCCAAGCGGGTTTCCTGTTTGGCGGCGGCAAAAAAGACCCGTCCAAGGCCCTCGAAACCGCCGAGAAAATGCTGGCGAGCGACCCCACGAGCGTGCCGGCGCTCAAGCTCCTCGCCGAGGCCGCAGCTGGCCTCGATATGCCCGACACGGTCGCGTTCGCATGGGAGGCGGTTCACGAACTGAATCCCGGAGATCGCGAAGCGCTTTTGAATTTTGGTGAAGCGTGCCTCGTAGCCAAGCGCCCGAAGGACGCCCTCCGCGCGGCCGACGAGCTGCTCAAGACGCGTCCGCAGGACGGCGACGCGCTCGCGCTCATGCGCAAGGCTGCTATCGCGCAGACCACCGACAAGGGCAACTGGGAGGACAAGGGCTCTTTCCGCGACAAGTTGAAGGACGAGGCTCAGTCCACGATGTTGGAGCAAGCGTCCAAGGTCGTGACCTCCGACGAGATGACGCAGAAGCTCATCGACGAAGCGCTTGAGCGCCTGAAAGCCCAGCCGGACAATCTCAACCACTACCGCAGCGTCGTCGAAGGCTACAAGAAGCTCAACAAGCTCGAAGACGCGCTCCTTTACGTGCAAAAAGCGCGCGCGCTGCCTTCCGGCCAAGCTGATACATCGCTTGCGAAACAAGAAGCCGACCTGAAGACGGCGATCTTGGAAAAGCGCATCAAAGATCTGGAGGCGCAGGTCGCCGCCAATCCTGACAACGCCGAGTTGACCGCCACGCTGGCCAAGACCAAGAGCGATTTCGCGGAGACGCAGCTCGCCGAGGCCAAGCAGTATGTCGAGCGGTATCCCAACGACTACGCGGCGCGCTACACGCTGGGGAACCTGTATCTCGAGTTGGGCGATTACCAGAACGCCATCGCCAATTTCCAGCAGGCCCAGAAGAATCCGAAGGTGCGCGTCTCGGCGATCACCGGCATGGGCCGTGCGTTGAAGGCTCGCAAGATGTTCGACCTCGCGGTCGCGCAGTTCCAGCTGGCGAAGAGCGAGCTTCCGCAGATGGACGAACTCAAGAAGGACGTCATCTACGAGCTCGCGACCTGCTACGAGTCGATGGGCAAGAAGGACGAGGCCATCATCGAGTATAAGATCATTTACAGCGACGACATCGGCTTCCGCGACGTCGCCGACAAGATCAACGCGTTCTACACGAGCTGAACGCGTGGAGTCGTGCGGGTTCGCGCCGAAGCCGGCGGGAATATCCTGCAAAACCGATCTCCGAGGGCGGGCCTTATTGGCCCGCCTTTTTTGTGGCCGCCGGTTTCCACTCCGCGACCAGCACGGCGACGATGAGCAGCGCGAGGCTGGCGATGAGGCGCGGAACGCTCTGCGGCGTCTCTTGGAAAAACACCACCGAGCAGAGCACCCCGAGCGGGACCTTGGCGTTGTTAAATGCGGCCAAGGTGCCGGTGTTCACCTTGGTCGCGCCGTAGTTCCACAGGAAGAAGCCGAGCCCCGACGCGAGCACCCCCAAGTAGGCGAGCACGCCCCACTGCGACGCCGTGGGACGGAATGCCAGCCAGTCAGTGAACCACAGCGAGGTGATCAACGTCGTCGCCAGCGCTCCGGCGCAGGGCCAGAAGAAGATGCCCGCGTCGGTCACGTCTTTAGGCAGGGTCGGACGGAGGCGTTTGTAGGCGACTTGCCCGGCGGCGAAACACAGGTTGGCGCCCTGCACAACGAGGAAACCGGTGACGATCGTGTCGCTGGTGCGGCTCTGCCAGATGAGCACGCCGGCGCCGACCACCGCCAGCGCGGCCGCGGCCATGTGGCGCCAGCGCGTGCGGTTCTCCACTGCGGCGTCGATCAGCGCGACATAGACCGGCGTGAGGATGGTCGCCAAAGCGATCTCGTGCGCCTTTAGGTGCACGAAAGCCGCCGTGTAGAGCATATACATGACGCCAAACTGAAACGCCCCGATGGTGCACAACGTGATAACATCGCCGCGCGGCAGCGCCCGCGGACGTAGAAAGGGTATAAAGACGAGCGTCGCAAACGCGAGGCGCAGCACGCTCACGGCCACCGGGTCCAGCCCGGTGAGCTGGCCTTTGATGAGGCCGAACGAAAACGCCCAGAGAAACGAAACGAAGATCAGCGAAAGCATGGAGGGGGGAGGTGCCTGGTCTGCGACTCGCGATGACCGGCGTGCCTAAACCCGGAAGATAGCGCCCAGTTTTTTGCCGAGCAGCAAGCTCATGCCGACGATCGTTGCGCCGAGGAAGACCATCGCCCACACGCCGAGCGCGCTGGCGATGAATTTGCCGTCACCCAAGAGCTGGAATAGTTCGAGAATCGCCTTGGTGATTGGGTAGAACGCCTGCTTCTGCGCGAGCACCAGCGAGTCGCTCACCTCCAGCATCGCGAATGAGAACGCGAGCAGACCGCCCGCAATGAGATTGGCCGCGATGAGCGGCAGGGTGATCTTGAAAGTCGCCTTCACCGGCGGACACCCGAGGTTCTGCGCGGCTTCCTCGAGCGTCTCACTGGTTTGCTGAAAGCCCGCAGCCGCCGAGCGCACGACGTAAGGCAGGCGCCTCACCGAGTAGGCGATGATGAGGAGGATCGTCGGGTCTTGGATGGGGTTGAGAAAGGCGAAGAATTTCCCTTCCTGGCTCATCGCGAGATAACCGAAGGCGAGCACCAGTCCCGGCACCGCCAGCGGCATCATCGCGAGAAAATCGAGCACTTGGCGCCCGGGGATCTTCGAGCGCACGACCACGTAGGCGATGGCGATGCCGAGCACCACGTCGATGAGCGTGGAGATGCTCGCGAACTTGAGGGAGTTGGCGATGGCCGGAACCGTGAGGTTGTGGCCGAGGGCGAGCTCGAAGTTTTCCAACGTGAAGCTCTTCGGCAACACGGTCGCATACCAGTCGCTGGAGAACGCCACGAGCACCACGCCGATGTGCGGCAACACGGCCAGAAACGTGACGCCGGCGAAGGCTGCGGTGCACAGCCATGCGCGGGCCGCCGGCAACACGCGTGGGCCGCCGGAGCTGGTGGCCTTGGCCATCATCGCGTGCGTCTGGCGTCCGAAGAGCCCCTTGCCGAGCGCATAGAGCAGCACCGTGCTGAAGAGCATGATCGCGACCAACGCGTAAGGCGCCGGGTTGCCGCCGATGTCTTTTAGTCCATAGAAAATCTGGACCGAGATGACGCGCGGGTAATCGAAGATGAGCGGCACGCCGAGTTCGGTGAAAGCCCAGATGAACACAATGGTGCCACCTGCGAAGAGCCCGCTCTTGATGAGCGGCAGCGTGATCTTGAAGAAGCGGCGGAAGCCGGTGCAGCCGAGGTTTTCGGCGGCCTCTTCCATGGCGGGGTCCACGTTGGCGAGCGCGGCGGCGGCATTGAGGTAAACAATGGGGTAGAGCGAGAGGGCGTTGATCAACGTGATGCCCCAGAAGGGACTCGCGGCGAACCAGTCGTGCGCCCAGCCCTCGGGGCGCAGGCCGAGTTCGATGAGGAAGGCGTTGAGCGCGCCGTATTGGCCAAAGATCTGTTTGATCCCGATCGCGCCGACGAACGGCGGTAGTATCATTGGAATCAATACAACGGAGCAGAGAACGGTTTTCCCGGGAAAAAGGTAGCGGTCGCTGATGAATGCGAGGGGGAGCGCGATGAGGAACGCGAACGTGGTGCTGGTGCAGGCCAGCAGGAAGGAGTTGCCGATGCCGCCGAGGTAGATCGGGTCGGAGAGCAGGGCGGTGACGTATTCGAGCGTGGGCCGACCATCGGCGTCGATAAAGCCGCCGCGGAGAATCTGGTAGATGGGCCAGATGAAAAACGCGGCGAAGAAAACCGCCGTGAATGCAAAGACGATTCGGGCAAACGACTGCGACATCGGCGCGGAGTGTGTTCAGTCGCCGGAGACGCCCGCAAGGGGGAACTCCGACGGTTTGTCACTTATTAAGTGACGAATTGGATTGGTCCGCAGACGCGCCGGTGCGGCGGGCTAGGAGGGTGCTTACGAAGACGAGCGCTTGGACAAGCACGATGCAGGCGGCGGTGCTGGCGGCGGCGAAGTAGCTGATGTAAATGCCGGTGATGGCGGAGCCGACCGCGATGGTGGTGGCGAGCGCCAGCATACGATCAAAGCGCTTGGTGAGGAGCAGCGCGGTCGCTCCGGGCGTGATGAGCATCGCGATCACCAAGATCAGACCGGCCGCCTTCATCGCCGCCACGATGGCGAGCGACAGCAGAATCAGCAGGAGGTAGGTCAGTGTTTTCACGGGGCGGCCGATAACGCGGGCGTGCGACGGGTCGAAGCACACCAGCATGAGGTCGCGCCGCAGCAGAAGAACGGTCGCCAGCACGATGGCCGAGAGGATGGCGGTTTCGCGCATCTGTGCCGTCGTGATGCCGAGGATGTTGCCGAATAAAATGTGATCGAGGTGCATGTCGCTCGGCGTGCGCGAAAACAACACGAGACCCACGGCGAACATGCCGGTGAAAACGACGCCCATGACGGTGTCTTCTTTGATGCGGCTGTTGTTTTTTATCCACCCCGTGGATACGGCGCAGAAGAGGCCGCTGGCGAAGGCGCCGAAGGCGAGAGGGATGCCCGCGATGTAGGCGAGCACGATGCCGGGCAGCACGGCGTGCGAGATCGCGTCGCCCATCAGCGACCAACCCCTCAACACCAAAAAACACGACAGCACCGCACACACGGCGGCGACCAGGGAACCGATCACGAAGGCTTGCAGCATGAAGTCCTCGGCAAACGGTTCACCCAAGAAGGTGGCAAACTTGAGCACGTCGTCCATCATGAGAGCGCTCCTTCATTTTGGGCCGAGCGGCGCGCGCGTCGGCCGGCGAGCAGGCCGTGTTTGGGGGCGAAGGCGAGCGCGAGGAGAAACACCAACGCTTGGAGCGTCACGATGCAGCCGCCGGTTTCGCCGTTGACGAAGAAGCTGGCGTAGGCGCCGACCAGCGAGGTGATCGCACCGAGCGCCGAGCCGAGGAGCAGCATCACGCCGAAACGATCCGTGAGCAGGTAGGCGGTGGCGCCGGGGATCACCAGCACGGCGATCACGAGGATGGCGCCGACCGCCTGAAGCGCGGCGACGGCGGTGGCGGACAACAGGAGCAGCAACAGGACATGCAGGAAACCGGCGCGCAGGCCGAGCGCGCGGGCTTGGTTGGGATCGAAGCAGAACAGCAGCAGGTCACGCCACTTGAGGGCGATCACGACCAGACAGATAGCGGCGACGATCACGACTTGCAGGACGTCGGACGGCGAGATGCCGAGGATGTTGCCGTAGATGATCGTCTTCAGCGCGATCGGGCTCGGGTAGAGCGAAATCAGCAGGAGCCCGAATGCGAAGAACGACGTGAACACGATGCCGATCACTGCGTCTTCGCGCACCGGGGTTTTCATTTTTACGAAGGCCATGGCGCCGGCAGCGAGGATGCCGCTGGTGAACGCGCCCACGGCGAAGGGCAAACCGACGAGATAGGCGATCGCGACGCCGGGCACGACGGCGTGCGACAACGCGTCGCCCATGAGCGACCAACCCTTGAGCGTGATGAAACCGGAGAGCAGGCCGCAGACGGCGCCGATGAGCGTGCACGTCCACATGGCGGTCACCATGTAGTCGTAGTCGAAGGGCGTGAGCCAGGTGGTCATTCGGGTTGTTGAAGTAGCGAGTGGTGAGTAGCGGGTAGCGAGTAGAAAGGCGCGGACTTCGGAGACGGTTGGATGTTTTGAGTGCTCGCTACTTGCCACCCACTATTCGCTACTTTTTTTCCTGCTCCTTTTCGCGTTCATCGATGAGTTCTTGGCGGCCGGTGCGGTCGAGGTATTCGAGGTGGCCTTTTTTGCCGAGGACCAGGGGGCGTTCGTCATCGGTGAGCACCGTGACTTGGCGGCCGTCGTGGTCGTTAACGGTGGAGCGGTCGAAGTCGAAGTGGCGGAGCGCGCCACCGAAGGCGGCGATGAGGTTTTCCGGCGTGAACACGGTCGCGGTCGGACCGTAGGCGAGCACGGTGCGGTTGATGAGCACGACCTGGTCGCAGAATTCGGGGACGGAACCGAGGTTGTGGGTGGAGACGAGGATGAGGCGACCCTCGGTGCGCAATTCGCGGAGCAGGGCGGTGATCGCCTCCTCTGTATTGACGTCCACTCCGGTGAACGGCTCGTCGAGCAGGATAAGACGGCCGTTTTGAGCGAGGGCGCGAGCCACGAAGACGCGCTTTTTTTGTCCGCCGGAGAGTTCGCCGATCTGGCGGTCGCGGAACTCCCACATGCCGACGCGACGGAGGCTTTGTTCGACGGCCGCGCGGTCGGCAGCGCGCGGGATGCGCAGGAAATTCATGTAGCCGTAGCGGCCCATCATGACGACGTCGTGCACGCTCACGGGGAATGTCCAGTCCACCTCCTCGGCCTGCGGCACGTAGGCGACCCAGCTTTGTTTTTGGGCGGCGCGCACGGGTTTTCCGTTGATGGTGACGGCGCCGCGGGTCGGGGCGACGAAGCCCATCAGGGCCTTGAAGAGCGTGGACTTGCCGGAGCCGTTGACGCCGACGAGGGCGCAGATGGTGCCGCCATCGAGGCGGAAGCTCGCGTCGCGCAGGGCGGTGTGGCCGTTGGGATACGTGACGGCGACACCGGCGGCTTCGAGCGTGAGCGTTTCGCGAGGCGCGGCGGGCGTAGGCATAAAACGCGATCAATAGCGCAACGTGAGCCCAAGGAAAGGCTGCACATCGGGCGCGTTGCGGGTGACGCCAAAGTTGCAGCCGCCGTCGAGTTGCGTGTCGGCATTGAAGGCGTAGGTGAAGCCGACGCTGGCGAGCGCCAGCCAGTCGGTGCCGCGCTCGTAGTTATGCGAGGAGAGGAACTCGATGTATCCACCCAGTCGTGACGTGATGTCGCGTCCGAGCGCGATCGTGTTCACCCATTCGAAGTGGTGGTTGTTGCCGACCGAGTCGGCGAGCAGATCGAGTTCCGTCATGAGCCCGAGGCTCCAGCCGGAGGGCAACGCGACGGCGAACGGCAGGATGAGCCCGCCCTCGAACGAGTCGTTGCCGGCATCGCCGAGTTTCAGGGGAATCTTCACCCACGGCATCACGGCGAAGGCGGTGTCGCCGTCGTCGTTGCCCCAGACGTTGTGTTTCACGCGAACCGTGAGGTCGCCCCAGTCGCGGGTGCGGGTGGTGGTGCCGCCGGAGCGGACTTTTTCGCGGCTGTAGCTGTCGAAGATGAATTGGATATCGGTGTCGTTGGTGAGACCGAGCTTCACGTTTACCGGGGCGATGTTCCAAGTCTCGGACCGCGTGCCGCCCTCGCGGTCGTAGGTGAAGTTGGCAAATTCGAATTCAATCTGCCAATGGCCGGCATCGACCGTGTGGGGGCTTTCCGTTTGATCGGGTCGGTCGGTGCTCAGGTCCCGCATCTGGTCGCGCGGGGTGGGGTTAAAGAGCGTGTAGCCCGATTTGTCGGACTGCGCGGCGGCCACCGTGGCGAGGGCTACGAAGAGCGGGAGGGGGCGGAGGAGACGGTTCATTTTTTCGAGGCGGAGGTTTCGAGGAAGGCGTTGACGATGGTCCTAGCGTTCGTTTCGAGCAGGGCGAGGTAGGTGGGCACGGGGCCTTTGGCGTCCGTGAGCGAATCGACGTAGAGCACGCCGCCGTAGCGGGCGCCGGTTTCGCGGGCGACCTGGCGGGCGGGTTTATCGCTCACGGTGCTCTCGCTGAAGATCACGGGAATCTGGTGGGCGCGGATCTGGTCGATGACGTGGCGCACCTGTTGCGGCGTGCCTTGGGCGTCGGCGTTGATCGGCCATAGGTAGAGCTGGCGGAAGCCGTAGTGGCGGCACAAATACGAGAAGGCGCCTTCGCTCGTCACGAGCCAGCGTTGGCCCTCTGGAATGCGGTCGAGTTGTTCGCGCACCGGAGCGTCGATGGCGCGGATTTTCGCGGAGTAGGCGGCGGCGTTGGCGGCATAAGCCTCCGCGTTGGCGGGATCAACGCGGGCGAGGGCGGCGCGGATATTTTCCACGTAGATGAGAGCGTTGGCGGGCGACATCCACGCGTGCGGGTTGGGTTTGCCCGTGTAGGGACCCTCGGTGATTCCCATCGGCTCGATGCCCTCCGTGAGCACGGCCTGCTCGACGCCTTTGACGTTGGCGAAAAACTTCTCGAACCACAGTTCGAGGTTCATGCCGTTCCACAGCACGAGCGTGGCGCGGCGAGTTTTGACGATGTCGCGCGGCGTCGGTTCGTAGCCGTGAATCTCAGCGCCCGGGCGCGTGATCGAATCCACGTCGGCGTGCTCACCGGCGACGTTGCGCGCCATGTCGGCGAGAATGGTGAACGTGGTGAGGACGCGCGGGCGCTCCGCGGCGGCAAGCGACTGCGCGCTTCCGATCAACAGACCCAATGTCGACGCCATTAGTCCAAGGATTAGTTTGTGTCTCATAGTAAAATTAGCCTCACCTAATTTAGTGCAGAATTTAGGGTCAACTAATATTTTATTGTGCGGCTGATTTCCCGTAGGTTCCGTCGTCTCGTTACGAACCGTTAGGCGCCCGCAAAGTCTTCGACATTTGCGATGGCGTCCTTTCTGTTTCCCCTTCCGCACATGAAGAACTTCTACATCACAACCGCCATCGACTATGTGAACGGTTCGCCGCATCTGGGCCACGCCTACGAAAAGGTGCTGACGGACGTTATCGCCCGGTTCCGGCGCCTGATGGGGGACAACGTTTACTTTCTGACCGGCGTTGATGAACACGGGCAAAAGGTGCAGCAAAGCGCCAAGAAAAAGGGCGTCCCTCCCCAGCAGTTTTGCGACGAGGTGTCCGAGGAGTTCCGCGTGCTCTGCAAGCAGCTCAACATCTCCAACAACGACTTCATTCGCACGACCGAGGAGCGCCATAAGAAGGTCGTGCGCCAGCTCCTCCAGCAGCTCTTCGACAAGGGGGAGATCTACAAAGCAGAATACAAGGGCTTCTACTCCACGCGCCAGGAGCAGTTCCTACAAGACAAGGATCGCAATCCCGACGGCACCTGGCCGGAGCTCTTCGGCGAGGTCACCGAGATCACCGAATCGAACTACTTTTTCAAACTCCGCCAATACCAAGAGTGGCTCGTCGAGCACTTGAAGACCCACGAGAACTTCGTGTTCCCGCGCTACCGGCAGAAGCAGGTGCTGGAGTTCCTCTCGGAGCCGCTCAACGACCTCTGTATTTCCCGTCCGAAGGAACGCCTCGAATGGGGCATCACGTTGCCCTTCGACGAAGACTTTGTGACCTACGTGTGGTTCGACGCGTTGGTGAACTACTATACGGCGGTCGTGGACAAGCCCGAGTTCTGGCCGGCCGATTTCCACGTCATCGGCAAAGACATCCTCGTGCCGCCGCACGCCGTGTATTGGCCGATCATGCTGAAGGCGGCCGGCATCGAGCCGCCGAAGACGATCCTCGCCCACGGCTGGTGGTCGATCAACGGCTCAAAAATGTCCAAGAGCACCGGCAATTTCGTGGACGCCGGTGAGTTCGCGACGAAATACGGCGTGGACGCGCTGCGCTACTTCATGATCCGCGAGATGAGCGTGGGGCAGGACAGCGATTTTTCACTCAACCAATTCCTCGCGCGCTACAACGCCGAACTCGCCAACAACCTGGGCAACCTCGTCAACCGCGTGCTCAACATGACCACGCGTTTCGCGGGCGGCGTGCTGCCTGCCGCCGAGATCTCGGAGCAGCCCGAACAAGACCTGCGGGCGCTCTGGACGAAGACCCGCGACGAAGTCATCGCGCTGCACGAAGGGTTTCAGTTCCACACCGCGCTGGAGCGCACCTTTGCGTTCATCACCGCGACGAACACCTACATCCAGCAGCGCACGCCGTGGACGCTCGCCAAGTCGTCCGAGCCGCGCGATCAGGCCTTGCTGCGCACGACGCTTGCGACCATCGCAGAAGCCCTGCGCCTCGGCGTGTCGCTGCTCGAAGCGGTGATGCCCGACACGACGGTGAAAATCCACGGCGTGCTCGGCTACAAGACCGGCGCGATCTGGAAGGATGAACTCGTCTGGGACGGGCGTCTCACCGGGGCGAAGATCGCCGAGACCGCGATCCTGTTCCCGCGTCCGCAGGCGGAGACGAAGGCGGGCTAACCGTGTCGGGTCTCGCGTGACGATCCTGCCCATCCATCCCGCCGAGAACGCGTCGCCCGAGGCGCTGGTCGCGTTTTTGCGTCAGTGCCGCGACGCGGCGCGAAGCGATGGGCGGGACCGGCTGGTGAGCATCTCGCTGGCGGTCGGCGCGCTCGATCCGTTGACCGTGCTGGAGGCGATCTTCGAGCCCGGCGAACTGCATTTTTATGCCGAGCGTCCGACCACGCAGACGGCGATCGCGGGAGCCGAGGCGGTGCTCATGCACGAGGCGTCGGGGCCGGAGCGGTTCGCCTCGGTGCGCCAGTGGGTGGACGACGTGCTTTCACGCACCATCGCGGTGGGCGACGTGGAGGCGCCGTTTGGCGGCCCGCATTTTTTCAACGCGTTCACGTTTCTCGATGANNGCGCGAGCGGGCGATGTGACGACGGCAGTCGCCAACCTGCTGGTGGAACCCGAGGCGGACTTGGCGATGCTCGCCGAACGCGTGTGGCGGGCACACGGGCGGTTCCGAGGTGGCATGGGCTTGGAAAGTGGCATCGGCTTCCAGCCGAAGGGATCGGACCATGGGCAGGAAGCCCAGGCCACGTTTCGGACGAGCGAGGCCGGTGACTTCAGGGCGGCCGTCGTGGGTGGCTTGAAAGCCATCGCCGATGGTGCGGTCAAAAAGATCGTGCTGGCGCGCGCGCAAGACATGGGCGCCGCGGAGCCGCTTCATCCGTTGCGACTCCTCAGCGGACTGCGGGAACGGTTTCCCGACTGCTACAGCTTCTCCGTCGCCAACGGACGCGGGCACAGCTTTATCGGCGCGAGCCCGGAGCGCCTGGTGCGCGTGAGCAAAGGCGTGCTCGAAACCGAGGCGCTTGCAGGCTCCGCGCGACGAGGGGCGTCGGCCGACGAAGACGCCGCGCTCGGCGCCGCGCTCCTCGCCAGCGAGAAAGACCTGCGCGAGCACCGCCATGTTCTCGACTCCATCGTGCGCCGGCTCGAACCGCTTGGGCTGACGCCGCGTTTTGCGGACGCGCCCGGCCTGCGCCGCCTCGCCAACGTGCAGCACCTGCACACGCCGATGAGCGTCGAACTGCCGGCGCGTATCCATTTGTTGGATGCGCTTTCGCGCTTGCACCCGACGCCCGCCGTCGGCGGTTCTCCGAGGGAAGCGGCGGTCGGGCGCATCCGAGAGTTGGAAGGGTTTCCGCGCGGGCTTTACGCCGGCGCCATCGGCTGGCTCAACGCACGCGGCGGCGGGGAGTTTTTGGTGGGTATCCGCTCGGCTCTCGTCGAAGGTGAAACGGCTCGCGTGTATGCCGGAGCAGGCATCGTCGAAGGATCCGACCCCGAGCGCGAATTCGCGGAGACGGAACTCAAGTTCCAGGCGATGCGCGAGGCGCTGCTAGGCTGAGCAGCCCATCACGCGGTGCGCGCAGGCAGGCGGTGTCGGCGCCAGCGGGCCGGGCTCGCGCCATGCACGCGACCGAAGGCGCGCACGAACGGCTCGACCCGGCTGAACCCGCAGCGCAGGGCGATGGATTTCACCGGTTCCGACGTGGCGCGCAACCAGCCGGCGGCCAGCTCAAGGCGCAGGCGCAGCAGATAATCATAAGGGCTCGTGCCGTAGTCCTCGACGAAGCGCGCGCGGAAACGCGTGTAGCTGAGGCCGGCCTGCGCGGCGCCTTCCTTGAGCGACCACGCGCGCTGGGGTTCGCGTCGCCAGCGTTCGACGATCGGGGCGAGGGGAGACGCCGGGCCGGTGTCGCGCCTCGCGCGCGGGTCGGCGTGATCGCAGAGCCAGCGTTCGAGGGCGAGTTTGGCTTGGTCCAACGCGCGGCGATCGCGCCGCTCCAGGGCCGCCGAGGTGACGCGGAAGAGAGCGATCAGCTCTTCGGCTGCGGCGACATCGATCGGGCGGAAACTCGGCTTATCCGGCCACCATCCGGCGGCTTCCCACTCGGCGACGCGTGCACCTTCGATGATCCAATAAAATTCTTCCCAGCGGTCGGCGACCCGCGTCGGGCCGTAGTCGTGGTGCATCGCGGGCGAGGTAAAGAAAATGCCGGGCCCGGCCACGGGCTGCGGTGTGTCGGTGTCCGGCGAGAGGAACGTGCCTTCACCGCGCGCGAGCAGGCAAAACGCGTGGCGTGGCGTCGGCCCCCGCAGTCGTTCGCGCTTGCGGGGAACCCATCCCAACGTGGCGAGGCGCAACGATTCGAGCGGCGAGTCGCCCGCCAATTCCGCCCACAAGCGGTGGCGCGCCGGTTCGGTCATTTTAGTCAATTGTTTGGTCATTTCGGGCAGCGGTTCGGGTTCGTAGCCGGGA